>MGMW01000001.1 GCA_001795035.1 Chloroflexi bacterium RBG_13_53_26
TAAAGAATGGGAAACAACGTTGGGCTTTAAACTGGAAGAACTGGAAGGCCAACGTTTTCTTGATTTTGTTCATCCGGATGACATGGAGTCAACCTTGGAGACCGTTTCCAGACTTGAGGCGCAGAAAGAGGTATTGAATTTTGAAAACCGTTATCGTTGCCAGGATGGGTCTTACCGGTGGATTGAGTGGCGTTCAACTTCATCAGGGAAATTAATCTATGCCGCCGCACGTGATATCACCGAACGCAAACAAGCGGAAGAAAAAATCCTTAAACTCAATCGTGTGTATGCTGTAATCAGTCAAATAAATCAAACAATTGTGAGAGAGCATGAGAAGGACAAAATCTTGAGCGAAGCCTGCCGCATTGCCGTTGAATATGGAAAATTCCGGATGGCATGGATTGGCATGATCGATGAAGAGACCCATCTTGTAAAACCGATAGCGTATTCGGGAATTGAGGAAGGTTATCTTTCAAAGATCAAAGGAATTTCTATCGAGGATGTGCCTGCCGGTTATGGACCGACCGGAACAGCAATTCGGGAAAGCCGGCATTATGTATGCGATGATATAGAAAAAGACCCGCAAATGGGTCCCTGGAGAGGAGAAGCACTCAAGCGCGGTTATCGTTCTTCAATGGCACTCCCGATAAGGCACTTCGGTAAAGTGATCGGCGCTTTCAGTCTTTATGCCTCCGTTTCTCATTTCTTTGACCGGGAAGAAATTCATTTGCTCGATGAGGTAACGAACGATATTTCCTTTGCAATCGATACCATTGAAACAGCAAAGAAGAAGTTGGAAGCAGAAGAGGAATTAAAGAAACACCGCGAGCATCTGGAAAAACTGGTCAAGGAGCGCACCGCCGAGCTGGAAGCGAAGATCGCCGAAATCGAACGTATGAACAGGCTCTTCGTGGGCAGGGAGCTCCGGATGAAAGAACTGAAAGAGCAAATCGCAAGGCTTGAAAAAGAGGGTGGGAAGGTATCATGAGCAATGCTGACAGGACCAAGATGGGGTTATCGAACATCAAAGGCTACGCACTGCTTTTAGTTGTAGCCTGGTCAGTCATTGTTTTCGCATTACTCCTCTGGAATGCCATTCAAACACGCGAAGAAACCCGGAAATATGCACACATTTATACAAATTCAGCCTTTGAAAAAGATATTCTTTATCGCCGCTGGGCTACAATGCATGGAGGAGTGTATGTGCCGGTTACAAACAAAACCCCACCGAATCCATATCTTTCAGACATACCGGAACGTGACATAAGAACCCCTTCGGGCAGACAGCTCACACTGATGAATCCTGCTTATATGATACGTCAGGTATATGAATTTGAGAGAGAGGTTTCAGGGGCGCGCAGTCACCTTACAAGTTTAAAAACGATAAAACCAGAAAACGCACCTGACGAGTGGGAGAAAAAAGCACTTGTTGCTTTTGAGCAGGGTGTGACTGAAATATCTTCAATCGAGAATATCGAAGGGCGTGAATACTTTCGCCTGATGCGGCCGTTCATTACAGAAGAAGGGTGTCTTAAATGCCATGCAGGGCAAGGATATAAGGTGAACGATATCAGGGGCGGCATCAGTGTTTCGCTGCCGCTGGCTTCGATCAGGGAACTGGCAGGTACAAGCCAAAGCAGGAACATTTCAATATATCTTCTCCTCTGGCTGGTTGGAACAGGCGGCATTGTATTTGGATATTATCGGGTGAGTAAGAGTGAATTCAAACGTAATCAGGCAGAGAAGGAAATCGAGAGTGCTAATCTTGATCTGGAAAAGAAAGTCCAGGATCGAACAGCCCAATTGAGCCAAGTCAACGAGACGCTGCGAAAAGAACGGCAATTTTTGGCAGCCGTGTTTGACAGCATTGAAGAGGGGATCGTTTCTTGTGATGCAAATGGAGTTCTTGCACGCTTCAATCGCGCCACACGTGTGTTTCACGGTTTGCCGGAAGAACCAATACCCTCTGATCAGTGGGCGCAGCACTATGATCTGTTCCTTCCTGATGGCAAGACCCCAATGAAAAAAGAAGATGTTCCTTTGTTCCGCGCCTTACAGGGTGAGAAAGTGCGTAATGCGGAAATGATGATCATTCCGAAACAGGATCCTGCCAGAACTCTTGTTGCAAGTGGACAAACCTTGAAAGACCCTGAAGGCAAGATAATAGGCGCCGTAGTAGCGATGCATGACATCACCGAGCGCAAGCGGGCGGAAGAAGCGATGAAGAGAAACGAGCGAGTGCTACGGCTTTTTGTAGAACATTCTCCTGCGGCGATCGCCATGTTCGATCGCGATATGAAGTATATTGTGGCAAGCCGCCGCTTCCTCATGGATTATGACCTTGGCGACCGGAATATCATCGGTCGCTCGCATTATGAAGTGTTTCCGGAGATTCCCGAGCGCTGGAGAGAAATCCACAGGCGTTGTCTGGCGGGAGCGGTTGAAAAATCAGAAGAAGATCCCTTCCCGCGCGCGGACGGAAGAACGGATTGGGTGCGCTGGGAAATCCACCCTTGGTATAAAACTCAGGGCGAGATCGGTGGCATCATACTGTTCTCGGAAGTGATCACCGAGCGCAAACAGGCGGAAGAAGAGTTGCGAAAACACCGCGATCATCTTGAAGGACTGGTCAACGAGCGCACCGCCACACTGACCGCAAAGACGAATGAACTTAATGAAAACCAGTTGGCTCTGATGAGTCTTGTCGAAGAGCTGAACGATACAACAGCCGAACTTGCCGTCGCCAGAGATCGGGCTGAAGGAGCCGACAAGCTCAAATCCGCCTTTCTGGCCACCATGTCCCACGAACTGCGCACCCCGCTCAACTCCATCATCGGGTTTACAGGCATTGTCCTGCAGGGGATGTCGGGCCCCCTCAACGATGAGCAGGCTAAACAGCTTGGTATGGCCAAGGACAGTGCGAACCATCTGCTTGCCCTCATCAACGACGTCCTGGACATCTCCAAGATCGAAGCGGGCCAGGTTGAGATCATCAGGCGGCCCTTTGATATGCGGTCTGTCATCGAGACGGCCCTGCGCACCGTGTTGCCTCTGGCCGCGAAAAAAGGGCTCTCCCTGGACAGCGCCATTGCCTCCGACGTAGGCGTGATTATCAGCGACCGGCGAAGGGTGGAACAGATCCTCATCAATCTGGTCGGCAACGCCGTCAAATTTACCGAGCAGGGATTTGTGCGCGTCGCGGCGCGATTAGTTCGGAGTAAGGAGTTCGGAGCTCGGAGTGACGAGTTCGGAGTTGTCTCAGCACTCAGCACTCAGTCCTCAGCACTCCACCGAGATTTAGTGGAAATTTCCGTGGCAGATACGGGCATCGGCATTAAGCCGGAAGACCTGGACAAGCTCTTCAAACCCTTCAGTCAGGTTGATACCGGCCTGGCGCGCAACCACGAAGGAACAGGCCTGGGGCTGTCCATCTGCGGGAAACTGGTGGAGATGTTAGGGGGCACGATCCGGGTGGAGAGCGAGTGGGGGAAGGGCAGCAAATTCACCTTTACGCTGCCGTTATCATAATGGAGGGGCAATGAAAAAGATTCTGGTGATCGAGGACAACGAGCAGAACCTCTACCTCGTGACGTTTATCCTGGAAAAGAACGGTTATGAGGTCATCCCGGCAAGAGACGGCAGGGAGGGTATCGATTTGGCAAGTAAAGTCAGACCCGCACTCATCCTCCTGGATATCCAGTTGCCCGTGATGGATGGATACGCCGTTGCGCGGGAACTGCGCAAGAACCCGGCATTGGACGATATTCCCATTGTGGCCGTGACCTCCTACGCCATGACGGGAGATCGCGAACGGGCCCTGGAGGCCGGCTGCACGGGTTATATAGAGAAACCCATCAACCCGGAAACCTTTATAAGGGATATTGAACAATATCTGTAACTGCTCAGGTGGATAGACTGAAGGGGATTAGGCTGAAGGTTGAAGAATCCTAAAAGCCTTCAGCCTAAACACCTGATCCCGATTGGAGGATACACATTGAAAAAAGCGCTGATCGTCGATGACAACGAGCAGAATCTGTACCTGCTGCAGACCATGTTGACAGGTCAAGGTTACGATGTGATGATGGCGGAAAACGGCGTCAAGGCGCTGGAGTCTGCCCGGAGCGATCCCCCGGACATCATCATCTCCGATATCCTTATGCCGGTGATGGACGGTTTTGCCCTCTGCCGGGAATGGAAAAAGGACGAAGGCCTGAAGGATATCCCCTTCGTCTTCTACACCGCCACCTACACCGATTCCAAAGATGAAGATTTTGCCCTCAGCCTGGGTGCCGAGCGGTTCGTCGTCAAGCCGTCGGAACCGGATAACTTCCTGACCATGATGCGGGAAGTAACAGAGACCCATCAGGCAGGCAAACGGGTTGCGCCACGCGCGCCAACGAAAGATGAAGGGGTCTACTACAAAGAATACAACCGGACTCTCGTTCGCAAACTGGAAGACAAGGTGCTGGAGCTCAAGTGGGCTCACCGGCGCCTGTCCGCCCTCTATCGGGTCTGTAAGGAGCTGGTAGAGCCAAGGCCAGTTGCCGACTTGGTTCCCTTGGTGCTCTGTGCCATCGTTGAAACAGCGGGTTACGAGGTGTCTAGTTATTTTCATTACGACAAAAATTCGGGCACTCTCTCTCTCCAGGATAACGTAGGTTTCCCCGATGAAACCCAGACCGCATTAAAAAAGAAACTAGTATTCGCTCTCGGTGAAGAACGGGGTCTGGTGGGGCTGGTTGGCCGGACTCGCCAGGCACTGATCATTCCGGATACGACGACCGATCCCCGCTGGGTCGTGCTCGACGGGACCATTCGCTCCGCTTTGTTTGTGCCTGTGAGCAATGAAAACCGACTCCTGGGCGTTGTGTCCCTGGTCAGTAGAGAAAAAGATGCTTTCAGCGAGGAGGATGTGCTCAACATAACAACCCTGGCGAACCACCTGGCGTTAGCCATTGACAAAGCCCGGCTCCTCGAAAACATACAAAGGTCCGAGGGCTTTTTGCGAGACGTTCTGCGTACGACGCCCAGCGCCGTGTTCACCGTTGATCCTGACCGCATAATCACCAGTTGGAACCTCATGGCTGAAAAAATTACCGGTTACGGAGCCGAAGAGGTTCTGGGCAAGAAATGCGACGTTTTTGAATCGCCCACGTGTGGAGAAGAATGCCGGTTATTCGATGACCGTTTTCAAAAACCCGGAGACTACAGCGAATGTGTGATTTCCAGTAAAGATCGAAGGAAACTGACAACTCTTAAGAATTATGACTTGCTGTTAAACCCGTCCGGAAAAATTATAGGAGGCGTGGAAAGCTTTATCGACATCACCGATCGCAAGCAGATGGATGAGGAAAGACAGCAGGCGGTTGACAGTTTGCGGAAGACCCTGGGGGCCACTGTTCAGGCTCTGGCGGTGACTGCGGAAGTTAGAGATCCATACACAGCAGGTCACCAGAAGAGAGTAGCCGATCTCGCCTGCGCCATTGCGGCTGAGATGGATCTGTCAACCGAGCAAATCGATGGCCTCCGGATGGCAGGAACAATTCATGATATTGGCAAAATATCCGTTCCGGCAGAAATTCTCAGCATGCCGAGAAAATTGACAGAGATAGAATTCAGTCTGATAAAAACGCATGTTCAAAACGGTTATGAAATTTTAAAGGACATAGAGTTTCCCTGGCCCATTGCACGCATGGTTCTGGAGCATCATGAGAGGATTGACGGTTCAGGGTATCCGAATGCGTTAACGGGCGATAAACTCCTCCTCGAGTCCCGTATTATTGTAGTGGCTGACGTGGTAGAGGCTATGGCCTCACATCGGCCATATAGACCAGGGCTTGGAATAGACGTGGCTATTGATGAAATTTCCAAGGATAAGGGAATTGTCTACGATACAGATGCGGTGGACGCCTGCCTGCTGCTGTTCCGGGAAAAGGGATATGAATTGCCGCAGTGATAGGGAATGATTGGAGAATATGTAATGAAAAAAGCGCTGATCGTCGACGACAATGAGCAGAATCTCTACCTGCTGCAGACCATGCTGAAGGGGCAAGGTTACGATGTTCTGATGGCCGCAAACGGCGTCGAGGCGCTGGAGCGGGCCCGGTCCGCCCCCCCCGACATCGTTATCTCCGACATCCTCATGCCGGAGATGGACGGTTTTACCCTGTGTCGCGAGTGGAGAAAGGATGAGCGGCTGCAACACATCCCGTTCATCTTCTACACCGCCATCTACACCGATCCCCGGGACGAGGAACTGGCCTTGAGCCTGGGGGCCGCGCGCTTCGTCGTCAAGCCCCAGGACCCGGAGGCGTTCGTCGCCATATTGCGACAGGTCATTGAAGAGAGCGAGACCGGCCGGCCGCTTGCACCCGCGCAGCCCGCCCCGGAAGAAACGGACTATTACAAGTTGTACAGCGAGGCCCTGGTCCGCAAGTTAGAAGACAAGATGCTGGCTTTGGAAGAAATCAACCGGGCGCTGGAGCAGGAAATCACCGTGCGCAAGAAGGCGGAGGAGAGTCTCCAGGAAAGCCATGCCGCGCTGGAGAAAAACCTGAAGGGGGCAATTGATGTCCTCTCTGAAACGATAGAAAGAAAGGGTCCCTATGCCCCCGGTCACCATCGGCGTGTAGCGGCATTGGCTTCTGCGATCGCCCGGGAGATGGGACTGACCCCTTTTCAGGTGCAGGGGATTGAGCTGGCAGCGGCCGTTTATGATATCGGCCTGATGACTGTCCCCCCCGAATTTCTTCAGGACACCAATCGGTTGGACGGGATAAAATTGACACTGTATCAAGGCTACCCCCAAACCGGACATGACACGCTCAAGAGGATCGAATTCCCCTGGCCGATTGCCGACATCATCCTACAGCACCGGGAGTGTTTCGACGGCTCCGGATTCCCGCAGGGGATCAAGGGAGAGGACATTCTCATCGAAGCCCGGGTCCTGGCCGTTGCCGGCTCCATGGAAAATTTGACCGTCCACCGGAGCTACAGAAAGGCCCTGCCTGTGGACCAGGCGTTGGCGATCATCTCAAGTCGCAGCGGTTCCCTGTACGACCACGAGGTGGTGGCTGCCTGCCTGAGGCTATTCAATGAGAAGGGCTATAAGATGGAGAGCTGACGTTTTGTGAGCATCGAATGTTCCCGCTCCCGGCGCCATGCCTCATCCACCGCGCCCAGATCGACGACATCGTCATTGACGAGAGCGCCGAGGCGCGTATTTCAGCCGCGTCCCCGCTTCGCCATCTCGGCAGCCGGTTCGAGAGTCGGCCGAGCTTCTCTATCTCGATGGTGCAGACGTCGCCGACCTCCATGAAGGTCGGCGGCGTGCGGAACTTCGCCAGCCCCCGGGGGTGCCCGTCGCCACGATGTCCCCCGGTTCCAGCGAGAAAATCTCCGAAAGGAAGGCCACCAGCGTCGAGACATCGTAGACCAGCTCCCGGGTGTTGGATCTCTGGAGTTCGCGATCGTTTACCCAGAGCTTCACCTCCAGGTTGCCCGGATCGGGCAGCTCGTCGGCAGTCATCGCCCCGAGGCGATAACCCCGTTCCGCGTATTGGTACATGACCAGTTTCATGCTGATACCCTCCCGTAGTTCATTGATGAAGATGCTTTGAGAGCACGGGCGATGTTTTCCTCCACGAGCTTGCTCTCCGGGGGAAGAGTCATGCTGATGATGTTTTTTTCGAGAAGTTTGTAGATCTTGCGCACCAGCAGGTCGGCAGTCAAGGGGTGTTATTTGGCCATCTTTTTAAGAATATTCTCTTCGCAACGCACTGCAGAGCCCCCCGATACCGTCGTCCGTGTACCGCCGACGGGATACTATCCCGCCACCGGCGGTGTCAAGAAAAATCTCACCGGGGGGGCGGAACTTGGGGGCGGGAAGCGGCGGAAGATCCTCTTTAATTCTGTGGCAAATTCCCCTTGACACACAAAACTCCTGTCCGTATCCTCAACTTACGCAAAAGAAAGTTCTTATCAATCAGAGGCTGTTCGATCGGATCAAGGAGATCGAAGCGGGAAAAATTTCGGGGTCGTGAGTTGGAGGCTGCAATGAACGATATCGTCTTCCTGCCAGCGCGCAAGCTTGCGCGCCTGATCCGCACCCGCAAGCTCTCTGCCGCCGAGGTGATGAGCGCCCACATCGCGCAGATCGAGCGCCTGAACCCAAAGGTGAACGCCATCGTCACCTTCCTGCCCGAGCAGGCGCTCGAAGCGGCGAAGAGGTTCGATGCGCGCCTCGCCCGCACAAAGGGCGCCGGCGCGGATGGACCCGTACCCGGACCGCTGGCGGGCCTGCCGATCGCCTACAAGGACATGATCCAGACAAAGGGTATACGTACCACCTTCGGCTCGCCGATCTACACCGACCACGTGCCCGACGACGACCACGTGCTGGTCGAGCGGCTCGCGGCCGCCGGCGCGATCACCCTCGGGAAAACCAACACCCCCGAGTTCGCCGCGGGCAGCCAAACCTTCAACAAGGTATTCGGTGCGACCCTCAACCCCTACGATCTTGAGAAAACCTGCGGCGGCTCTTCGGGCGGCGCGGCGGTCGCAGTCGCCTGCGGTATGCTTCCTTTCGCCGACGGCTCGGACCTCGGAGGCAGCCTGCGCAACCCGGGAAACTTCTGCAATGTGGTGGGGTTTCGACCGACGCCGGGCCGCGTGCCGTATTACCCGGCCGTCGACGCCTGGGCGAGCCTCTCGGTAATCGGCCCGATTGCACGGTCGGTCGGGGACGCGGCATTCTTACTTTCCGCAATGGCGGGCCCTGATCCTCGGTCGCCGATCAGCATCACCGAGCCCGGTAAGCGCTTTGCCCGCTCCCTGGCAAGGGATTTTAAGAAAGTACGCATCGCCTGGTCTAAGAATCTCGGGGGCCTGCCCGTAGAGAGGCGTGTGACCAAGGTCCTCGAGGCGCAGCGCAAGGTGTTCGTGTCGCTGGGCTGCATCGTCGAGGAGGCCGAACCGGACCTGTCCGGCGCGGACGAGGCGTTTCATGTGTTGCGCGCGGTGGGGTTCGTCCAGAAGTATGCCGAGTTGCTCCGGGAGCACCGCAATCAGATCAAGGAAACGGTGATCTGGAACATCGAGGAGGGACTGAAACTCGACGGACCGCGGATCGCCCGCGCAATGGCGCTGAGATCTTCGATCTATCAACGGATGCGCTCCTTCATGGAGCGCTACGACTACCTGCTCCTGCCGGTGAACCA
>MGMW01000002.1 GCA_001795035.1 Chloroflexi bacterium RBG_13_53_26
GCCCTCACAGTTTACATTGAGCACGTATACTGTGAATAGAAGCATCTCCAGCGATTGTATTAGGGAGAAGACGCCAAAGCCGAGCATGTAACCCAGCACGATCTCGATCCGACTGAGCGGTGAGGCCAGCAGCCGTTCCACAGTCCCCTGGACTCGCTCTCTAACGAAGCTTATTGAGGTCAACAGGAAGACAAAGAACCATGGTATCAGTACTACGAAGGCCGGGCCAAGGTAGTCCAGAGTACTGTAGTCAGTCCCACCGTAGATGAAGCTGGGCTGAACATCGATCAAGCGGCCTTCCATTACTGGTGCACTAGCCAACGTTTGCTGTATGGCTGCGGCTACGCTTGCTCTGACGTATCCTACGACTTGTGATTCAGAACCTTCCAGAATCAGGGTTACCGTTGGTTCGTTTCCTGTGAGGATACTCTGGGTAAAGTCGGATGGGAAGATAAGTGCCGCTTTGATTCTGCTGTCCCACAACTGCTCCTCCAGGTCCTCGCGGCTCAGGTCTACTAGCTTCAGATCGCTGCTCTCCTCAAGAGTATCAATGATGAGATCAGCAACTGATGTTGCTGCCACGTCCTCGTTGACTATGCCAACAGCTGTGTCCGACGGTTTCAGATCGATGAGATATCCCACCAAGGAGAGTATTACTATTGGCACGATCAGGATGAGGGCAACGGTGCGGCAGTCCCGTCTAAACTGGGTGATAATGCGTTTGGCCAGAGCGCTTATCCTATGCCAACTCATTGATTCCCCTCGCTAAGGCAAGATAAGCTTCTTCCAACGTGGATGTTCTGGTACGCTGCCTCAGTTCGCTGGCACTACCCTCGGCCAGAATGCGGCCATTTCGCATCAGGCCCAGACGGTGGCAGTGCTCTGCTTCATCCATAACGTGGCTGGAGACAACTATGGTCACCCCCTGTTCATTCAGCCTGCGAAAGTGATCCCGGAAACTTACCCTAAGTTCCGGGTCTACACCAACAGTGGGTTCATCGAGGAACAACAGCATTGGATTATGCAACATGGCGCAAGCCAGTGAGACACGTCTCCTCATACCTCCACTGAGGGTGGCCACAACGCTGTTGGCCCTCTCTGCTAGCTCCACCAGCCCCAGAACTTCGTGGAAGCGAGAGGTGGAGTCTACACCGTAGATGCTGCCAAAGAAGCGCAGATTCTCCAACACCGTAAGATCCTGGTAGATAGCCTCAGCCTGGGTCATGTAGCCAACCTGGGAGAGGATATCCTTGTTAGGCACTGTTTTTGCCAGCACTATTGCTTCACCAGTGGTTGGCCGCAGCAATCCGACCAAAAGGCGAATGAGGGTGGTCTTGCCGCATCCGTTTGGCCCAAGCAACCCGTAGGTTTCTCCTGCTCTAACCTGGAGGTTAACCTCATCGACAGCTCTTATTCTGCCGAAGTGGCGGCTCAACCTTCTGGTCTCCACAACAGTAGTGGTAGCTATGTCCATCACCAGTTGGCTCCCAGATCTCTGCAAATATGAAGCTACTCAGATCTACGGTCTACAGGAATTTCCCCTAATAACCATTATGGTGCATCCTAAGAGGAACAATCTGTACCTGAGGTGCCACAACATTGTGCCTCTGCCTCCTGAACAACGGTGACCAGTCCATGAAGCGACATCCAGCACTTCCTGAGTATGTGTCACCTAAGCCTATACCAGAACTCATAGCTGTCAACTCTCACTTCTCAGGAGCACTATTCCCAGGGGAGGCAAGGTAAGATTCAATGAATGCGGTCGGGCGTGGTGAGCAATAGGGGCAGCTTCAACTCCGCCGAGGTTGCCTTGACCGCTGCCACCATATTCTTGAGCATCACTGTTCAGAACTTCCTTCCAGAATCCGCCTTGCGGTGCCCCTACGCGGTAATTGTACCGTGGGGTCGGTGTGAAGTTGCAGGCGGCGAGGATAATATTGCTTGTAGAGCGCCCTCTGCGGATGAAGCTGATGATACTGTTCTGGACGTCCCTACAATCAATCCACTCGAAGCCCATCGGCGAGAAGTCCAACTCGTGCAGTGCTGGCTCGCTTCGATACATGTGATTCAGATCCTCCACCCACCGCTGCAAGCTTGAATGTGGGCTGTAGTCCAGCAAATGCCAGTCCAGACTGGCTTCGTGGTACCATTCATTCCGTTGCCCGAACTCTCCACCCATGAATAGGAGTTTCTTGCCCAACTGGGCGTACATGTAGCCCAAGAGTAGTCTTAGATTGGCGAACTTCTGCCAGTCATCTCCGGGCATTTTGCCCAGGAGCGATCCTTTGCCGTGGACGACCTCGTCGTGCGAAAGAGGAAGGACGAAGTTCTCATAGAAGGCGTAAAGCATTCGAAAGGTCAGGTTGTTGTGATGATACCTTCTGAAGATGGGATCCCTGGTCATGTACTCGAGCGTATCATGCATCCAACCCATATCCCACTTCAGTCCGAAGCCCAAGCCACCGACGTAGGTTGGTCGGGAGACCGCAGGCCAAGCTGTGGACTCCTCAGCGATCGTCTGAGTGTCTGGGTGGACTCCGTAGATTTCTTGGTTAAGGCGACGAAGGAAGGCGAGCGCTTCGAGGTTCTCCCTCCCGCCGTACCGGTTTGGAATCCACTCCCCCTCCTTGCGCGAATAGTCCAGGTAAAGCATGGAGGCAACGGCGTCCACGCGGAGACCATCCGCATGGTATTTATCGAGCCAGAAGAGGGCACTGCTAAGCAGGAAGCTTCTGATTTCATGGCGCCCGTAATTGAAGATGAAACTAGTCCAATCTGGATGGAATCCCTTCTTCGAGTCTGAATGCTCATAGAGGTGTGTTCCATCGAAGTAACCGAGTCCATGCTCATCGGTGGGGAAGTGGGAGGGTACCCAGTCCAGTATCACCCCAATGCCTTGCTGATGAAGACAGTCGATGAGAAACATAAAATCTTGCGTGGTACCATATCGGCTCGTTGGTGCAAAGTATCCTGTGGTCTGATAGCCCCAGGAGCCGTACAAAGGGTGTTCCATGACTGGCAAAAACTCTACGTGGGTGAAGCCCATCTTCTTTACATACTCGGCCAGTTTGGGTGCCAACTCTCGGTAGGTCAGTGACCTATTGCCTTCCTCTGGTATACGCATCCAGGAGCCAAGGTGAATCTCATAGATAGAGATCGGAGCATCAAGCGCATTGTACCGATGTCGCTGCTCCATCCACTCTTGATCCCCCCAGGTGTACCCTAAATCCCAGACAATGGAGGCTGTCCTGGGTGGCACTTCACTGTGGAATGCAAAGGGATCGGCTTTTTCTACTCGGTAACCGTTGTGTCGAGAGATGATGTAGTACTTGTAGATGGTTCCGATTCCGACACCAGGAACAAAAGCTTCCCAGATACCTGACCGGTCTCTAGGGCGTAAAGGGTGGCTGGTTCTGCTCCAGCAGTTAAAGTCGCCGACCACAAATACTTGCTCGGCATCAGGTGCCCACACAGCGAAGTAGGTCCCCGCCACTCCGCCGGCAGTCAGGGGATGGCCTCCAAGTTTGCTGTACAAACGGAGGTGACTTCCTTCATTGAAGAGATAGAGATCTTGATCGGAGAGCAAAGTCATGTCATGACGAGCAGGATCATTGGGTTCACTGCTCATGCTAGCTTTGTCAATGTTCTTGCCCTCGGGTTTTCTTGATGTCATGGCAGGTACTCCTCTTCGCTCAAGATCCAAATTCCATCTTTGTTTGTTGCGCAACTGAATTGTCTGACAGATCATACCATGATATTCCTAGAGGTACTCTTGCCCCAGTGATGCCCATGAGAATTCCCTGTTGATGTTGACTATGGGACGAGTATTTTCGTGATGACGAGGCCTCCAGTGCATCCGTGGGCTGCCTTGTGAAGGCTAGCATTGCATGGGAAGAGATAGGGTCTGTGGCCGTCAAGGGAAATTGCATGGTATAGTAGAACCTCATCTATCCCTTGTACCTTACATATAGTAGTCGAAATTCTTCTCGCTGCGGGACTTTCTACGTACACGGAAGATGTGGGCTGGAACTATGAAGGGATTCAGTTCCACGTAGTTATGCGAACCATGCCACACGTAGCGGGCATCGGTCAGCAAGTCGTGAACCTGGTAGGGCTCATGGTCATTGAGTCCGAGATCATCAAGGGAGAGATCAGTCCATCCTGACTGCGTGTAACGAGGATCCAGATTCACCATGACGAGCACGATATTGGAGAAGTCCTTCGTGCGTTTACTGTAACAGATGACCTGCTCGTTATCTGTGAGGTGGAAGCTCAGGTTCCTATCGCTCTGAAGGGCGGGGTTCTCATGTCTGACACGGTTGATTCTACCAACGAAATCATTCAGACTGTCATGCCGTGAGATATCCCAGTGCTTTACCTCGTATTTCTCTGAATCCAGATATTCCTCACTCCCGGGCTCGCTGGCCTTGTTCTCACACAGTTCAAAGGCAGGACCGTAGATTCCGTAATTGGCTCCCAGGGTGGCTGCCAAAACCAGTCTTGCCATGAAAGCAGGCCTTCCACCAAGCTGAAGGTATTCAGTCAAGATATCGGGAGTATTTGGCCAGAGGTTAGGACGATAGTATTCCCGCACCTCAGTCTGAGTGAGCTCTGTGAAGTATTGCGTTAGTTCCCACTTGGTGTTACGCCAAGCGAAATAGGTATAGGACTGTGTGAAGCCGAGTTTGGCCAGTTGGTACATGACTTTGGGGCGTGTAAAAGACTCAGATAGAAAAATCACATCAGGGTATGATTCTCTGACTTGGGCAATCAGCCATTCCCAGAAGTGGAATGGCTTGGTATGAGGGTTGTCAACACGGAAGATGCGAACACCTTGCTCAATCCAGAAGAAAACGATACTTTTCAGTTCCTCCCAAAGCGCTTGCCAATTCTTGATCTGGAAGTCAAGAGGGTAGATGTCCTGGTAATTCTTCGGTGGATTCTCTGCATATTGAATGGTACCGTCCGGACGCCAGCGGAACCATTCTGGATGCTCTTTCACATAGGGGTGATCGGGGGAACACTGGAACGCCAAATCCAGAGCGACTTCGATGTTGTATTCTTGGGCTTTTTCCATGAGATGACGGAAGTCATCCAAGGTGCCGAGCTCTGAATGTACAGCTTTGTGTCCGCCTTCCTCTGTTCCGATTGCCCAGGGTGTGCCCGGATCATCAGACCCTGCTACGGCTGCATTGTTCCGGCCTTTGCGATTTGTGCAGCCTATAGGATGTATCGGTGGGAGGTAGAGCACATCAAAGCCCATCGAAGCCACATAAGGTAACCGAGCGGCGCAGTCCTTGAGAGTGCCATGACGCCCAGGCTCAGTTGCACATGAACGTGGAAACATCTCATACCAACTGCTGAAACCGGCCTTCTTGCGATCAGCCATTACTTTGAGTTCTTTGGGATAGGTTATGATGTACTCTTTATCGGGGTATCTATTCATGAGGCGGGCGGTTGCAGTCGAGAGTGCCAGTGCCTTTTTCCCCTCGGCGTCTGCTATGTCATTGGATTCCAGAACATGTGCCCATTTTCGTAGCGTCTCGGCATCAGCAGCGGGAGCACGCCGTGAGGCTTCATATAGGAGTCGAGCTCCTGCCAGGATGTCTATCGATATGTCCTGACCTGCCTCCGCTTTCTTGGATAGATCTGATTGCCATGAATTGAAACGATCAGTCCAGGCCATAATCGTGTACTCATAGCATGCGAGTTCAGTCACCTCAAAGAAACCCTGCCACCGATCGTTGCCCAGAGAGGTCATGGTGACTTCAGTCCATTGTGTGTCATTTTTCCTGCGATACAGGAGGAGCGCTGATATTGAATCGTGGCCATCGGCAAAAACGTCAGCCTCCACAAGTACCCTCTCTCCGATGACCCGCTTGATGGGGAAACGTCCACCGTCAATCTCAGGTGCTACCCTTTCTATGACTACGCGTATTCTACCTTTCTGTTTCACTTCTGGTGAGGTACTCCTTGTTTCATACAGGCGCTGCTCGTTCTCCGTCATGGGCATTTGCCAGTGGCGGTCGGCAAGGTGGCGGAGGCTCCGAAGGAATCTCTTGCTTTTCCTGTCCTTAACTTCTTTGTGCTGACACCGCGCCAGTTATCGAAAACGACATTGAGCGGACTAAGGGATGGTGTGGTCATTCAAAGAGCATCCATTGGAACGTTCTTGGGCCTGTAGAACCAATCAACAAGCCTGGGATAGTGTTCAAATGGGCCGATATCTCAGACTTGCAACTCTAGTAAACAACTACTGTGACCGATAGCTACCTGTTCGTTTCAGGCACTGCCGGATATTATAACCTGTTCGGCTGCTTTATGACAATATGGTGTACCTGGATTTCGACGAGATCGAACTCTGAGGCGATGCATTGCTTCAACTTCGCAGGTGAAGGAGATACGACTGTGGACCAGATCAGGCCTTGGACGATTGCACTGGGTGGGATAGGTGAGTATGTGTATTGGGGTTGTAGGTTTGTATGCGCGGTTGACCAGAAGACCAAGTCAGTAATTTGACGCGAATGATCCCAGCAGTCGCTGCAAATGCCATTATCAACAGGACACCAAAACCTGAGATGCCAATGAGTCCAGCGGTAAATGCCGTACCCAGCACTGCGCCCCAGAATATCGCTTCGACTAACTTCCTTTTCATGGTGTCTGCCTCTTCTACTGAATAACAAAATAAGAAACCGACCTGGGAAGGTCGGTTTCACTATTAGCTCCCCACTGCCCAAGTGACCAGTTAAAGACAGTGGTTCAGCGCTCCCCCGTTCCCTGCTGATGATCCCACTGGTAGGCGAACCAAGTGGGGTTTTCTGTTTTGGTCAACCCTCAGACTTATGCAGATTCAGCAATCAGATGAACAAGAACTATAGGACAATATCCCACTTATCATATGCGTGTGTATTTCCCTAGCAGACCAGGGTGCTTTTATATCACATTTCGATTGAATTTGTCAAATGTCTGCCGTGGGGGTAGCGTACCATAAGTTGTGTAAATTGGTAGGGAATAGACAAGGGCGTATCCTTTCAGTGAAGTGAAGAGTAAAGAGAAAGGAGGAACGCCCTGTGGTACAGGTCAAAGGCCTGACCGAACTGACATTAGAGGATTTGTGGCGAGAGGTCAAATGGCAATCGGAGGATTGGTGGGAGGAGATAGAGGCTAGCCAGCTAAGAGTGGTGAAAGCCATTCTCGAAGGTAGCCTGGAAGAAGAGCTGGTGGCACAGCTTCAGGCAGGAAGATACAAGAGGTCTAGATCCAGGAGGAGCTATCGGAATGGCCATTATGAAAGGAGCTTCTCGACGAAGTACGGAGTGATCAAGGCACTGAGAGTACCGAGGGCCAGGGAGAGTTATCCCTCTGAGGTTCTTCCCCGTTACAGACGTCGCCAAGATCAGGTGGATAAGATGATCCGGGAGATGTTCCTCTCTGGAGTAAGCACCAGGAGAGTCGGGGAGGTGCTGACCACAGTGAGAGGTGAGAAGGTTAGCCCTCAGACAGTCTCCCGGGTACTCCGCGGCTTGGACAGGGAAGTACAGCTTTTCTGGCGAAGACCGCTGGCTGATATCTACCCCTACCTTTTTCTGGATGGCATCAGCCTCAAGGTCAAGGGGGCCGTGGGTCGGTATAGGAGGCAGATTCTGTGTGCTTATGGCATAAGGAGGGACGGAAAGAGGGAGATCATCAGCTTTTGCCAGGGTACCGACGAGAGCGAAGCCAAATGGGAAGCCTTCCTGAGGGATATGTACGATAGGGGGCTGGTGGGACAAAAGATGCGGCTGATCACCACAGACGGATGCCCGGGACTACACCAGGCCTTGGACACCGTCTATCCCTATGTCCATAGGCAAAGATGCTGGGCACACAAGCTGAGAAACGTGGCCAACAGACTACCCAAGCGAGA
Organism: Chloroflexi bacterium RBG_13_53_26; assembly: GCA_001795035.1. GTDB lineage: Bacteria > Chloroflexota > Dehalococcoidia > UBA2247 > RBG-13-53-26 > RBG-13-53-26. The sequence goes on from MGMW01000002.1 coordinate 7,907, forward strand.
CCAGAAGGACTGCACAAAGCAGGCATCTCTAATCTATCAGGCAGAAAACAGACGAGAGGCATTGAAGAGATACCGTGAGTGGGAATCCCGGTGGCGGCATAGGCATCCAGAAGCTGTGGGTTGCCTGCGAAAGGACCTGGATGAACTCCTCATCTTCCTGGATGTCCCTGCAGAGCACAGAGTGAAGGTGCGCACCACCAACGTCATAGAGAGATCATTCCGGGAAGTGCGACGGCGCACTCGTCCAATGAGCTGCTTCACCAATACCGCCAGCGTCAATCGTATTATCTACGGAGTCATAAGCTACCTGAACCAACACTGGAAGGAGAAGCCCTTGCCCGAATTTACACAAGAATGTTGACACTACCGCCGTGGGAGAATGATTTATGGCTTCTAGGGCAATGTACGATACAATCTGCTGGGGATGGAAGCCGGGATGCGAATTGAAGGATTGGAGTATGGAAGTGTGAAAGGATCAGAGTACTGTTTTGCTGAATTCTGTAAGCAGCCGGTACTTCAATTCCTAGGGCTATAGCTTTCCTTTCAGAATCTCCTTCATTAGTATTCTACTGTAGTCCCAGAATTGCTGGCGCATACTTCTGAAATCGAGGGTGGTTACTGTGCTACCGAGTACTCCGAATGGAAGCATCTGAGGTATGAATCCCCTGGCGTATTTAAGCATCCACGTGCGGGGTTTCATACGGTAGCCTTTGTCGGTGCCTCTGCGAAGGTAGGCCATGTCTCCGGGTTTGTAGATGGCGGGTTCGAACTGGCCTTGCGTATAGCACCACATTTCTCCATCCAGAACGATGTCGTACACGTCAGCCCAATACCGCCCTGAGTATCCTCCTGTAGGAATGGGTGTGCCAAAGAAGATAAGATACTCCGACATTGAGCCGTAGAGTACAGTGAGCATGCCCATGGCACCGCCTGCGACGTTAAAGATCCATCTCCTCTTGCTCGGTATGCGGCCTGGGCATCGCTTATCCAGCGCATCGGAGATTGCTTCGAATTTCTCTTCCAGTGGCAAATCGAGGTTCTGCTTGCATGTCTCCTGCAATAGATCAGGATCAAAGATATATGCCATTACCTCTCCTCATGCTGTTGGTCACTCTGAGATCTCTCGCTTGAGATGAAAGTTCACGGTGTTGTTGCATAATGACTGCTTGAGCATGGATGATATGCCTGTCGTGGCCTGCTGTCAAGGTTCTTCATGAGGGATTCGAATTATGTTTCTGGCTTCCTGTCAGATTGGAGCAAAAGACAGAGGCGCGGATGAAGAAGTCCTGGACAATAGATACCATAAATTGCCCCCAATTGCAGGAGGTAGTGTGTTATGGAAACACGGAGCCGTTATTTGGCTCAGGAATCCAATCATCGGCCTCCTGAGCCAGGTACATGGGTTGTGTTGTCCACAGAAAGCCCGGCTGCTGCCAGGATATCTGGAACCACTTCTTCTTTGCCGATAGCCATTATGTGGACTCCGTCGCATACTGAACTGTTTTTCAACTCTGCGATCATCCGTCCAGCTATCTCAATGCCCTTGTTGAGCGCCCCTCCCTTGGGTACGCTGGCAAGCTCATCAATCAGATTCTTGGGGACGAAGATACCAGGCACATTCTCGTTCATGTACTTTGCCATCCTGGCTGATACAAGCAGGACTATCCCTGCCAAAACCTTGACTCGGAACTGACGGGCATGCTTCATGAACTTGCTGAAGTTATCCAGATCGTACACTGCCTGGGTTTGGAAGAATTCGGCGCCAGCCTCCACTTTCTTTTCGAATTTTATCAACTGGGGTTCCAGCGGGTGTGCCTCAGGGGTGACGATGGCCCCGGCACAGAATTTCACTGCGCCGTCAAGATCATTTCCTCCAAGGTCCTTGCCCGACTCCATATGATGCACTGCTCTAAGCAACTGGACTGAATCGAACTCGAAGACGTCTGCAGCCTGTTTATGATCGCCAACCACGATTGAATCCCCGGTAAGGCAAAGGACGTTTCTTATACCTCTGGTGTATGCCAGGAGGAGCTCACCTTGCAGAGCCATCTGGTTGCGGTCACGGCAGGTCATTTGAAGGATGGGCTCACCTCCCTGCTCTTTGACGTGCAGGCAGCCGCCGATTGAAGGAAAGCGCATCACTGAACTCTGGTGGTCGGTGACGTTTATAGCGTCAACTTTGTCTTTGAGGATGTCAATGTGGTGACACATCTTCTCGATGTTGGTTCCCTTTGGAGGGCCTATCTCACTGGTCACCACGAATTTGCCAGAGTTGAGAACTTCTTTGAAGCTTTGCCCAGTCATAGTCTGCTCCTCACTCATGAGATTTTGGTCATTCGTGGTCTAGGTATGACATGTGAGTTCCTTGGAGGTTGGTACTTCCGCATGACGTCGAGTCGCCCCTGAGTCTTCAAGCGTTCATAGATGAGAGTCCAAGCGCAATTCTTTGTCCTGTCAATTTCGCATTTACCGTCATTGGTGCCGCCGCACGGACCGTTCAACAGGTGTTTGTGGCATGTCGTAACAGGACAGATGCCGCCAGTGAAACCTAGAACGCAATGACCACACTGGGCGCAAACCTCATGGAAGCTGCCAGGATCCTCCTCGAGGCCAATGAACAGGGTATCCACTGCTGGAATCACAGGCTTGTTGATATACCCAGCTAGCCTATGTACTCCCAGAGCGCAGCTCATGACCATGACACAATGTGCATTAGAAATAGCACCGTTGCTTTCCTTGAGAGACACATCAGTCATCTCGTCGCAGGCAATGGGAATTACGGTCCAGCCAGTGACCATCTTGCCCAACCCCTGGAGATGCTCCTTCATATTCAAGACCTCTTCCCTACCTCCCGTCTTGGTCATAGTGGCACATGTACCGCAACCAACAAGGTATATTCTGTCCATGCCCTCCAATTGCCGCTCAATCTCTTCAAGAGGCTTCTGTCTGGTAATAGATTTCATCCTAGCCCTCCAAAGTGAACCGTATCCCCCTCAATCGTCTTC
>MGMW01000003.1 GCA_001795035.1 Chloroflexi bacterium RBG_13_53_26
TTAACGCTCGTTCAGCCGTGTTCGCGGGCTACCTGCTGGCGCTTCGCTTCGGCCCATGCTAGTCGCCCGCTCACACTGTTTTCGCTTCACTCGCTTTCCTGTGCCGGGGGCTGGGTGCTCGTGTGGGAAACCCTGCCAGCTCTCCACCCCACCGTAGAGCGTCCACCCCTCACATCTGTGGTTCGCTTCGGGGTTCGCTTTGCTCACCGGCCCTCCGCTCACATCGCTTCGCTCATAAATCTGTGCTGGCATCCCTTCACTCGGCCAGTGGCGTCACCAGCCCCCAGGCACAGGGTTTATGTCGGCCCAGCCGCCTCAGTCTCGCCAGATACGGCCGCTTCTGTGCGTAGTCACCTTTATCACGAAGGTGACCTTCCAAGACCCGCATCCCGATTCGAGCCGATTCAGACCGCTGCCGAGCGTGGCCGTCCACGTCGGTGAGGGCCTGGGGGGGCACTCGCTTCGCCGGCGGCACGGAACAGCCAGCGCTGGGCTTTTAATATCGGCTTCGCCGTCAAGTTGATTGCCCAGCTTAGCGCCCGACCCTACGGGGTCGCTATGCCTGTTTTCTCCGTGCCTTACCACTCCACCTGTGCTTTCTGGCTTCTCTGCGGCTGCATCGCCTTCTCTACGTTCAGGGCATGCAGGCCATCCAGCACCCCCACCCCAGGCAAAGCCAGTGCCGTTACGAGGGGGCTCCGCCGTAGGGGCGGTTTACTGCTGCAACTAAACCGCCCCAGCATGCCGTTTCTATCGCACTTCGTGCGTCAAGTTGTGGGCATGCCATGGAGAAGCTAAGAGCTTCAACTCTACCCACCTATAGGAGAGTATAGGCAGTGGCTCAAAGTGCTTCGCCTTTGCCCTTCCAGCAAGGCCGCTCCGCGCCGTTCCCTTCGGGCTTCCACCGCTTTCGCTTCTCTCAATGCGGTGTGCGGTTCTTCGCTACGCTCAGAAACCTTGCTTTAGGCCGCCACTGCTCTACGTTTCTTTGTAACGGTGGGCAGGTATAGAGAAAACGGAGAAAAAGGGGGGCACATGGAAATAATGAACATGGTCCAGACACAGTTAACAGGTCTCTGCGGTCAGAGGTATTGTCCTCGTGTGTGTGAGAGGGTCTGTCATTGCCCGGCAGGTAAAGCCAGGGAGGTATATCTCTTGAATCTGCAGGCTCTGCGCAGGCTTACAAAGAATCTATATAGAAAGGAGTGTGTCAAATGTTAACTCAACAAATTCTGTACTCAGCTGAGGAGGTCCAGCAGCTCGTAGCCAAGGCTCACCAAGCCGGCGTAACTGCCGGCTATACACTGGCCGTCCAGGAAGAGGTATTTGAGTTAGCTGCTAAGAAGCAAGAGGAAGAGCGTCAAAAGCATATCAACTGGCAAGGCCTCTGCGAAAGTGGCCAGGGAGGTGAGACATGGAGCAGTTAGTTTGTCCTAATTGCGGTAACACAGACAGGTCGAAGATAAGCAGAAGTGCCGGTTTCCCGACATTCAGGCCGCAATGCCGGGTATGCGGTTCCATAATCTGGAAGAAGGGAGAGGTTGAGTATGACCGAGATAAGTGTAGCGGGAAAGACGGAGTCGGTAGTCACTCAGGTAGACAAGGTTAATGCTGTACCAAAGCAGCTCTATCTAGTGCACATGCTTTGTGGTAGCTGCTGCCACCGGTTTGATGAAGTGACAGTGTACGCCGGCTACCACTGGCACCAGTGCCCTAAGTGCGGCTGCTACTTCGCCAAGAAAGTCTGGGGCACAAAAGCAGAACCGGTAGTAAGAGAGGTTAAGGATGTCAGGGTTTATCAGGTTTTTGTTTGATGAGCTGGTGGATATCTTTTTTTCTCTAGCCTTTGCGCGAAAGCAGACACTGCGCGGAGAGCTACGCTATCACCGGCAGCAGCAGAAGAAGCGCAGGATGAAGATTTCAGACGCTCAGTATGACGAGCTTATAGCCAGGTTTACAGAGAGGACAAGCCAGGGTGAGAGGCCTGGTACAGTGGAAGGAGACGATCATGGAGCAACCACAAAGCAGGTTTCACGGTAAGGTGAAGGTGCAGAAGGGCGACATCGAGATTCAGGTCAACATCTTTGAGGACACCAGGGAGAAAGTCTACCAGGAACTTAATCACGCTTTTGTGACATTGGGGAACTGGCTCGGGACAACGTCTAAGCCAGGAGCCGCGGCGGCCACCGCCGCGGCGAAGCCAACGGCAGCCGGTCCCGGTAACGGCGGCGCCGCCGCGAATGGCACTCCGGCCAATGCCCCATTCTGTGATGAATGCGGCACCAATGATGAAGTTCAGCTTATTCACTGGACGGATAAAAAGACGCATCAGCCTAAATCAGGTTGGAAGTGTCAGCGCTGCAAAAAGTGGGCACGGTAGCCGGCCCCGGGGGGAGCGCATCCGTTATCACGCTTAGAAAAAAATGAATAATCGTGTCCGTTATGTCTACAACCCCCTTGACTTCCTTCTTTCGAGTGCTACACTTCACCTCATGCCAGACGGCGATTCGATAGCATCCCACCAGGCATCGCCCACCGAGGTAACATCTGGTTTGTATCGAAACCAGACATCCCCCCCAAGCCAGCTTGATACTATGTCCCCGTCAGTAAAGGAGGGGGACATGGAGTTCTACAGTCTACTACTACGTTTGAGCCCAGCTAAACAGCGCCTGGTAAGAGAGTTGGTTTGGAACCTGGCGCAGCTGGAGACGCTAACGATTCCCGCGGATCATGACGCCAGGCTAGAGTACACGGCTTATGTCGATGGTTGGCTCACCAGTCTCGTAGCCAGGAGATTTGCCCCTGAAACATTAAGACGGTACAGCCGGCAGGTCCATCACTTGCTTAAGGCTAATCCGCATCCCACTCAGGCAGTTCTCGAGTCAGCCCTCGCCGCCGAGATTTCAGCAGGTAGAACGGCCGGCACGGTTTCCAGAATGCTAGAGGCATTCAGGAGTTTCTATAGCTATCTTGCCGAAAGGGGGCTGATTTCGACTAACGCAGCCGCCAAAATACCCAAGCCTCGGGATTATGCTGTATCTCGTCAGCCGGCCACTCAATTACAGGTTGATGCTGTTTTTAAATCGGCTAAAACTTTGAAACATCAGGTCCAGTTAATGCTCTTCGTCGATTGCGGACTTCGTGTCAGGGAGCTGGCTTTTGCCAGGATAAGCAAAATCGATATCGAAGCCAGGTTAATCTCCGTTATGGGTAAAGGCTCAAAGCCTCGCTCAGTTCCCATGTCCTCAGTTACTGCCGAAATTGTAAGCAGTCACATTCAGGATATTCGTTCGCTCGGTTATACGGGTGATTGGCTTTTCCCAGGCAGGGATCCCAGTAAGGCAACGAACCCGGACGCGATTAGGACTTTTTTTTATCACCTTTGTGATAGAGCCGGAGTTAAACGCTTTTCCCCTCACCAGTTAAGACATTACTTTGCTACCGCGACTCTATCGGCAGGCGCCAGCCTAAAGGCTATATCGTCTATTCTCGGCCACGCCAGGACTTCAACGACCGTTAATACATACTGGCATATCATTGAGCAGGGAGAGGTTTCGAATCAGCACGCTCAGTTTTCACCACTTCAACAGCAGATGAAAGGAGCCGGCCATTCCGAGACGTTGGGGGAGTAATACCAGGCTTTGGGCTTACCGGTACCTGGTGCTAAGAGACGGTGAGCATTGCAAAATCTGCCTGGCAATCCCGACTACACAAAATGGGTTGGATATCGACCACATCGATGGCGACAAAACCAACGGTGACCCACGGAATCTACGCCTGCTTTGCAGGTCCTGCAATGTTTCCGAGGAAAATAAGTCCCGTGCCCAGTGTCCGAGTGACCAGGGAGAGAGGGAGAGAGAGGAAGGACAGCCGAGTACCCGCCTGGCTAAGGAAGCAGTCGACTATAAAGGTGGTTCTATTGAGATGCAGGCCTGCTTTCTGTTTGAGTTGGATTATAGGGATTGGGTATTGAAAGAGGTCAAGCAGAGGGGCGCATTTTTGAAGAAGGAGGCTATCTTTGCAGGAGCTGAGATTGTAGGTTGCTCTCCGACCACCACGTCTAAATATCTGGCTAAGCTCACCAGCTCCGCCGGCCCGATACAAGAGTACAAAGATAAGCTGGGGGATACCCTGTTGATCCCCCGGAACGGCCATAGACCTATAGAAAATCTACAGGAGGTGGTTACCACATGAAAGTAGAGATTACCGCTAAGGTCGAGATTGTAAGCATAGCCCACACGTTTCCGGAGGATGAGGAGCCGGCAACGATACTCAAGCTAAAGACCAAGCTACCGCCGGCCGAGGTCGCCCGCATCCTCAATATACAGCGCCAGGGGGCGCCCTTGACCATGACCATAGGTACTGAGCAGCTAGCGTTCGATTTGAGCTTCTCAGAGGTCAAGGGTAGGGAATAGCCGCTATGAGTGATTTGTTGGCCATTCTACAGCTACACAGAGGCAAGCAGAAGGCTATCACCGGTAAGGACCTTGCGGCCATCCTGGGAGAGCCGAACGATAGGCCAATCCGCAGGGAGATACGGGAGTTAATCACCGCGGGGCATCCCATCGCCTCGAGCACGGAGAAACCCTACGGCTACTTCCTCGTCGAAACGCAAGAGGAAGCCGATGAGTACCTGGCCAGCTTGAAAGGCCGGCTTGTAGAGGATGCTTACCGCCGGAAAGATTTTAAGGCAGCGTCCGCCAATTCTCTAAATAAGGAGAAGCAGCTCGCGCTTTTGTAGGGTGGGAATATGCCAAGAGGGAAAGATAAGTACTATTTTCAAGCCAGGAGAGTAATTAGGCGCTACAAGCCGGTGGAGAACCACAGCGACCCCAGCACCTATCCGGTAATCCCTCTTTGTCCTGTGGCGACCTGTGGCCAGCCCCTGGTGCGTCGGAACGGCCTTATCGTTTGTTCAGCGGATCCCTGGCACTATACACAGGAAGTCATACCCTGCAGAGGTAAGGAATGAAAAAGCTTACCCGAGCGCATTTGCTGGGAGCTTTCACTCCGGAGGTGAGAAATCTAATCTCCTCGAGGTGTCAGGGGTTGGTTTTGAATCTCTGCTCAGGGTCCTGGGATTTTGGCATCACCGTCGATAAAGTTATGCCGGCAGACATCAAGGCAGATGTGAGCCAGCTGCCCTTTAAGGATGAGGTCGCAGACACGATCATCTTTGACCCGCCGTACAGTCGGAAGTTCAAGAAGTACTACGGCGCATACTATGCAGACAGGCGCAAAGTCTTTCGGGAAGTTATGCGGGTCCTTAAGCCCGGTGGCTTGTTAATCTTCTGTCATTACTTCATACCGCAGCAGCGCATCTGGACGCTTGAGGAAGTCTACATGATAGTTAACCGCCCCTGGGAGCACGTCCGAGCGCTTTCGTTTCAGAGGAAGCAAAAAACCCTATGTGATATCTATTCTGATGAGAAGGGGGGCGATGATGGCAAAGGTCAGTAATGAAACAAGGTTAATATGGAATCTGGCCGAGGAGAGGGTAGCAAGAATACTCAGGGACGAACAGGCAGCACACAAAAAGAGCCGTAATTATCTCAAGGGCTTAGGAGCTGGCGCCACTATATACCGAGATTCTCTCAAAGAAATCATATCTGATCTGGAAAATTCAAACGGCTGCCATGAAAAATTGAACCATGGCCACAAATCTAAGGGGGTGAAACCATGAAGCTATTCGAAGCAACTCAAATCGCAATGGAGCTGGTGCAGAAGCTACAGCCTTATTGCGACCGCATCGAGGTCGCAGGTAGCATCAGGAGAGGCAGAGCCTGGGTTAATGATATCGATATCGTGGCAATACCACATGAGGACAAGATTCTCGCTGGCGGTTTCTTTAATGTTCAGCACCTGATCGCATCGATAACTGGCGACCAGCCCCATGGTGGCCACGCATACCTGACTTGCGCATATCGCCAGGTCTCCGTCGATATCTACCTGGCAGCACCCTCTTCCTGGGGAACTTTGCTATTGATCAGGACAGGCTCGAAAAAGCATAACATCAAGTTGGCCACCATGGCAAAGAGCCGCGGCTGTCATCTCCACGCCAGCGGCCAGGGTCTCGTTGATTCCTATAACCGCCGAATCGCCGGCGATACCGAGGAGAGCATCTTCAAAGCCCTTGGCCTGCTTTTCATACCCCCAGGGGGGGAGGGAATAGGATGAAAGCGCTCAGCTTTAAACCACCCTGGGGATACCTCTACGCGACCGTGAAGGACGTCGAAAACCGCGACTGGCCACTCCCCAGGACTTTTATCTTGCCGCAGCGGATCTACATACATCAAAGCAAAACTTGGGAATCAGGACACCGATGGTTTCCAGATGAACCTTTTATAAGAGACTGCATTCCGCTTCATCGCCAAGCGGAAATTATGGATCATCTGACGTGGATGTGTGAGGCATATAAACATCAACAAAGAGAACCTGATATTTTAGCCAGAGTATGGGGAATCGGCGCTATCATTGGCGAGGTGGATATAGTCGGCCAGGTACATACAACGGATATCGGCCATCCTGCAACAAAATCTCCCTGGTTTGTAGGCTCTTACGGCTTTATCCGGCGTAATCCGATGCTATATGAGCACCCTTTGCCATGCAAGGGCAGGCTGGGCTTCTTTGAGCCTGAAATACTTGACATAACGACTTGACATAATGGGAGTACTTTACATAAAATGGAGTTATTAGCATGAAGTTGCTCAAAGTAGCCCTGGAACATCAGCGCTTCGACCTGGCAGCCCATGTCCTCGTCTTCGGTTTGCTTTCCGCAAAAAAGGAGCAGAGACGCTATGGTGAAAAAAGGCGCCCCGCAGGGCAACCAGAACGCCAAGAAGCACGGTTTCTACAGCAAAGCCCTAGATAAGGCTGAGGAGCTGCAGCTCGAGGAAGCCCGGGGGATTGACGGTTTAGACGAGGAAATCGCCGTCCTTCGAATCAAGCTCCGCTCTATTATTCAAAGTGACCCTAAAAACATCGAGCTTGCCCTCGCCGCTGCGAACACTATAGCCCGCCTGGTACGCACCCGCTATAACATCAGCAAGGAACAGAAGCGGTCCTTAAAGGATGCTATCGCTAAGGTGTTGACTGAGATAGCCGTCCCCCTGGGGATTAAGGCATTGATCAGATGAAATTGAGACCCTATCAGGCAGAAGTAGCCAAGGCGGTAATCGAGAGCATCCAGGGGAACCTGGGCTTGACGTTCTCGGTCGAGATCGCACGCCAGGGGGGAAAGAACGAGTTATCAGCTCACCTCGAGGTATTGCTCTTGACCATGTTCATGGCATCCAGCGGAATGTCCATCAAGTGTTCACCGACTTTTAAGCCACAGACTTTAATATCGATCGGCCGACTAAAAGACCGGCTGAACGACTTCGGCTTTAATGGTCTGTGGGTTACTGAGGCAGGCTACATAATCAGGCTAGGCAATGCCAGGTGGGTTTTCTTATCGGCTGATGAAACCAGCTCCGTGGTTGGTCATACTGCTGAGGTACTGCTGGAAATAGATGAGTCCCAGGACGTATCGAAGGATAAGTACTCGAAGGAGTTCCGCCCCATGGCCAGCTCCACCAATGCGACTACTATTCACTATGGTACTACATGGGATGATTCAACCCTCCTGGAAGAAGTCAAACAAAGCAATATCGAGCTGCAAAGGAAAGACGGCATCAAGCGACATTTCAGGTATGACTGGCAGGAAGTGGCCAAGTGTAATCCCGCCTATGGCGCCTTCGCTCAGTCCGAGCTGGCCCGCCTGGGGGAGAGTCACCCGCTGTGGCGCACACAGTACGCCCTATTGCCACTCAAAGGCGGTGGGGGGCTATTCACCCGGCAGCAGCTCGCCGTAATGCAGGGGGCGCACCCGCGCCTCCGGAAGCCTCAAGCCGGTAAAATTTATATTGCCGCGGTTGATTTCGCCGGCGAGGAAGAGCAGCTCGAGGAGGAATTTTTAACCCGACCCAGCAGAGACGCTACTATTGTCACGATAGCCGAGGTGACCATGCCGGCTAATAGTAAGGAAGCCTGTCATATCGATGTTGTGGAACATTACTCCTGGATCGGTGAGAAGCATCCCATCCTTCATACTCAGCTCGTCGATATCTTCAAGAACACCTGGAATTGCACCCGGATAGTGTGCGATGCCACCGGTATAGGGGAGCCGACGACCAGCTTTCTACGGAACGCTATAGGTCCTAAAGTGGTGCCGTTCAAGTTCACGCAGAAGTCGAAGTCGGAGGCCGGCTTTGACCTATTGGCCGCTGTCAATTCAGGCAGGCTAAAGATTTACAAGGGGGATGGTTCAACCGATTATCAGGAGCTTTTTAAGCAGCTTGAGAAGGCCAAGAGCGTCTATAGACCGAATCAAACCCTCAATTTCTTTGTGGATCCCGCTGACGGCCACGATGATTATCTTTCCAGCCTGGCTTTGCTAGTTCAGGCGTCTCAGGATGCAACCCCGCGAAAGGCTATTGGAGGTGAACGCAATGACTGATTTTAATCCCGCGTCTCTGGCGCAGGTCGATAAAACTCGATTTTCTAATTATAAAGTCAACCTTGATTTCTACAATGGGGAGCAATGGCCGCAGGCAGGAAAGAATCGCCAGCTCGTCTTTAACTACGCCAAGATCGCCATCGATAAGCTCACCTCATATTTAACCGATAGCCTCAATTTCTCATGCCCCCCGGTCGATGATTCCGACGGCGCCAAGAAAACGGCCAGGGAAGCCGAGGCAGTACTCTATCAGGTGTATTCTCAGAATAACCTCCAGGAGCTGGATTATGAAACCGAGATTGACGCTGCCATCCTGGGGGACGGTTGTTATAAGGTCACCTGGGATGCCACAGGGAAGCGTATCAGGGTCACTAGCCCCGACGTGCAGGGGCTTTACGCCTGGTGGCTTGGGGATGATCTCTCAAAGGTCTGGAGAGTGGCTAGCCGCTATTCCTTGACTAAGGACGAGCTTAAGCTGCTCTATAAGAAAGATATCACTAAAAGTTCGGCTACCCTCACCGAGCTGTGGACGGACAAGCAGTTCACGCTCTATCTGGACAGCGACGTGCTCGAGGACAAGCCGAATCCCTACGGCTTTATACCGTTTGTCATTTTTCCCAATGTCAGGCAGCCGAAGCATTTTTGGGGCATGTCTGATATACCACCGCTCAAGCAGGTACAGCGGGAACTGAATCGGGAGTTAAGCCAGCTATCGCGCATCCTGGAAGTCTCGGGAAATCCGATCGCAGTACTTGAAGGCGTGGAATCTGCCGAGGAAATAAAAGTAGCACCGGGTCAGGTGTGGACTATTCCGGAAGAAGCGAAAGCCTATCTCCTGGACTTGTTAGCCGGCGGGGGCATCCGTCTGCACGTCGATTATATCGATATGCTCTACCGTTGCCTCCATGACTTGTCAGAGTCCCCCAGGGCGGCTTATGGCGGCATTGAGCGGGAGTTGTCAGGTGTTGCCCTCGAGGTAGAGCTACAGTCGCTTCTACAGAAGGTCAGGAGAAAACGAATCACCCGGACAGTAGCTTATATCAGGCGGTGTCAGATGATATTCGCTTTACATAAGAAGTTTACCAAGCAGGATTTTACTGCTATTGATACTCGCATTATATGGGGGGCAGTACTTCCCCAGGATAGAAACAGGTTAGCTCAAAACGAGCAGCTCTTTGTCCAGTCGGGCGTTCATTCCAGGCGCACGGCTATGGACGAGCTGGGGATACGGGACCCCGAGGCTGAGTTTGCGAAGTGGCTAGATGAGAGGCGTCAAATCCTGGAACAAAATCAGCAGAATAGGGCTAAGTCCACCCGCGGCGGCGAGCGAGAGAGAGCTACAGCCGCCGAAATGGAGACTGAGTCTTTGACTGAATAAAGGCAAGGAGTAAAACAAATTGGGTAATGATCAAGAAGGAAATCCTCCGGGCGCAGGAGAAACCAACGAGACTGTCGCTAAGACAGAGTACGAAGCACTGAAAACCGAACTCGAAGCAGAGAAGGCAAAGACCACCGAAGCGGTCGCCCAGGCTATCCAGCCATATCAGGAGAAAGTAACAACTCTCGAAAATACGATAGCTGGCCAGCAGGTGGAGCTTAACGATAAAGTCGGAAAGCTCGAAGCCTTACAGGGTGACTTTGAGGGGGCTAAGGCCGCCTATGCTTACGCTGTCGAGGATTTCAGGAAGCTGGCCGCTACCGCTCATCCCCTGGTGCCACCGGAAGCCATCTATGGGACCACGGTCGAGGAAATCAAGGTATCCCTGGATAGAGCTAACAAGCTGGTGGCCAATGTCCAGGAGGCGATAGCGAAGCAGACGGCTGCCGCCCAGGTGCCGGCGGGAGCTCCGGAGCGCACAGGTCCTAATACGGAGAACATGAGCACCAAGGAAAAAATCACTACTGGCTTGGAGCAGGCCAAAAAGAAGAAGGAGTCTTAGCTGGCTTGAGCCGGGTCGAGTAGTAAAAAAGGAGAACTTTTAAGCAATGGCAATAACGTTAGCAGAAGGAGCCAAGCTGTCTAATGATGTTCTTTTACAGGGCATCATCGAGACAATCCTGAAGGACTCGCCAGTCCTCCAGGCGCTGCCGTTCGTCGATATTATCGGCAACGGCCTCACGTATAACCGTGAGAAAACACTGCCGACCGCCGAGTGGCATGCAGTGAATACCGACTGGGCAACCAGCCCAGCCCCGGACTTCGATCAGCTCACCGCCACGCTGGCTATCCTGGGGCAGAATGCTGATGTAGACAACTTCATCAAGCAGACTCGCTCCAATATCCAGGATATTGAGGCGGCAATTATCGAGCTGACCGCCAAGGCTTGCAGGCATGAGTTCGAGAAGCAGTTCATCTACGGCTCGACCACCAACTACCTGGGCATCACTGGTGATGCCAACACTTTTAACGGCTTGATCAAGCTCATAACCACTGGTACCGCAAGCGACCAGGTAATTGCCATGGCCGCCACCGGTGCCACCTTAACTCTGGCCAAGCTCGATGAGCTAATTGACGCTGTCAGAGGTGGGAAGCCCGATTTGCTGCTGATGAGCCGCAGGTCACGCCGAAAGGTCACCGCCCTGGTAAGAGCCAGCGGTGCCTACATGGAGACCGTCAAAGGAGAGTTCGGCGAGTTCATACAGCTCTATAACGGCGTCCCCATCGGCGTCAATGACTGGATCCTGGACACCCACACTCTGGTAGGCAGCGTGGAGACGGCTATCACCGGCGCCACCAATTCAACCATTTATGCCCTGCGGTTCGGCGAGGGGTCTGTCTGCGGTGCTACCAATGGCGGCATTCAGGCAGAGCCGATAGGTGCCCTGGAGGGCAAGGATGGCAGCAGAACCCGGATCAAGTGGTATGTCTCAATTGTAGACTTCTGCTTGCAGACCCGCGCCGCCTTAATAGGCGTGCAGGACTAAAATACTCATAAGGTAACCTTATGAGGAAGGAGTAAAATATGGCCTTTTGCAGATCCTGGAGTAAACAGGCTAATCGTCAATGCCGGTGTAGGACCGGCAGCTCCGACCGTAGTTTTAGCCGAGGCGTGCCGCCGCGGTGATCACCTTGGTTACAGCTCAGGTTGGAAAAGAGGTCTGGCCACCGTCGGCACGGCGATACAGGCAAGGGTTATCGCTTTAGCCGATGGGGAAATTGGAGATTCGGTCCCTGTATCTTCACGGCCAGTAATAGGCGGCTTTACAGGTGCTACGCCTGGTGGCTATGTCTATGCAGCCGAGGGAACAGACAACGGTATGTTCACTCAGACTGCCCCAACGACCACCGGTGATTGCAATACCATCCTCGGTTTAGCTCTGAGTGACACCGAGGTGATGTTCTTCCTGAACAGCCGGCCGGATTCACTATCGTCCTAATAGTGGTATTTAACCTCCGCCACTTTTAGGTATACACCTCCACGCTGGGAGAGGGGGGAGTTGGGCTCTTACGAACAGGGAGTCAGCAGCTCCCCCGCCCAGCGTACAGGAAAGGAGCTGACAAGATGGATTTGAGCACAATGCGCACCCTGGTAAGGCGAGACCTCAAAGATGAGGACGCCGCGACTTACCGCTGGCCGGATACGGAGATTGACCGCGCCATTGCTAAAGCCGTGGCCGAGCTATCCCGCTATGTCCCCGATGAGAAGAAGTCGACCATCGCTACAACTGCCGGCAGTTCGGAAATTTCGATATCGACTTTGACAAGCAGGGTATCCGTCGACCGCGTCGAGTTCCCGGTAGGGGATTCCCCCAGGAGCTATCAGCGGTTCACCCTCTATATTGACACCATTACCCTGATAGGAGGCGTGGAGGGGGACGGTACGAATTGCTATGTCTATTGGGGGGCGATGCACACCCTGGGGGCTACATCGACAATCCCCGCTTATCTGGAAGATGTCCTGGCCCAGGGGGCAGCTGCTTACGCCTTATTGTCCGAGGCACAGTATCGCACAGATACCGCCGGCTTCGGTGGAGAGAAAGCCGATACCGATTACCAGGGATGGGGCGCAGGCATGCTGAAAGAATTCAAATCCCAGCTCAAACGTTTTGGTAGAGGTCGAAATCTAAAATCGAGTACTTTATTTCAAGGAGACGACTATGAGTAAATCAAAAATCGAGGAAGGCTTACCCAAGCTAAAGGATGGTCTACCGCATCAGGCGTTCGCCATCGTTGGTGATGTCGACGATCCCGAAACGTGGAAGCTGCCGCATCACACTAGAGTTATCTTCCGGGCAATCAAGGGGAAGATTGGCCATTATAAAACCACAGATTGGGAGCATGCTGCCGCCGCCGTAGCGGCACTCAGCCGCGGGGGTTTCAGGGGTAAGCGGGTAGAGGCTACCGCGCAGCAGATCCTCGACGCTGCCAAACATCTGATGAGGCATTACCAGGAGAATAAGAAGCCGGTCCCTGATACCCTGGCT
This sequence comes from Chloroflexi bacterium RBG_13_53_26, assembly GCA_001795035.1. Taxonomy (GTDB): domain Bacteria; phylum Chloroflexota; class Dehalococcoidia; order UBA2247; family RBG-13-53-26; genus RBG-13-53-26. The sequence goes on from MGMW01000003.1 coordinate 12,923, forward strand.
GCTTTGGTCGAATAATTCATTAAAGCAAAGCATTAAAGCAAAGCATTAAAGCAAAAGGAGTATAACGATGATTCAAAAATTCATGGATGGGAAGAAGAAATACAGCGCTTTCATTATCACAGTCCTGGCAACCCTGATTCCCATGTTCATTACTGAGCCAGAGGCACAGAAGACCGTTATGGACTTCGTGCCGTCCCTGGCCGCTGCCGCTGCCGGCGTCTTCTATATTTTGACCCAGGGCAAGGTCGACGCCGAGAAAGAGAAGGTGAAAGTGGTGGAGCTTACTAATAGCAACGGCATAGCCTCAAAACCCCCTGCATTAGTAGCAGGAGCCACTTCAGCGGCACAAGCTCAGCCAGCGCAGGCACAGGCGCAAATTACGCCTGTAGTCATGGCGCCACCGCCTTTTGTGGCCAAAGAATTCCATGAAAAAGTTCTGGCCACCGTTAGGGAGACGTACAAGGATCAGAACCCCTGTACGGTTCTTTATAAGGCGCGGGATATCGGCCAGTTGACCAAGTGCGTGCACATTTCACAGGCAGTGGAATACTGGAATTACATGGTTGACCTGGCTGTATTTGCTAAGGACTGGGTCGCCGAAGAAACCAAAAAGAAATTCGGCGAGTGCGGCTGGACGCCGGAGGCTATAGCCTTTAACCAGGACTTCAACGGCCTTATGCGGTCAGCTAATAATCTATCTCAGCTGGCAACGACCAAAATAGCCTGGAGGGAGCGGCTAGCTCCGTTTAATGATACGCTTTACGGCGTGGGTAATCTTGCTGGCCAGCTGCTTGAATATAGCAGCGGCTGATGGCTTTCGACTGGTGTACCATACTAGGTATAGTGCTGCTGGTCAGTACAGCAGTCTATCTCATTTGGGTTTGGAGGAAATGAGAAGTATCTCGGATGCTTTGTTAGAAGCCCAAAAGACAGGCACGCCTCGTAAGCCCCTGGTTAAGCTCGAGGTGCAGGCATACGGACACCCAGCCGCTATAGCCGAGGGTGACATACAGTGGGAGTCCTTCGCCTGGCAGCGCTTTTACCAGGGCGGTGAGGTCAAGGATTCCCATGGTGTTACCATACCAGGTGACGGCTCGTTGATTCGCATCCGTAAAGATGGTACGAATTGCTATGTCTCGCGAGTAACTAGTCCCGGTCCCTTATCCACATACTCGAGCTGGGGCTCATCTTTTGGCGGTGTGCCGGCCGTCTCAAAGGTAGCCATCGCTTCCCAGGGAGCTGAGGTAATGGTTGTCGCCATGGACGCAGCCAACCTATATCGCCGCCAGTCGTCTGACTATGGCGCCACCTGGGGGAGCTGGACTATTATGTCAAATGCCCGCCCATGCGAGCGAGGGGTCGCTATAGCTTATAAGTCGAACGGTGATTGCATGATAGTGCACGCCTCTGATATCAACGACCCCACAAGTCTCTATATTCAGAAGCGTACCGGGGGCACCTGGAGTACTGGCCTCGGCCAGCGCTCCGGGGACTGGGAAATTGCAGACCTGGCCATGTATTACGATGGAGACTGGAATATCATAGCCCTGGTACAGGAGGGGAGCTATCTGTCTGTCGTCCGCATGGTTTACGGCGATGGTTACAAAGTGACTGCCGGCACGTGGGCAGACGATGCCAAGATAGGCCTGGGGAGAGCCAGGGTCGACGTGGCCGCTCAGGTCAGGTTGCGGCTATTCGAGGTCGGTTGGCCGGTCGGTTTTCGCCGGATGCAGCCCTTCGGCCCCTGGGAGCCCCGGACGGCTTCTACATATTGGGAGCGCTATCATGCGGTGCTTGCAGCTCTGGCAGGTGAGACCCTGGACGTTTCAGGTCCATACCTGGTAAAGCCGCCGACGTCATGCGCACGGCCGCTTTTGTCCTTAGCCAGGCAGAATCAGCCCTGGCTATATCGCTTAAAGCCGGGCACGGATTTCATTGATTACAACTGGAACAAAGCCAGCTTCATTGACACCAGCGCCTCCAGGGGCATGGCTTTAGCCGCAGACCCATCAGGGGGCTACATATGGGCTACTCAGCCTAATGAGGTATGGCGTGCTGCTTGCGTAGGTTCATGGAGCCCCCCAACGCCAGGCAGCGGCGCAGGCACTAAAATTACCATCCCCGTAGCTAAGATTGCCCGGATAGCTGAGGCCATGGATCCCGAGCAGCCGTCTGAGCTGGTCGTCGAGCTGGATAATGCCAAAGGGACCTATAATAGCCCTGGGAGCGGTAGCCTGGCCGTGCTGCAGCGCGGCGCCCGGGTTAATCTTCACCTGGGCTATAAGACCACGTCAGGCGATCAGCTCTCAGAGGCAGCCAGGTATTTCATCGAGGCGATGGAGTATAAGCGGGACCCGAATCTCTCAGCTTTTATAATGCATTGCGTCGACGCCTGGGGCTTGCTTACCCGCTACCAGTTCAACAAGCCGGTGGAGTGGAATTCGGGCTCTGATGATTTTACCTGTTATCAGCTAATCGAGAAAGTGGTACAGGCGGTAGGGGGCACGCTGGACTATAAGTCCCGGAGCAGCCTGATTACCAGTTTGTACCCGCGCCTCGAGGTCGGCGCTGGGGAGTCGGCGGCCGGCGTATTGAAGCGGTTACTCCGCATGGTCCCTGATGTTATCTACTTTTTTGGGCTTGAAGGTTTTATTGCCTACCCCCAGTCTGGTGATACCGTTGTTTATAAATTCAGATTCCCTCAGTAGGGGAAGAAAGGAGAGCTTATCATGGCCAATAGTCTTTACACCAAAGCGAAGCAGCACCTGATAGACGGCACAATCGACCTGGATACTAATGACATCAGGGCTATTCTAGTGGACGGAGCAGACTACACCCCAGACCTGGCCACGCACGAGACCCTGGCCAATATACCAGCAGCCGCCAGGGTAGCCGTCAGCGGAGCGCTGGCTAGCAAGACAGTCACCGATGGAGTTTTTGATGCTGCCGATGTCACCCTAGCCGCAGTGACCGGCGACCAGTTTGAGTACATCGTGCTCTACCAGCATACCGGAGCGGAATCAGCCTTGCTAATCGCTCTGCTGGACACGGCGACCGGTTTGCCATGCACTCCAAATGGTTCTGATATCACCATCCAGTGGAGCGCTGGCGCCGATAAAATCTTCCGTTTGTCTTAAAATCTATACCTGAAAGGTTTAGAAAATGGCTTGGGATTCTTACACTAAGCTAATGCTCCACACAAATGGGGCAGATGAATCTACTATATTTACTGACGAGATAGGTCATTCCTTCTCCGTCTACGGCAATGCTCAAATAGACACAGCTCAGTCGAAATTCGGCGGAGCCAGCGGGCTGTTTGACGGCACCGGTGACTATATTGCTACAGCCAATCATGCCGACTGGGACTTTGGAACGGGGGATTGGACAGTAGATTTCTGGGTCCGGAGAAATGGAGACCAAGCCGCTTATGCTGGTATTTTATGTGCCGATAGCTCAGCTCTTACAGGATTTGAGGTTCATTTTGGAGGCGCCGGCAAGATTAACAAAGTGAGATTAAATAGCAAGGCTAGTGGCGCTTGGGCAGAAGACCTTCTAAGCAGTTCAGTACTTAGTGATACCACATGGACTCATGTAGCGATTGTGCGCTATGGGAATACCCTGACTATGTATTCCGATGGTGTTTCAGTCGGGTCGAAGGATTGCACGGGTTATAATTATAGTTCAGCAGGGACCGGGTTAACTGTGGGGCGCCTTCGTACCGATGTAGACAATTACTACCTGAGAGGTTGGATTGATGAGGTCAGAGTTTCCAAAGGTATAGCCAGGTGGACAAGTGATTTCACACCCCCAGCATCAGAGTATTGCCCCGTTTTGTTACCCACCAGTATCAGTCAGCTTTTAGCCTACGGCACGCCCACAGTCCTGACCTCAGCTCTTACTATCTTGCCGTCAAGCATCGTCCAGGTTGTCGCCATCGGTACGCCTGTTTTGTTTTATCCCCAGACCCTATCGCCGCCAGGCATCATCGTCACTGTCGCCTATGGCACGCCCTCCGTCGGTACCTATGGCATCATCGTACCTCAGAGCATCGTTCAGCAAATATCCCTCGGCAGCCCAACGCTCTTGAAGTATGTCTGGCACGTTATCCTGGACGGCCAGTACAATACTGATTCCCCGGAAGTAAACCGGGTCTACGTTATCGGGCAGGACGATTACGGCAACCCCATCTACGGCACGGCCGTTGATGCCACTGAGGGGGCGCTGGTTGGGGAGAGGCTAGACTTCCAGCAGGAACAGGCCGTTCCGTTGACCGCCCAGGCGGCATCGGTCGCCGTCGCTATCCTGTCGAAGATGCGAATCACCACGAAAAAGGGGTTGATTCTCATACCCCCGAACTGTGGCCAGGAGCTTTTCGACGTGGTGCAAATATCGGATGCCGGAGCCAACCAGGCCGCCGTCTCGTTTCGTGTAGTCGGGATTCGCTTCGAGTATAACCCCAAGCAAGCTCGCTACGAACACAGGCTGATCCTGGGGGCGCCGTAATTGTTTCCCTCAAAATTTCACTCGGCCGATATAGAGCGCTGCATTTATCGTCTACAAAAATGAGCAAGCTACAGAAACATCTGAATTGCCCGCAGGCCAGTACCTATCTGGCCAGGTTGAGCGTCGGGACGCCGATCCCCGCAGGTGACATAAAGACCGTGTACGTCCGTATCAAAAAGAAGTGGCGCCGTGTTGGCTGGCTGTGTTTAGACTGCCAACGATATCAGCCAGCCGTTGGGGTTAAGAGGGATATATAATGATAGTACTATATAGGAATGTAGGGGAGTCAAACATACTGGCTGCTGTAGTATTGTGTGTATGTATGTATGTGTGTATGTATGTATGTGTGTATGTAGGTTCAGGCCATGATAGAGAAAGGTGGTAAGTAGTACCACCCCACCCCATCCCCCCACCCCAGGTGTTCTAACAGACATACCACGCAGAGAGTCTACCGCCAAAGATAGTATATCGATTCCGCCCGCGTTGTTTAGTATGTACCCGAGGCCGCCACCGATTCTATTCGATTCCAGGGAGGTGATGAAGGTGATTCGAAAAGAGAATAACAACCCCCCGCCCCATTAGGTATAGGCCGAATAGTACCGAGAGGCAAGATAAAAGTAGCAGGTAGGAAGGAATGATGTTCAGGTGGAGGAAGGTCAGGAAGTAAGAGAGCACCCCACCCAACACCCCACCCCCCAATAACATTATGGAAAGTAGGAAGCATTTCCGGGGAGATGAAAGAGTCTCTGCTCGTATTCTCATCCAAAGTATAATAGTCCCAGGTGCTACCACCGGTCAAGTCAATTTTACAAAACTGTATAAACGTGACTCGATAAGCCCAGGAGGGAGTCAGTGGGGGTATCCGTGGTATCAAAGGAAGCACCCCATCCATCCCAACCACCCCACCGAGGATTTAACGCTCGTTCAGCCGTGTTCGCGGGCTACCTGCTGGCGCTTCGCTTCGGCCCATGCTAG
>MGMW01000004.1:0-10120 GCA_001795035.1 Chloroflexi bacterium RBG_13_53_26
TATCTCAATATCGCCCTTTACCGTTGTAACTCGAAAGGAAGGGCGCCATTAGCGAATGGTAGTGTCAGCGCAGAAACCGATAGTGATAGCAGTCAAGAATCGGCACATACCCGATTCGTTGGTACATGCTGTTTGACGTCGGGTTGGACAAATCGGTGTACAAGGCACAGAAGGACCTCCCTTGCCCTAACAGCATGCTACTGAGGGTGCTCACGACCGCGGTTGCATACCCGCGACGGCGTTCCTCCGGCGGAGTGTAGACCAGATTGACACAGACCCCATTCGGCGTGGGTCTCGCCCATGCCGCCATTGAGACAGGTTTCCCATTCCACCAGACGAAGAGCCTGCCGCCTGCAATGGCAGCACTCAGTATAGCTAACGATTGCTCGTTTTCGCCCGTCTCTCTCAGAAAATCGTCCACCCATGGAGTCAGCCCGGCCACATGCTCCCCCTCTGCTCGCATCATACGACCTGGAGTCAATGGCAGGGGCTCAACCCGTTGCAGGCGATAGATGCGTTCGCGCCGCCACAAATCAGCCTTTGGGATCCCTGTCACCGTCCACTTCGCAGCGAATTCGCGGGCGGCATAGTCCGGGCCCAGCACTCCTGGCAAGGCTAATCGCATTTGCACAAGTAATTCGGACAAGGCAGCGAGTGCGGCAGCAGGAAAGGGATGGGACAATGCCAAATCGTGCGGAGGCATCCACATCCCAGCCCCGCAGGTTCTGGGACCATCGTGAACCGTCCAGAAGAATGATTGGGGAGAGTCAGTCGAATGTTCAGCCGCCAGCCTGGATGATACGCCTATGAGCAGATTGTTCTCGGCTTCAGCTTCAGTTAGAAAAGGCAAGGCTGTGTCGCAGAATGCCCTGGGGTCATTCTCAAACGTCTCAACATCCATGACACTCTCCGCGACCAAGCGACTTCTGCCCCTGAGGGGTTCATCCTCAAGCCCACTGGCAGGAGACAGCAGTCACCAAAGATCGTGAAACGTATTGCCACTCTACCATGGAAGGACCATCTGTGTCAGTAGTGGTCCTGTACAGCACTAATGGAGATGGTGACAATCCGCCCTTTTGTTGGCTCCGAGCCCCCGGAGATTACAGGTGAACTCTCCGCTACATTGTTACGCTGTGGAAATTGCATATATTCGATATTGTAGGTCAAGACACGACACTTGCTTATGCACCTTCTCCCACTCTGCCATTTCAGCTAGTCCCTTTGGATGTCCCGATTGAACTATGGCATAATATCGAAACACAGGCATCCAGGTGGTTATGCCATGGCCGAAGCGACGGAGAATATCAAATCGTAGGAGGAACAACAAAGGCCTTACATGGAGCAATCTCAGGCACGGGATGTCGCCAAGAGAACCATTGACAACGTAAAGAAAGTCATCATTGGCAAAGACTGGGCAGTAGAGCTGGCAGTCACCGCACTCTTAAGCCAGGGGCACATTCTCATAAAGGACATACCCGGAGTGGGCAAGACCATGCTGGGCAAAAGTCTGGCACAGTCGATAGACTGCGTGTTCAGACGGATACAGCTCACACCGGATATGCTTCCCAGCGATATCACCGGTGTGTCTGTTTTCAATCAGCAGACCGGAGAGTTCGTGTTCCGCCCGGGCCCTATACTGGCGCAAATCGTGCTGGCAGACGAAATCAACCGAGCTACTCCGAAGACGCAATCAGCTCTTCTGGAAGCCCTGGCGGAGCGACAGGTGACAGTGGATGGAACAACGCATAGTATCACCCGTCCTTTCATGCTGATTGCCACCGAGAATCCCATCGAGCATGGAGGCGTTTTTGCTTTGCCGGAGGCACAGCTGGACCGCTTCATGATGCGGATACAGCTGGGCTACCCATCCTTCGAGGATGAGATGTCCATCATAGATCGCCAGCGCATACAACATCCAATTGAGAGCCTCGGTGTTGTTGCCAGCGCAGATGAGGTGACGGGAGCACAGGAGGCTGTTAAAGGGATCTTTGTACAGCACCGGGTCCAGCGGTACATGGTCACGCTGGTCTATGCCACGCGCAAACACGACAGCGTCATGCTGGGTGCCTCACCTCGGGCATCCCTAGATCTGTTCCGCTCTTCTCAGGCACTGGCGTTATTGAGAGGACGAGACTATGTGATACCGGACGATGTGAAGGAGCTGGCAGTGGTGGTGATGGGACATCGTGTGATTGCAGCTCCCGCAGCCCGCATGAATGGTGTGGATGGGTGCCAGATTGTTGAGGATGTGGTGGCGCATGTGGCTGTCCCTTATGCTCGAGCTGACGACTGGGTTGCCCCCCGTTGAGACTGGCACAACGTCTGTAGTACAACATTGGACTGATATTTCTCCGGGGCAAGGATATTCGATAGTGGAAGACGGAGTGTGTAGATACAATTGCCAGGTAAGAAAGAATAGTAGTCAGGCTTGTATCCTTTTGGCGAAGGGACAGACCAGTGGCCTGAGCCGGATGCGACTCATACAACAAGTTGTTCAGGATCTTGAGTGTTTCGTGAGGAATCTCAACCGTAAGGCATAATGCAGGGCGTGCCGCAGCAGATGGTTCCGTACCTGTGGCCATGCCCTTGCGATGTCGGATCTATCTTCACCGTTCACATTATGCCTACTATATGATACGCGCACATAGGTATGTACTATCTGGTCCAGGGCCGCTGCCATCTCGGGCACGGCAGCTCCCAGTTTGCGCCCGTATTCCTGAGGTGTCAGGGTTTCTCTCGGCCCCATCCCGCTTAATGAGGCAAGGAAGCCCATTCTGGCGTATGCGACTCGAGGCTCCAGGACCCGTCCCATTAGGCGTCTCCATCCCAGCCACATGATGGCACTAAACACTGCCAATCCCAGAAATACTCCCAGCCAGCGGATGTTCCAAGGACTGCCTGCCTCCTCACTACCTGGTGTGACCGTTGAGTCATCAGCACCATCCACATCCTGTGGCGGAAGGCTAGTTCCGCCTCGGGCGATTGGAACGTAACTGGGGGTCGGCTCAAAGGGTATCCAGCCATATCCCGGGAAAAACACTTCACTCCAGCTGTGGCTATTCCGTACAACAGAAGTATGCTGCGAGTTTTGCCCAACACCGCCTGGATCACCTGTCGTATCCCCAGGTCCGTATTGCTCGGTCAGTTCACCCGGACCATACCCTGCTACCATGCGAGATGGTACTCCGCAGGCGCGCAATAGCACAGTCATAGCAGCCGCGAAATACTGGCAGTAACCCTTTCTCACTTCAAAAAGGAAGTAGTCAACGCCGTCAGTGCCCTCAGGGGGCGCTTTTATATCCAGCGTATATTCTAGTCTGCGAAGGTAGCTGCAAATCGCTATAGCCTTCTCGTAGGCGGTCTCAGCATTCTTGGTTAGTTCCTGTGCAAGGTCTATGACACGGGAGGGCATAGTGTCAGGGAGCTGCAGATATCTATCCAGGATCCAGCCAGGGTACGCGGTGCCCGCCGCCGATAAATCGCTCTCGCTTGCTGCTGACACACCTAGAGTAGCCTGGTATGAGTCCCCAATTGAGACCGGACCGGTAGTACTCACCGAGAGCACATCCAGCGGGAACGGGACATGCCGCTCCACGGTAATATTCTCAACTCCTTCGGCACCAGATTCACTGGAAACCAATAGCACGTCCTCGGGCAGAGCGGATCTGATGTCCGATTCTGTCAATCCGCTGTGCGAGGTACGGCTCATCGCCTGTAGCAGTGAAACTGCCTCTCGCAGATCAGGTGGGAGATTCTCTGCTTCCCCGGCCGGTTCTGTTTCGTTCTCCCCCAATGATAGCTGATAACGAGCTGGCTGAGGAACTTCTAGCTGATAGTCAATTGACATGCCAACGGGATAACCGGCCAGATACACTGGTTCCCCTGCCAACAACGAGAACAGCACCTTCACACTCACTTCGGCCTGCTGCCATTTCTGGAACTCTTTCTCCAGTTCCGTTTCAGCGCTCAATTTAGGAGACACCACCTGTGTATCGCCAGTCTCCCATCCCCTGTGCGTATACACATCATAGCTCCTGGCGCGCAAGTAGATGGGGAAAGGAGCTGTCACTATTAGAACGGGGTTCTCTCTCAAAGTCATGTTCGCTCTGAAAAGGCTAGTAGACCCGAAAGAAGGGGTGAAGACTGGGTTTCTAACCGGTACTTCTGGATCGGCTCCAGCAAGGTCTTCCTCCATAACCCTCAATGGCGAGGTGACTCTGTCCCATACCGCTGCGATTGGAGCGATATTCACTGATGGTGTGGGTAGCAAGGAAGTGACTATCACAACCGTCAGCGCGAACCTGAAGGCATTGGGCAGTAGCACCGAATCCAGTTGACGGCGCTGGACGCCTCTCTGGTTCCAGGCATGCTCGCGCTCCAGGGCGAACAGGCGCGTCACTAAAACACAAACTAGAAACAGATACAGATACAGCGCAAGCTTCTGGGCTCCAGGTAGAAGGATTGTGAGGTTGGCAACTATGACGACTCCGCTGGGAAGCACTGCACCCCATATGTTGTGCTTGCGGAAAAATGACCAGGAACAGATGAACCCCGCCAGCCATGAGATGAACAGAAGAAAGAAACTGATGAGCAATGTGTCAGAGCTCACATCACTGCCCACCAAGGCCTTGACCGACGTGAAGAGACGGCTTCCCACGTCAGCATACCGGTCAAGGCGTGTAGCACCTTCGGCCGAACTGGCAAGTTGATGGAAGCTAAGATAAACACCAATGAGCAGGCCGCTAATGGCTACTAACCATCCCCTGATGCGTATCTTGGCCATCAAGAGACCCAGCACCACGCCCGAAAGCGCCAAGGGGTACAACCCGGGCGTCGGTGCCCACTGCGCCCTTCCCATCGGCCAGACTGCCACCATCACAGAGAGCAACAGAAGTAGAAAGGTTAGCCACCCTTCCGAAGGGCCCTTCAGTATCTGGCACAAAAGGTTGTCTATGCGCCCTGCCGCCCAATACACTCCCTTCTTTAGCTGCCTCAGTGCTAACATATACCCCTACTTGATGTTGTTATCTCTGCCAACATATCTCCATCACATCCTGTTTCGGAAGCCTGTATCTGTCCAGGCTTGCCATTCTACTTGAAGATGGACCGGTTATCCGGGGTTGCCGGTCGAGAAAGTGCACAAGCAAGGGAATCCCCTCTATGTACTACGTACGCAGGAATTCCAGCATTTACGAGCTCTAACACGACTTCACCAAGAGATTGCTTCCCCCCGAAGCTCGCAGGGTCGACCAAGACTACCACGATGTTGAGACTGCGGCATCTCAATTCTCGTAGTATCGATATCCAGTCGGTGGCAGCAGAGGAAGTAACGACAACAAGGGACACTGATGTGCCAAACCGCCCCGCATTTTGCCCAAGTACCCTAGCCAACGGGCTATCCCCTTCAGTCTTGGATAGGGTGAGCGTCTCCACAACCCTGGACATTTGTTTGGCGCCGCCGCCCAGTGGCAGCAGATATTCACGATCACCATATGCTATCAAGCCGGTCGAGTGCTCTTCCCTCAGGACAAGATCAGTTAGCGATGTGGCAATAGCAGCAGCATATTCATCCGTTCTTTCTGTCCCCTGGCTGTGGTGACTTTTCCGCTCCAGGTCCAGAACAATCCATACGCTGCCACCCCCCCCAGAGTCAAACTCCTTAGACATGAGTTGACCGCTCCTTGCGGTGGATAGCCAGTGGATCTGATTCAGGGTATCGCCATGGATATACTCGCGAACTGTAGCTACTTGAGGAGTGCGAGTCTGAGAGCGATACTGTATGCTTTCCTCCCCCGCCCGCTCCGCCACCGGAAGGTGGAAATAGGGCAATGCAACGACGGGTGGCTGCACCACCACTTTCGTCGGATTGCCCTGTATTATCTCCGTCCGAAATAGACCCAAGGGATCGCTAGTACGTGCTACCACCGGGCCTATGGTGTATACACCACGGGCATAACACGCTGTATGCATTTCCAGCCGCTGCTGTCCCCCAGCTGAAATCGCCGTAGCTACGCCCAAGACATTGCCGGGCATGTTACTCATTAGCATGATTTCCACCCAGCCGGTTTGCAGGCGAGAGTGATTGCGCAAATAAACATGCATTTTGAGTATCTCTCCTACGTGGACTACGTGGGCTTTGCCTTCTATCCGCATCTCCAGACGCCTCAATCTTGACCGTGGGTGAACATAGCTACCAACTACAACCAGCGTCAAGAAATAGCCCAGACGATACAGAACGCCTTCACCGGTGGCGATCGCGAAGAGGAGCATGATGGCAAGGAGGAGCATCATCCCCCTTCCCCGGGGTGTTGTTCGGGCACAGAAACGCGAAAAGACAGCGATTAACGTGTGCATGCGATGGCTCATTCTGCCAGTGTTGTGGGTTATGTCGCGTGTTAGGTCAACCGAGTCCATTCGATTCTCCCAAAGAATCGCGCCCTATAATCTATAGTATATCACCAGCCACACTTCCAGACTATGTTTCTGTAGGCCGTCCCAGCCATACTATCGGGTCAAAGAGCCACAAGACGTTACTTTGTTCAACCAATTGACAACTGAGTGACAAAGACATATCATACCGCCGATGGCGACAGGATAATTCCTGGCAACCAAAATGAAGTAATTGATGGTTGCTTTAGTATACAAGTCCTCACAATCTGACTTTGTCTGGTGGGTCAAGCGGGGGACAGGTTGGGGATCCTGGCTAAAGCGAAATCCAGGTCCGATTGCTTTCGGGAGTCCTACGTGTGACCCAGATCCAGGATGCATGTGCTGTTGCCATCACACAGAAGGCAACTAAAGAAGGATGTCGGTTCACATGAATTTTCCGCACTTTTCTCCTGATGTTCCATCCAAGCTGAGCGAGGGACAGGTCAAAAAGAGCCTGAGGAACAGCATCTTCGATGGCTCGGCTCATTCCGTGATGCTCGGGCTGACGCAGAACTACATTACGCCATACGCACTGACAATGAAAGCTAGCATTCAGCAGATTGGCTTGCTCACCAGCGTGGCCAATTTCACCATGGCAGCGGCTCAGTTCGTAGCTCCGACCCTTTCCGAGAGAATAGGGAGTCGAAAGGGCTTTATACTCCCCATGGTCCTTATACACGCCTTGATGTGGCTGCCGATTCTCGCCATTCCTTATCTGTTCCAGACACACCAGGTCTGGTGGCTGATACTGTTCATGACTTTGAGCACCGCCTTCGGTTCTGCCGTGGACCCCGCCTGGGGAAGTATGATGGCGGATCTGGTGCCAAGGCAGATGCGCGGCCGGTACTTCGGCCTGCGCAACCGCATCACTGCCTTTGTCTCCATGGCACTCAGTTATGCCGCCGGGGGCATTCTGCAACTCCTCACCGGCAATACCAACCTGGCTTTCACCATCATATTCATCGGGGCTATCGCATCACGGCTGGTGTCGCTCTATTTCCTGTCAAAGATGTACGAACCGTTGAGCCCGGCGACCGAACAGCGGGGCCACGAAAGCACGCTGAAATTAGCGCGGGGCCTGTTCTCCACCAACATCGGCATGTTCATAATGCTCTGCGCCTTGATGACCTTCTCGGCGGCTGTTGCCGGACCGTTTTTCTCTCCGTATATGCTGAACGACCTTAATATGAGCTACATCGTCTATACTGCTCTCAACTCAGTGACGGGCCTGGCGACCGTCGGTTTTATGACATGGTGGGGCAAACGGATAGATAGGGCAGGAAGTATCAAGGTGCTGAAAATCACGTCCTTGCTTGTTCCATTTGTGCCACTCGGGTGGCTGCCGAGCCACAGTCTGTGGTGGCTTGCCATCATGCAGATATTCTCGGGGTTTGCCTGGGCGGGTTTCCAGCTTTCCGCCGGCGTCTTTATCTTCGATGCGGCTCCTCCCCGGAACAGGACCCGCTACATAGCTCTCTACAACTCTCTGGTATACCTCGGTGCCAGCGTGGGGGCTCTCGTCGGCGGTGTTGTCACACCACTCTTGCCACCTATCTTGGGCAGTTCTTTCCTCTCGATTTTTGCAGTTTCAGGAGCAGCCCGGCTGGCCGTGGCACTGTTCTTCCGGCCGCGCATCAAGGAAGTGCGCAAGGTGCCACATATCGAAGCCAGCGAATTGCTATTCAGCGATTCCCAACGCCCCTGGATAGATCGGGCATACGGCTACGTGGTGGCCTATTTCCGCCGTCGCAAAATTGACTGACGGTCAAATTTCTTTCGTCACAAGCTACTGGAAGGTTCAATGAAGGACGGCCTGACAATATATGACATTCCTCGCCTACTTCTTAAGGCGCTTCGTCCACTGCTTTCGGAACTTATCGACCTTGGGCGAAATCACGGCCTGGCAGTATGATTGTTCCGGATGTCGTGAAAAGTATTCCCGGTGGTAGTCCTCTGCCGGATAGAATTTGTCCAGCGGCACCACCTGCGTCACGATGTGTCTGTTCCACAGACGAGCTTCATTGAGTTCTCTGATGAGCGCTTCAGCGATTGTTCTCTGCCGATCGTCGTGATAGAAGATGGCGGAACGGTACTGCGTGCCCACATCCTCACCCTGCCGGTCCAACGTCGTCGGGTCGTGGACGGAGAAGAAGATCTGCAGGATTTCCCGAAAGGAAATCTGGCCAGGATTGAAGGCCAACTGGATTGCCTCCGCGTGCCCGGTGGCATTGGCGCAGACTTCCTGGTAGGTCGGAGCGACGGTAGTGCCGCCCGCGTAGCCGGAAACCACACCCTCAACCCCATCCACCTCCTTAAAGACCGCTTCCAGACACCAGAAGCAGCCGCCGGCAAGGGTGGCGACTTCTGTGCCGGCCCTCCCGGTCATAGCTTTTTCTCTGGTGTGAATTTCAGCGCAATGCCGTCTATGCAATAGCGTTTGCCAGTGGGCTTCGGTCCATCATCAAAAACGTGACCGAGATGGGCACCGCACCTGGCACAGAGAACTTCCGTCCGCAGCCTTCCCTCACTTCTATCAGGCTGCTGTGCCACGTTGAGCGGCGAGATTGGTTCATAGTAACTGGGCCAACCCGTCCCTGAATTGAACTTGGTTGAACCGCGAAAAAGGTCGGTGTCACAACGGATACAGCGGAAAACACCGGGTTCATGGACCTGGTCGAATGTGCAGGTGCCCGGGTCTTCAGTTCCCTTCCTGGCGGTGATCTCATACTGCTCCGGGGTCAGTGATTTCTTCCATTCTGCATCTGTTTTCTCTATCTTCTCTACGGTCACTGCCTTATTCTGTTTGGCATCGTAAATCCGAACGGTCGCCATACGGTCACCTCCTGCAAACTTCCTCGAGTGATTATAGCACGGTAGGCAAGGCTCACCCGCCAGTCATCTGTGTCTGGAATTGTTGACATCGTATGAGCAGTAGTCTATCGTTAATGCAAACATGAAGGCGAAAGATGTGAAATAGCCTCGGGGCAAAAGTCGCCCTTTGAGGAGTCCCATCAGCTATCATGCGACTATAAGGAGGGGCCGATGAACAAGGAAGCCAAGACAATAAAAGTGCCAAACGCCATCAAAAAGATGTTGCTGACCGATGAACAAGTTATGGCAGTCATAAAGCAATCGAGGTTGAAGGCAGCCATCACACCCGACTCCATAATAGTTACTAACCAGAGAATAATCAGGTGCTCTCCATCAGCCCTGGGACTACGCAAGGAGATCGAAGATTATAGATATGAAGACATAGCCAACCTGAAAATCGATAAGGGAATCGTGTTTGCCACCATCACCGCCAAGCGACGATTCATGAGCGAGAACCTGGTCCTGGACAAGCTCTTGAAAGGCCAGGCGGATTACATTTCCAGGGTCATTCAGGAGAATCTCAGGCGAACGAGTGGCGCCACCACATCCCCAGTTGCGACCAATCAGCAGAGTCCCCCAACTTCGTCAGAGGACCCTCTTCAGGTCCTGAAGCTTCGCTTTGCCAGAGGCGAGATTACCAAGGAACAATTTGAGGAAATGAAGAGAGCGTTGGAGTAGACCTGGCTTCCGCCCTGATTGACTTCCGTCCTCGCTTGGCCAATTATCGAAGACTGTTAGCGTAAGAGTGACGCCCTACACCTCCCAAAGTTTTGGGTAGCAATCCGATGACAAGTTGGCTTTATCCGCTCTGTGTCCAAGA
>MGMW01000004.1:10147-10444 GCA_001795035.1 Chloroflexi bacterium RBG_13_53_26
ACGCTAGTCTGCAGCTAAGTAACATTTCAGGCTTTTGTTTAATTAGGTAACAAATCACCCGATCGTACACTGAACTACGGATTCAAATAGCCGATTTGTCCGCTTTTGCTGATTAGATTAACATTCTGAGGACGGTGATTCCAAGACAGCAAGTAGCGTTGGCTTCCTTTTGGCAATTCAGTATTATTGCCATCCTTTCAACCCCAATTGCTAATCGAAAAGCTCGTCTTTGATATCTAGAATGATACTTGTCATTAGCTCAGGGACTCTTGCTAAATATGGCTTTGAGCATTCGAT
>MGMW01000005.1 GCA_001795035.1 Chloroflexi bacterium RBG_13_53_26
GTCTCTCTTCAGCGGATGCCGCCGCTCCACGCAAACTGCATTCCTTTCATTGATCAACACATCCAGACGGTCCATAGGCCAGGCAACAGTAGCTGGCACGTACTTCCTCATGTACTCTCCAGCCTTGCCCCTGAACTGGGGCAATTCCTTTACGATCAGGTCGAGTTTCAGGAGGCTGCCTCCATTGAGATTGGTGTCCCTTACCCGCTGCAGGAAGCCTCTGTCCAGATGCCTGGCCCCGACCAGCTTGAGGAAGGTCTCCTTGACGTGGGTGCCACTGATCACCGCCCTGTCTGCCAGGATGACCTTGTTTGCTGGCGGAGTTGTGTCGGCCAGCCTCACCCCTTTGGCCTCACCACTCTCCACAATGATCTCCTCAACCCTGGAGTTGGTGAGAATAGTGGCCCCATGGGCAACGGCACAGCGCGCCAGGGCGTGCATGTATGAGTGCATCCCTCCCAGAAATCCGCCGCAGGCGTACATTACGAGCAAGTTCTCGGCAAAGCCAACGATCCCCATGCCTTTGGAAATGAAATCCGGTCCGGCGGCCCATGAATTCATGCAGATGCCCACCTTCTGGCTATCTTCCTTGCAGAGTATGTTGCCAATGTCCAAAACGGACATGTCCAGCCAGCTATCATCATACACCAAGCCCAGGAGAGGCAGTTTCTTGATCGCCTTCACCCACGGCAGGTCCTTGGGCTCGCGGCTGTAACCTTCAGGAGGCGGCGGTGTCCAGAAGATGGACCTCAAGAACTCCTTGCACTCCAGGGAGTCCAGCATCTGAAATGTGGCCTCGGCCTGCACTGCAGCATCCTCTCCCCACATCTGCGCAGCTTCTCTGACCGCATCTCTGTCCCATCTGCCCCCAACGGCTACTTTCTCGCAGTCCTGGGTTACGCCGGCGCCAAAGACCTGGTGAGCCACTGTTCTCAGACCGTATTTCCACAGCTCCAGTTGCTCCCAGCCCGGTGCAGCTCCAGCGAAGTTGTAGGCTGCGTGTGGCTCGATCTTGAAGCCAGGGATAGGCTCGATGGTCTCACAACCACCACCCACTTCGAGCCTTGCTTCACAGAGGCAGACCTTGAGACCACATTTCGCCAGATAGGCGGCTATACCCAACCCGTTGGAGCCACCACCAACAATGATGATATCATATCTTTCATCCGCGCCCATCATGCCTTCCTCTTCAAGTATTCGCCTCTGTATCAGATGATAATGCAGCAAAGGGAAGCTTCAACAAAGGGGTAGTGGGACTGCCCTGCCTCGTCAGCCGGGGGGTCACCCCTGGTACGAGGAGTCTGGTCTCCCTGAGAGCTACGAATAGGCTAGGATTGGTGCTGGCGATGATCCCCCCTCCAATTAGGAAAGACACACCACGGGTAATGCGACATCAGGTACGCGAGATTGCCCCCCAAATTCGTGCCCCGCTGAACAGCTTGTGGTTTGCCTAGTATTAACAATGAGACTAATCCAAAGGTGCAGGCTTGCATAGCAGGAATTCCCTGAGTCCGTTATCAGGAAATTCCCTACGTGCGGGCTCTGGGACATTCCTGGACTGACTCGGCTGCCGTACCGTCGAGAAGCCCATTCCGATAAGCAAATCGGCAGATCTCCACGTCGTTGCACAGACACAGCTTGTGCAGGACGCGCGAGCGGTATGTCTCCACCGTCTTCGTGCTCAGGCCGAGGGTAGCGGCCGCCTCCTTCAGCGCTCTCGACTTCGCCTTGTTGAGGCCGGGAGGGTTGAGGATGAAGTCCTGGTAACACCTTAGCAGCCGACCACTTGTCAGTATCCTACCCGATTTCCTCCCAAAAGTCATTATATCTTCCCCTTGTGCTGTCGTCCGGGTTTGGTAGATTGCTACTCCCCGTTTCAGCGAGAAGAGGTTACGCAGGAACGCCAGGCCGCACCTGGATTCCCGTTTCCACGGGAATGACATATGAGGGGCGCGGGAATGACATAAGAGGGCAGGGGGATGACATGGCAGGTATGGGGCAGGTGATAGCGGGCTTTGGCCCATCTTCAGTCCGATCTCTTTGACCCCTATCTGGCCTCGTGTTAACATATGCACAGATTGCGTTGGAGGGCGATTGTTGTTCAACCTGTTCAAGAAGAAGACGGAGGAGGCGGTTAAGCGGAGCAAGGACACGTGGTTCGGCAAGATCACACGTCTCTTTGAGCGCTCGTCGATAGAGGAAGAGACATGGGAGGAACTGGAGGAACTGCTCATCGCTGCCGACACCGGCGTGGAGACCGCCACCAGACTCACCCAGCGGGTAAAGGACAGGGTGAGCAAAGAGAAGATCAGCGATGTGCAACAGGTGCGGGCCACCTTGATGCAGGAGATGGCCTCGATTCTGAAGGTCAATGGGAAAGGACCGGCGGTCACGGGCGCTCCTCGGGTTATTCTGGTGGTGGGTGTCAACGGCTCAGGAAAGACCACCAGCATCGCCAAGCTGGGCTACAATTTCAAGAGGGATGGGGACAAGGTGATGCTGGCGGCTGGCGATACTTTCAGAGCGGCAGCCATTGAACAGCTCAAGTGGTGGGGTGAGCGAATAGGGGCAGAGGTCATTGCCCATCAGCAGGGCGCCGATCCGGGGGCAGTGGTCTTCGATGCCCTACAGGCAGCGAAGAACCGAGGTGTGCAGGCTGTTATCGTCGATACCGCCGGCCGTCTGCACACAAAGTTCAATCTGATGGAGGAGTTGAAGAAGATACGTCGGGTGATCCAGAGGATCGATCCTTCGGCTCCCCACGAGACGCTGCTGGTTCTCGATGCCACCACCGGACAGAATGGATTGAGTCAGGCCAAGCACTTCACCGAGGCTGTGGGGGTCAGCGGGATCATTCTGACCAAGCTGGACAGCACAGCCAAGGGCGGCATCGTGCTGGCCATATGCGACCAGCTTAAGATACCGGTGCGTTTCATCGGCACCGGAGAGCAACTGGATGACCTGGCTCCATTTGATCCGCAGACTTTCGTAGAGGCCATCATGTCCTAGGGCTCAGAGGGAGGGGATCGATGGAAATTGGCATAGACCCCAACATAGCTGAATTCGGCTCTTTCACCATCGGCTGGCATGGCATTCTCATGTTCATGGGCATCGTTGTGGGCGTGGTGCTCACTCTGCGCCTAGCGAAAAAGGCCGGCATATCTGAGGATACTATCATTACCGGTGCCATATGGGCAGTAATCTTCGGCCTGATAGGAGCACGGTTGAGCCACGTCATCGACAGTTGGGACATCTACAGCAAAGATCCGATGAAGATACTGGCGTTTCACGAGGGCGGGCTGGGCTGGTACGGGGCGTTGATCGGGGGCATCCTGGCAGTGGTGATCTATTCACGGATCAAGAAATTCTCGCTGGGGCGCTTTGCGGATGCCGCCGCACCAGGCATCATCCTGGGGTTGGCCATCGGAAGGATCGGGTGCACCATAAACGGGGATGCGGCAGGCACCCCGACGTCGCTGCCCTGGGCCTTCACCTACACTCATCCCGATGCATTTGCCCCTCTATGGATACCAACACACCCGGCACCGATCTACGAAATCCTGTGGATCATGGCAACCCTCGGGCTGCTGTGGTGGTTGAAGGGCAAGATCAAGCCTGACGGAAGCCTCTTTCTGGTAATGCTGGCGACATATTCCTTCGGAAGGTTCATTATCAGTTGGGCCAGGGATGAAGGGACTGTGCTGGGGCCATTGCATCAGTCGCACATCATATCGCTGGTGCTGTTTGCGGCGGCTGTGGCCCTGCTTTTCCGTCTGAAGACAGGCCGGGTCAAGCCGGAACCTGTGGAGACGACGGGGCAGGAGACGGAGACCAAGCCGCCGTCTTCACCAGTAAGCTAGTGGATTCCTGCTTTCGCAGGAATATACGGGAGTACGGTGGATTCCGCATCAAGTGCGGAATGACACATAGGCAGTGATGCGGGGGTCTGCGGCTTAGCAGGCGGGGGCGAAGTCGAGGATATTGAGGGCCAGTGTTTCCTCACCGTTCCACTGATCAACCACCAAGTTGTAGACAACATCGATCTCAGGAGTAACCTCTGCTGCAAGGTGGCCAAGGTCAAAGCCGATGGCCTTCCAGATAACCTCTTTATCTCTCAGCTTCAGCCTCAGGTGCCGAGACGCACCGCCCACTTTCTGGCAATCTATGACTCTTGTTCTCCGTGAGAGGAAGGTGGGCACAGGATTGCCGCGGCCAAAGGGAGCAAGTCTCCCGACAAGTGAATAGGTGCTGCCCTGCATACGGTGAAGGGGTATGTCAGCCTCAATGGTCAGAGAAGGCCGGAGGTCCAGGGAGGATAGCTGGAGGGTAGCTTTATCAAGCAGGCACTGCCTCAAGCGAGACAGATTCTCACTGGGCAGGGCAAAACCCGCTGCAGTGGGATGACCACCGAACCGAAGCAGGAGGTCCTGGCACTCAAACAAAGCCTGGACAACGTCGAATTCGGGTATGCTGCGAGCACTTCCTCTGACGACTGTATCACCCATCTCGAAGATGAAAACCGGGCGGTAGAATTCATCTGCCAGTTTGCCAGCGATGATGCCCACTATTCCGGGCGGGTAGTCCTCTCCTCCTATCATTAAAAGAGGAAACTCGATGCCGGCCGGCAGTTGCTCCCTGGTTCTGGCCAGGAACTCCCCGGTCAGCTTCTGTCGCTGGGTATTCTTCTTCTCCACCTCATCGGCCAGGCGGCGGGCCTCCTCAGGCGAATCCGTTACCAGCAAGCGGTAGCTGCTGAAGGCATGGTCCAGCCTCCCAGGGGCATTGAGGCGCGGGGCCAAGGACCAGGTGATATCTTCGGCCTCCATTCTGTCTAATTGCAGTCCAGCAGCACGGGCCATCTCGATCAGGCCGACGCGGCTGGTTTGACTCAGGGTTTCCATACCTTTCTTCACCAGATAGCGATTTTCACCCAGCAAGGGCACCATGTCAGCCACAGTACCGATGGTTACCAGGTCCAGCATCCGGGTCAGTTGCCCCGTTCTGCCCAGGGTTTGGAACAATGCCTGAAGTAACTTGAAGGCTACTCCGGTTCCGGCGAGATGGTAGAAGGGGTAGGAAGGGTCGGCACGTTTGGGGTTAATAACGGCCAGCGCTGAGGGAAGGCCATGAGTGATGGTATGGTGGTCAGTGATGATGACATCCAGCCCGCTTCTCTGAGCGTATTCCACTTCAGAGAAGTTGCTGATGCCACAGTCCACGGTGATCACCAGGGTAACACCCTGTTCTCTGAGACTATCCAGGGAGGCTGTGTTGAGGCCGTAGCCTTCGCTGACACGGTGCGGGAAGTATGAGATAACCTTGCCACCGAGAGCAGCGAGCCCTTCAGTAAGGATGGCAGTGCCACAAACGCCATCGGCATCAAAATCACCGTAGATGGCAATGGTCTCACCGGAGAGCAGAGCGTGATAGACTCTGGAGACAGCCTTATCCATGTCGGGCAGGAGGAAGGGGTCACCCTGCAGGGTCTCGGCTATATCAAGAAAGGACTCGGCCTGCGCAGGGTTAGTGATGCCGCGGTTATGCAGAAGTTGAGCAAGCAAAGGTGGCAGCTCCGCCCCCGCCAGGCATCCGGCGGGAGGTGGCGGAAGGACTTTCCACCGACGATGGTTCAACTATCTGCCTTCACTGTATTCTCTCAAGATGAGTACGGAATTGTGGCCCCCGAAACCGAAGGAATTGGATAGCGCTGTCCTCACCTTTTTGTGGCGAGCGACGTTAGGAACGTAGTCAAGGTCACATTCCGGATCAGGGTGTTCCAGGTTGATAGTAGGCGGGATGATGCCATGTTGAATGGTAAGGGCGCATATGATTGCCTCAATAGCGCCGGCAGCAGCGATGAGATGTCCCGTCATGGACTTGGTAGAGCTGACAGGCACACGGTAGGCATGTTCTCCCAACGCGCCTTTGATGGCCGCCGTCTCGCACCTGTCATTCATTTGCGTTGAGGTGCCATGAGCGTTGATGTAGTCTATTTCCTCGGGATGTATTCCAGCCTTGTTCAAAGCTACCTGTATAGCCTTGGCACCACCCTCACCACTGGCGTCGGGCTGAGTGATGTGGTGGGCATCGGAGGTAGCCCCGTAGCCGCCTAACTCTGCCAGGATATGGGCACCACGCCTCAGAGCATAGGTAAGGCTTTCCAGAACCATCACTGCTGCCCCTTCACCCATGACAAAGCCATCGCGCTCAGTATCGAAAGGCCGAGAGGCCTTCTGGGGTTCCTCATTGCGTTTAGACAGGGCGCCAGCGGCATTGAATCCAGCGATGCCTATGGGAGTGATGGCTGCTTCCGCACCGCCGGCCAGCATCATGTGAGCATCACCGCGCCTGATAATCTCGCAGGCCTCGCCAATGGCATCCGCCCCGCTGGAGCAGGCGGAAGTGGCACAGAAGTTCACTCCCTTGGCACCCAACATTATGGAGACATGCCCGGAAGCAGCATCGGAGATCATCATGGGAACCAGGAAGGGGCTTATCCTGCCAGGTCCTTTCTCTGCCAGCACCGCCATCTGAGCAGAAAGCGTGGTTATGCCACCTATACCACTGCCGATAAGCACACCAACGTTACAAGCATCCTCAGGGTGATGACCGAGATCAAGCTTTGCCTGGGCTGCTGCCTGAAGGCTAGCCATCACCGCGAATTGTGTATAGCGATCCATACGTCGGGCTTCGCGGTACTCGATGTGGTCAGTAGGATTGAAGCCCTTGACCTCGGCGGCGATCCGGGTCTCGTAACTATCGGCGTCGAACAGGGTGATGCGGTCAACGCCGGACCGGCCAGCCTTGAGAGCCTCCCAGAGCGAGGGGATGTCGAGACCCAGAGGGCTGACTACCCCCATGCCGGTGACAACGATTCGGTTGTGCACGTCTATGGCCAATACAGCCTCTCTGCTTCCTTCTTCAGCTCAGCCCGAAAATCAGGATGAGCGATAGCGATAAGCTCCAGGGCACGCTCCCTTTGCGTTTTCCCCTTGAGCCTGGCGATGCCATATTCAGTGACCACGATATCGGCCAAAGTGCGCGGTGTGCTGACGACCGTGCCAGGCTCCAGCATGGGCACGATACGAGACAGGGCACCGTTCTTGGCAGTCGAGGGTATGGCCACAATGCTCCGCCCGCCCTTTGACAGGTAAGCACCTATAGCAAATGAAAGCTGACCACCCGAGCCACTGGTCATTACCGTCCCTACGGATTCGGCAGCGATCTGGCCGGTGAGATCCAGGGCAATGGCACTGTTGATAGCCACCATATTGTCGTGCGAAGAAATGACCCGAGGATCAAGGATATAGTTCGAGGAGTAGACCTCAAAGAGGGGATTATCGTTGATGAAGTCCATCTCCTCCTTAGTGCCTCCTCCTACCGCTGTGGCCACCGCCCTTCCTTTATGAATGTTCTTGTACTTGCCGGTGATGACACCGTTCATCACCAGGGTACCGATTCCTCTAACGGTGTTCTCCGAGTGCCAGCCCAGGTCATGCTTGCTGTCCAGGATACCGAGCTGAGCCACCCATTCAGCAGTGCCACCGACACCGATCTCCAGACAATCGCCGTCCTTGATGACAGTGCCAACGTAGCCAGCGACGTTCTTCTCCAGTTCGCCCGGGCCCGTGGTCTTCCTCCCCAGTATGTCTGTGCCTCCGGGAACCTTGCCTGAAGGGGTGTGCTCGACGAAGTAGTCTATCTCTGATACATGGATGAAGTTGTCACCGTAGGTCCTAATAATCCTCTCATTGGCTTCGGCGATGACCACCCGGGCCATCCTGACCCATTCTTTCTTCATCCACAATGAGGCGCCAAAGCTGCAGAAACCGTGTTCATCCGGAAGAGAGACCTGGACCATAAAGACATCCATCGGCTTGGCTTCGGTCATATCCGGCACGCCGAAGAGGCCGCTGACGGTGAAATCCGACTTCCTTTCGGCCACCAGCGCTCTAACCAGAGGTAAGACATAGGATGTTTCAAGCTGGAAGGTATCGGGATAGACATCGTACCAGGAGGTATCGTACATGGGGAGGTCACTGCCACCTCCGCCCATGATCCTCACTCCCGTTAGTTCGTCCGCACGGCTGACAAGGGCCAGCCCCAAGGCAGGGGCCTCCGGCTGGGCGAAAACGACATAGTCCCCTGATTTCACCGCCTTTATGGCTTCTTCAGCCGAAACCAGTTTCCGTTTGTATTCCTCTTTCCAGTTCACGCTCTGTATGTTCCTCCTTCTGAACCAAACAAGTGTGATGTTAGCATCCAACGTTTCTCAGCGTCAAGGTGCTGAGCTTCGAATTGGGAACGCACACAGGAACAGGAGAGGCTGCATAACAGCAGGCAGGCGCGGAAAGGACCTCAGGCTGTGGCAATGACTATATTTCAGGCACTAGCGTGGCGTTGTCTTCCGGAGGCCAACCTCGCAGTGTGTTGTAACTCCATGTAATAATGTTAGGGCACGGCATGCCGTGCCCCTACAGCAGCGAGTTTTCACAGAAGCCCGAAAGCTCCAAGCAGGACAAGCACGAGGGCCAATGCGGCTCCGAGCAGTCCACAACCGAGGTTGAGGCACGATCTGGATACCGAATCACTCTCGCCCCTGGGCAGGTGACTCAAGGAGACTGATGACGGGCTCCTGACCCTGGCCCGCTTAACAACCAGCGGCAATGCCACTCTGCCGGTACCCTTACACCTGGAGCAGACCGCATCGCCAATATGCCCGCTGCCACGACAGGCACCACAGGTGGCATACTCAATTCCCTCTACTCTTTTGAACATCGCACCCAGCCGAAAGCTTTGCCTGGCGCTATTATACCATTTGGAAGGAATGCCTCAAACCAGATTGGCTTTCCTGCGCGCTCTGTATCGCCGAATCACCCTCAAAGTAGGCAGGAGAAAAAGCAGCGTTGCCGTGACCTGAATGAAAGCACGTACGACCAAGTCCCCTATGGTTAGATTCCCCCTGGCCTCAGCAGACAGCAGCGGGATGACAATGCTCACCAGCACCGTCAGAAGCCAGTACGGTGCCGGGTGGAGAATGACATCGATAGGAAACTCCGAGTGTTTCCGCAATCCCATGTCCATATAGACCTGGTTCTCCAGTTCGTAGATACTGGAAGCTGAGTTTGATTCCAGGCGACGAGTGCAGTCAACCCCCTGGCCGGGGTCCGAGGGCCAAGCGGTGAAGAAGGCTCTTTTCCAACGGAAGCCAAATCGGATGATAACGACATAGATGAGCAACATCAGAACAGGAACGTTGAGGAGAACCAAATAGAAGAGCCGGTTCTGCAGATCACGGAACTCGGGATTCAATGCGACCAACACCCATGAGAGAGCCAATGCCACTGGCGGTACGAAACGAATGGGTCCCAAGGACCGACTCCACCCTGCAACCATGCCTTCCGCATACCCGAGAAGCCTCAGACATTCATCCAATCGGCGGGCATCATGGCTCGATCCCTCTATCATCTTCAATCTCCGGGGCCTGAGAAATCGCCCGATTTCCGCCGTCCTGGCATTGACATGGGTTTCCACGAAGAGTCTGACAATCGGCCGGACGGAGAATCCCCACCACCAATCCCGTACCCCCCGCAGCGGAGAAAGCACAGACCTAAAGAAGCGTCCAAGCACGCTTGACGAACCGCGATCAGAGGCAGAGGCAGGACGATGGCGGACGTGCATGGCAGGTTCAGAGCCGACCCGTTCAATGACAGCAGCATAAGCACCGAGCAAGGCGGGCAGGCTGTTGCTCAACCTATCGTTATCCAGGCTCTTCCCCTCTGGTCAAGTCGCTATTTCTCTCCATCCGGCGACATTATATCACCTCGGAACATCAGCGTGGATGCAAATGCCGGAGTCATGCGGTGCATTGCTGCAGTGACCAATCCGGCAACGAAGTTCCGAACGGCAGCTAGGTCGGAGGGTGCAACTTACGATCTTCGGTAGAACGCATCCCCCTCCGGATGAGAAACAGGAACGCCACGGCGAGGACAAAGCAGGCCAGAGCCGCACTGCGAAAGACCCAGCTTATGCCGATGGAACTCTCTATGGTGCCTCCGACCACTGAGCTGAATAACATTGCCGATGCAAGCGACATGTTGGAC
>MGMW01000006.1 GCA_001795035.1 Chloroflexi bacterium RBG_13_53_26
GACCTCCTGCCTGAACAGCGGGGACTGGGCGACAAAGGAGGGACCATGAGGCTGGGTACCTATCCCTGCCACCTTGTTGACGGCAGCCGTGCCGCTGATGCTTACGGTCAGCATGTTGTCCATGAGCGGCATCGCCATCGATTTGAGTTTAACAACGAATTCCGCTATACTCTTAATCAGGCTGGTTTGGTTGCCAGCGGTCTTTCCGCTGACGGTAGGCTGGTCGAGATAGCTGAAATCAGGGACCATCCCTGGATGTTGGCCACACAGTTTCATCCCGAATTTAAGTCACGGCCTGATCGGCCTCATCCTCTCTTTCATGATTTTATAAGAGCAGTGAGCCAGACTATGCGAGAGGGATCTCAGCATCCCCTTCCCATACATTCAGATTAACAGAGGTAGGTCAATGCAGCTTTTCCTGGACACAGCCGATATCAAGCAGATCCGTGAAGCAGTGAAACTGGGCGTCATAAGCGGAGTCACCACTAATCCCAGCCTGGTGTCAAAGGCCGGTTGGGCCGGCGACTATAAGTCGGCTGTTCAGGAGATATGCTCTCTGGTTAAAGGCCCTGTGTCAGTGGAGGTACTCAGCCAGGATGCCGAATCCATGATTGACGAGGCAAGGGCCATAGCCACTTGGTCACCGTATGTGAACATTAAAATACCTGTCTGCGCCGCAGGACTGGAGGCAATATCCGTCTTGTCAACAGAGAAAATTAAGGTAAACATGACTCTCTGCTTCTCTCTCAATCAGGCACTGTTGGGAGCGCTGGCAGGGGCTACCTACGTGAGTTCTTTTGTGGGCAGACTGGATGATGTAGGTCAGGATGGAATGGAATTGGTAGCCCAGATTGTGCAGTGCCTTGATCACTACAAACTGCCCGCACAGGTGATTGCTGCCAGCATTCGCCACCCGATGCACTGTGTCACCGCAGCTAAAGCAGGAGCACACATCGCCACGATTCCCTACAGCGTTCTAACACAGATGATCAACCATCCTTTAACTACTGCGGGTATTGCCCGATTCCTGGAAGATTCAAAACAAGCTACGGGCAAAGGATAAGGGGAGGACATATGAATTTCGCCGAACTAGAGACCAAAAAGAGGGAAGACCTGATGGAGATGGCCAAAGAATTGGGCCTCTCTGGTTACAGCAACCTCAAGAAGCATGAGCTGGTCGTCTCTCTGCTCCAGAACAATACAGAAAGGGAAGGTAATATCTTTGCCTTTGGCACGCTGGAGATCACCTCTGAAGGCTACGGTTTCCTTCGCGACGAACACATGTTGCCGGGAACGAAGGATATTTACGTCTCATCATCTCAAATTCGCCGTTTTGGCCTCCGCACCGGAGATTCTGTCATGGGACAGGCCAGACCCCCAAAGGAAGGGGAGAGATATCAGAGTCTGCTCAGAGTGGAACTGGTCAACGATCAGGATCCTGATCAGTCGAAGAATCGACCGGCGTTTGACTCCTTGACCCCCATCTTCCCAAATAAGATATTCAACCTGGAGACCACCCCTGAGAATCTTGCCTGTCGACTGATTAACCTCATCGCCCCCATTGGCAGAGGCCAGCGTGGAATGATCGTCTCCCCCCCTAAGGCAGGCAAAACAATACTTCTCAAGCAGATCGCCAATGCCATCTCCATCAACCATGAGGATGTACACATCATGGTCTGTCTTATCGGTGAGCGACCTGAAGAAGTCACTGACATGAAGCGGTCAGCTCGGGGTGAGGTAGTCAGTGCTACCTTCGACGAACTGGTGGAGAATCAGACCCATGTCGCCGAACTGGCACTGGAAAGGGCAAAGCGTCTGGTTGAGGCGAAAAAGGATGTTATTATCCTCCTCGATGGTATCACTCGGCTTACCAGAGCCTATAACCTTGGTGCACCCTCTAGTGGAAGGACGCTCTCAGGTGGTATCGATCCGGTTGCCCTGTATAATCCCAAGCATTTCTTCGGTGCGGCCAGAAACATTGAGGAGGGCGGCAGCCTCACTATCCTGGCTACCTGCCTTGTCGACACCGGCAGCCGTATGGACGACGTGATCTACGAGGAATTCAAGGGCACTGGCAATTGGGAGCTGCACCTGGAACGCCGGCTGGCGGAGAGGCGCATCTTCCCGGCCATTGATATAGTGCGCAGCGGTACCAGACGTGAGGAATTACTGGTTGACGATCAAACGCTGAAGTACATGTGGCTACTCAGACGGATGGTCAGCATGATCTCGGCTGATTCATCCAATACGACAGAGGGCACCCAACTGGTCATCGATCGCCTGTCAAAAACCCGCACAAATGCTGAATTCCTGGCTGGCTTGAACAAGGAGATCGGCTAGGCAGACGGGCTTTCTCCACTGCCAGGCTTCACCAGAGGTTTCCCTTCCCCGCACAACGGGCATTCCTCTGGCTTGTAAGTAGGCACAACGGTCCGTAGACAACTGAAAAGAGGGGTCCCGAAGTCCATTTCTCCCTGACTTCTGTCCACCAATACCCCCAGCCCCACCAGTCGCCCGCCCCTTCGCTTCACCTCAGCTATCACCTCACGGACAGAGCCCCCGGTGGTTAGTACATCGTCCACAACCAGAACTTGTTCCCCCTGAGCGATCTCAAATCCCCGGCGAAACACTCGAGCGTTGCCCTGCCTTTCAGCGTAGATACTGCGCACACCAAGCTGTTTTGCCACTTCGTAGGCAACAATGACACCCCCGGTGGTCGGTCCAGCTACCAGCTGGATATTGTGACCTCGAAAGTGCTCGGCAATCATCCGACAGAGTCGTTCCGTGTAACGGGGTTGCTCCAGTATCCGAAACTTCTCCCAATAGATAGGCGAGTGAAGCCCGGAGGTAAGCTGGAAATGCCCCTCGGCAAAGGCGCCAGCTTCTTTGAATATTCTTTCTGCTTCGCTTTCCAATGTCTTTCTAAAACCTATTCCACTGCTGCCGCATAGCTGGGCGACAGCCCCCATTCCCGCGGCGGCCAGTAAGAAATCCATAGCTTGCCCACTATGTTCTGACGCGGCACCGGGCCAAAGGTATGAGAACCGCTCGTAGCAACCCGATTGTCTCCGATAACAAAGTACTTGCCATCAGGAACCGTAACTGAATAGCTGCCATAGAGGGTTTCGGCAAAAACAGGCCTTTCTTCTAGAACATGCCCATCTATATATATCTCACCACCCTTGATCTCGACTGTCTCACCGGGCAAACCCACTATCCTCTTGATATAGAGTTCATCCGGCGACTCAGGGTTCCGGAACACGACCACATCCCCTCTCTTCGGAGAGCTGAAGCGGTATGTCAGTTTATTCACTATGATGTATTCCCCGTTGTAAAAGCTCGGCTCCATGCTCTCACCTTTCACCCTGAAGCTCTGCATGGTAAATTGTACCCCAGCAACGACAACCAGTATTATGAGAACAGTCAATATGACCTGGACAATACTGGTCTTCAGCTTTCCCGGCTCACGCAATCCGTCGGACATAGGTAAATCCAGATTATAATCTATTCACCTTTGGTACTTCCACAAAGAAAAATGAAACTGGATGATTCGGAACTTGCAGAGAGCTGTAAGAGAGGTGACCTCGACAGCTTCAATGAACTGGTGGAGCGCTATCAGAAAATGGCGTACAACCTTGCTTTGCGAATGCTGGGTGATCCCAGTGCCGCTGAAGATGCCACTCAGGACGCCTTTTTCTCCGCATGGAAGAATATCAGAGGGTTCAGAGGAGGCAATTTCAGAGCCTGGCTACTGCAAATCACCGCCAATAACTGTCGCGACCAATTACGCAAACTCAAGCGCCATCCTTCAATCCCTCTGGAGTCACTGCCTTTTGAGCCACAGGCGCCACCCTCCAGCGAATCCCCAGAGAACTACGTCTTGCAACGAGAGATAAGCGAGCAAATCAAGGACGGATTGGCCAGTCTCCCTTCAGAGCAACGCCTGGCAGTCATTCTCTGCGACATCCAGGGTTTGAGCTATGAGGAAATCGCCAAGGTTATGGGGTGCTCCCTGGGAACAGTCAGATCGCGCATCAGTCGAGGCCGGGCCCAATTGCGCAACTACCTCCTCCAAAGGGAACTTCTGCCCCAAGAATTTCGTCTCAATAAGTAAGAGGGCAAGATGTGGACGGTATTCGGGAGATTCAAAAGGGACAACTGCTCTAAGACAAAGCTGAGGCTTTCCGCATATATGGACCAGCGCCTGAGTCCTCAGGCGCTGGACGAGGTGGAGTCGCACCTCGTAGCTTGTCATAGCTGTCAGAAAGAGCTTGGGTCTCTTCAGACAACGGTGGCACTTCTGCATCGTTTGCCTGAGATGTTGCCCTTGCGCAGCTTCAGGATTGCTCAGGTTGAACCATCACGTCGACGGACAGCCATGCCGCTGCTCCGCCTGGCTACAGCCGCAACCGCCGTACTGCTGGTGATGGCATTCACTGCTGATCTAACCAACCTTTTCGCAACATCCCCCTCCTCAATAGGCCAGGATTGGGGGGCTTCTGACGGTAGGGACACAGAATCACCAACTGTAGAAAACCAGACGAATTCGGGACAGATTACGTCAGACAATGAAGGGGATCTCGGTCCAGGCTCCGAGGAACATCTCGATGCCACCGAAGCAGGCTGGGTGCGCCCTCTGGAATACAGCCTGGCCGGCTTGGTGATCATTCTGGGTGGAGTCGCTTCAGGCTTATGGCTCAAATCCAAATCGAAAGGCAGTGAGAAACAGCGGAAAACCTGAACAGTGGCCTCGATATCCAGCTCATCTGTCTTTGTGAGTCCACAATCTCCTCTCGTCCATATGTCAGCACCGGGACAATCTGATTAGCCCACATGCCGGGGATTTTGGGCGTTTTTTGCAGTTTGAACTATCAGATGATAGAATAGCGGTAAGGCTTCAAAGACTACCCCAGCGGATGATTGAGGGCCAATGTCACAGCTTGCGACGTCCACCCGTGTAGACTACATGGATCGTGCCATCTCCTTGGCCAGGCTTGCTCTGGTACATGCCAGCCCAAACCCGGCTGTGGGAGCAGTGATAGTCAAAGATGATGTCATTGTCGGGGAAGGGTATACACAGCCTCCCGGTTCAAACCATGCGGAGGTAGTGGCTCTACTGCAGGCAGGAGAGAAGGCCCGCGACGCTACCATGTATGTCACTCTTGAGCCCTGCTGCCATCACGGCCGTACCCCTCCCTGCACTAAAGCCATCATTGACGCTGGCATTGCCCAGGTCCATCTATCCATAATAGACCCCAGCCTTAAGGTCTGCGGCCGCGGTAAAGCCGAGCTGGAAGCAGCAGGGATAAAGACTGTCGTTGGAGAACACGAGGAAGCAGCTCAGGAGCTCAACGAGGCCTATATCAAGTTCACCTCCACCGGCCTGCCATTTGTCCTGGGCAAATTCGCCATGAGCCTTGATGGAAAGATCGCTACCAAGACCGGCGATTCCAAATGGATAAGCGGTGAGCAATCAAGGAGATATGTGCACACCCTGCGAAGCCAGATCGATGCCATTCTGGTGGGCGTGGACACAATCATCAAAGACGATCCCCAGCTAACAGCCAGAGCTGGTCTGGATGGCGGACGGCTGGAGAAGCAGCCCTTGCGTGTGGTTGTGGACAGCCATGCCCGCACCCCACCATCCGCTCGGGTGCTCCAGTTGCCCGGGAATACCCTGATAGCAACTACTAAGGAGGCCGATTTAGCCAAAAGAAGGGTCCTTACTGAAGCTGGTGCAGAGATATTGGAACTGCCTTCGAAAGGCGGGATGGTGGACTTGCAGGAGTTGCTGAATGTCCTGGCCCGAAGGCAGATCATCAGCCTCATGGTCGAGGGTGGGGCTGCTGTCTTCGGCTCGCTCTTCGAATATGGTCTTGTAGACAAAGTGCTTGTCTTTATTGCCCCTATCATTATCGGGGGAGAACAAGCGAAGAACCCGGTTGAAGGTAAGGGCGTTGAGAAGCTTTCTCAAGCTACGAACTTGATCCGCATAAGAATGGAGAGCGTTGGCAACGATATCCTGATCAGTGGCTACGTTGCTCGGTAATCTGACCCCGCAGTATGTTCCGGTCCAATTCAAGATGAGGAGTTGAAACAGCGCTTTGTTCACTGGTATCGTTGAAGAAGTCGGAACGGTAAAGGCATTAGGCTCGGGTAGCCTCAGTATTTCTGCCGCCAAGGTCCTTGAGAAGACAAGGCTTGGTGACAGCATTGCTGTTAACGGAACATGCCTCACAGTAAGTGCTCTCGATGTCAATTCTTTTTCTGTCGATGTCATGCCTGAGACTCTGAAGCGCACTAACCTGGGACTATTGCGCCCCGGGTCCAGCGTGAACTTGGAACGCGCTCTCATGCTGGGTGGACGTCTGGGAGGACATTTCGTACAGGGGCATGTAGATGCCACGGGTAAAGCAATTGCACTCAAAACGGAAGGCGCCGCTGTCATTGCCAGATTCGCCACCCCACCGGAAGTGTTACGATATGTGGTAGAAAAGGGCTTCATTGCTGTCGACGGCGTCAGCCTTACAGTCATCGGTTATGACAAGACTTCCCTGAGCGTTTCGCTGGTTGGCTACACGCTCAAACATACTATTCTGGGCAGCAGGCGCGTTGGAGATCTGGTGAATCTGGAAGCAGACATAATTGCCAAGTATGTAGAGAAAACCAGGGAGAGCCGTGGCGGCATCACTCTGGAGTTCCTGGCTGAACACGGCTTCTCTGCCACCGGGTCTCTTTCTTAGGAAGAGGTGATACAGGGTATGGGATTAGCCACGATACCGGAAGCAATCGAGGATATCAGAGCCGGCAAAATGATCATCATCGTTGATGACGAGAGCCGGGAGAACGAGGGTGATCTGGCAATTGCCGCAGAAAAAATAACTCCGGAGGCCATCAACCTCATGGCCAAGGAGGCACGGGGGCTGATCTGCTTGCCTATTATTGGGGAGAGGCTGGAGGAACTCCGGGTTCCTATCATGGTTCAGGACAATACCTCCAGATTCTCCACTGCCTTCACCATATCCATTGAGGCGAAACATGGAGTAACCACAGGGATCTCTGCCCATGATCGCGCCACCACTATCAGAACCGTGCTTGACCCAGCCACTAAGCCAGAGGATATCGCCCGACCGGGTCATGTATTTCCGATTAGGGCCAGACCGGGAGGAGTCTTGGTACGGGCGGGGCACACCGAAGCAATAGTCGACCTGGCCAAGTCGGCAGGCCTATATCCCGCTGGCGTCATCTGCGAGATTCTGAACGAGGATGGCACCATGGCACGGTTCCGTCAACTGGAGGAACTGGCGGCCAAGCACAATCTGAAGATGACAAGCGTGGCCGATCTCATCACTTACCGCCGCCGCCACGAGAAGCTGGTTCACCGTGTAGCTGAAGCCAAGCTGCCAACCAAACACGGGGAGTTCACCATCATTGCCTACAAGAGCACTATTGATACCGACGAACACGTTGCCCTGGTGAAGGGTGATGTCTCTGTTGCAGAACCCATCCTGGTGCGGGTGCATAGCGAGTGCCTTACCGGCGATGTTTTCAGCAGCCTTCGCTGCGACTGCGGGGAGCAGATGGCTATGGCTATGCAAGCTATAGCCAACGAGGGGCGAGGGGTGTTTCTCTACATGCGCCAGGAGGGTAGAGGAATCGGGCTTCATAACAAGCTGCGCGCCTATGCTCTTCAGGATCAGGGAGTGGATACTGTAGAGGCTAATGAGCTTCTGGGTTTTGCCGCCGACCTGCGCGATTATGGTATCGGGGCCCAGATTCTGGCCGATATTGGCCTTGAACGGATTCGTTTGCTGACTAATAACCCCAGAAAGGTGGTGGGTTTGGAGGGACATGGCCTCAAGGTAGTAGAGACAGTACCTATCGTGGCCCCGCCAAACTCTTATAACGCCTCTTACCTGAAGGTCAAAGGCACAAAGTTAGGACACCATTTCGTAGCAGACTAAGAAGAGGAGGACCCCATGAAAAAAATTTATCAGGGAACATTACTCGCAGAGGGCCTCAAGTTCGGGCTGATCGTTTCCCGTTTCAACGAGTTCATATCGGGGAAGCTGCTCGAAGGAGCCCAAGACGCCCTGTTGCGCCACGGCGCTAGAGAGGACGATATCGAGATTGCCTGGACGCCCGGCTCTTTTGAGATACCCCTCATCGCCAAGAAGATGGCGGAATCGGGGAGATACCACGCCGTCATCTGCCTGGGTGCCATCATTCGGGGCGGTACTCCTCACTTCGACTACATCGCCGCCGAAGCCAGCAAGGGAGTGGCCAAGGCGTCCCTGGATACGGGCGTGCCCGTCATCTTCGGCGTGATCACTGCTGACGCCCTGGAGCAAGCCATCGAAAGGGCAGGCACAAAAGAGGGCAACATGGGCTTCAAGGCTGCCATGAGTGGCATAGAGATGGCGAACCTCATCAAGGCCATGAAGGCTTCGCGGAAAGCCTGAAGTCCTATCCAACTGCTTTGAAGACCCTGTCTCCTCGGCGTACCCGATCCGGGACCTTGATGCCTATGGAATCCCCCGGCCTGCCCTCGGTTACGTCCTTGTTGTGAATCTGCATTGATTCAACAACAACCTCAAGATCGGTAGTGTGTCCCTTGATGTGTATTACCTCACCGCACTTGAGATTCCTCGTCAAGTCGATGCCAGCCACTACCGGTCGGGCAAAAAAATCGGTCACTGTGCCCACCTCTACCTCCTCTGCCATGAAAGTCACCTCCCTTCAAATACTGATTCCCTCAAATCCGAACTCCAGTATCTGGGCTTTGAATTCTCTTCAGCCGCCGTTCCAAGACCCCTCGTTTAATCGGCACCCTGCGGTGACATTTCAGACATCTGATGTCGATATCAGCTCCCAATCTCACCACCTCCCAGGAGTAACTACCACAAGGGTGCGCTTTCCTTAGCTGCAGTATATCGCCCAAATTGACTTCCATGCGATATTCCCAAACGGTTGATAGACTAGCGACTAAAGAAGGGAGTTGATCTGCCTGCGCACCTCATCGGCAACCCGCCGGGCCGCCTGGGCAAAATCACTGTCCTTCGAAGCATAGAGAATCTGCCTTGAACTGCTGAAGATTGCCCTTTCACCCTTGGCATCCATCCCGTAGCGAACGGCCCATTCCAGGTTTCCT
Source organism: Chloroflexi bacterium RBG_13_53_26 (assembly GCA_001795035.1). Taxonomy (GTDB): domain Bacteria; phylum Chloroflexota; class Dehalococcoidia; order UBA2247; family RBG-13-53-26; genus RBG-13-53-26. The sequence continues at coordinate 9,152 of MGMW01000006.1, forward strand.
CCCTGTGCTCCAATGCCCGGTATCAGCAAGTCCATTTCCGGGCAGAGTTGCCTTATCTCCTGTAGCTCCTGGGGGTAGGTAGCTCCTACGACCAAGCCTATATTATTCCTCTCGTTCCACTCCTTAGCCTTTCTGGCCACCAACCAGTACAAAGGCTGATGCCTGTTCTCTGCTTGTTCCGTCGAACAGGCTACATCTTGGAAATCACCAGCTCCGGGGTTTGAAGTGCGACACAGGATAAATGTTGCCTTGTCTATGTAGCTGATAAATGGCTCTATGGAATCATAGCCCAAATAGGGGTTCACAGTAGCCGCATCAAAACCAAGGACCTCGAACAGAGCCTTGGCATAGGCTCGAGCCGTGTGGCCAACGTCACCGCGCTTGGCGTCCCCGATGATGGGGATGTTTTCTGGTATGTACTTTATGGTCTCTTGGAGCGCAGGTAGGCCCTCACTGCCCAGAGCCTCGTAGAAAGCCAAGTTTGGTTTGTAGGCACAAACCAGGTCTGAGGTAGAGTTGATGATTGCCTTGTTGAACTCGATGATACTCGTCTTAGGCATGAACTCGGGATCAGGATCAAGCCCGAGGCAAAGGCGGCTATTATTTCTTCGCACTGCCTGCAGTAGCTTCTCGGCAAAGTCCATTTACCACCTATCTCGGCCGAGACCTACTCTAACCAAGAGCTCCAGACAGCTGGCGCCCCCCTAGGAGATGGAAATGGATGTGGGGTACTAGTTGTCCGCCTTCTCGGCCGTAATTCACTGAAACACGATATCCCCTCTGAACTAACCCCTCCCTACTGGCCATTTCATTGGCAACATAAATCAAATGACCGATGAGATCCTTTCGGTCAGAGCCAATCTGAGCCAGTGATGGGATATGCTCTCTTGGCATCACCAGTAGATGTATCGGTGCTTGGGGATTGATGTCCCTTATAACAACAGCCTTGTCATCCTGATAGACAATGTCGCTCGGTATCTTGCCAGCGATGATCTCGCAGAAGACACACTCCTCCCCCATTCATCCCCCTTCAGTAACTAGAGCCCCAATTGGCTGGCTATCACTTCACGGTGAAAGCTGGCATCGCCAAAGAGAGCTTGGGCTGCCTTGCCTCGCCTGTAGTAGAGCTGAAGATCGTGATCAATAGTATATCCTACGCCGCCATGAATCTGATGCCCCAAACGGACGACCCGCCCAATGGCCTCACCAACCCACGCCTTGGCCATAGCCACCTCCTTGACGGCAGGAAGCCCACTGCTCAGCAGCCAAGCCACCTCGTAGGTAAGATATCTCATACCATCGACATCAATCAGCATGTTAGCACAGTGGTGCTGAATGGCCTGGAAGCTGCCTATCGGCCGATCAAACTGCACCCTCTCCTTAGCATAGGCCACGCTCATCTCCAAAACCTGCTGGGCTGCACCCACCATCTCGGCACATTTGGCTACGGCCGCCCATTGTAGGGTTTTCTCAACCGTCTGCCATCCCCGACCAGGCTCACCCAGGATGTTCTCTCTGGCTACTTTAGCCTTGTCAAACATCACTTCGCATTGTTTGTCACTGGCAATAGTATTGAGCACAATCGAGCTAATTCCTGGACCAGTGGCATCCATTATGAAAAGGCTAAGCCCTTCTTCCTCGGATGACCCCTTTTTCGTTCTGGCCAGGTACAGGATATGTCTGGCCAGATGGGCGTAGGGCACAAAGAGTTTGGTACCACTGATAGTATACTCTTCTTTATGAAGAGTCGACTTTGTCTGAATTGAGGCAGCATCATAACTACCATCTGACTCTGTCAGCGCGAAGGTGAAGATATCTCCCCCAGATATGGCTGGCAGAAACTGCTGTTTTTGACTATCATTGCCTGCTTCTAGTATTGTCAAACCGCTCAGCACCACACTGGGCAGATAAGGGCTGGGCAAACAGGCCCGACCCATCTCTTCCAGCAATACCACCAGATCCAAGAATCTCCCTCCCCCACCACCATGACTTTCAGGGAAGGGTAACCCCAGCCACCCCAGTTCCGCCATCTTAAGCCAGAGATCCGGTGAGTAACCCCTTTCATCCTGTTCCATCTCCCGAACAAACTGCTTGGTGCACTCGTTAGCCAGAAAGTCACGGGCGGTTTTCCGCAGCATCTTCTGGTCTTCAGACAGGTCTAGATCCAACTTGCCCCCTTTGTGTCTGGAGGTTATCCAACCTTCCTTAATCTGCTCCTATAGGAACAATTGTCGCCTCCCTTAGGTGTGATAAAGGATATCAGAAGAAGGGAATCAATATCAAATCTGGGGTTACCGAGAGAGAATTGAGAAAGCGAACAGACTCGTCTGCTGTTGTTGTCCAGTGAAAATGTCAGTCTTATTGTTCAGTGAATTTGTCAGTCCTAGTCATGGAAACCCTTGTATCGTCTACGCCACGGATGACGGGGGCCTGGCTTATGG
>MGMW01000007.1 GCA_001795035.1 Chloroflexi bacterium RBG_13_53_26
CCATCTATAGCAAGACGCTGCAGTTCTTCCTCTGATATGCCCAGCAGGCAATGATAGACGTAGTTGTTATCCTGCCCCAGCATGGGAGCGGCTCTACCATATGCAGCCGGCGTATCACTGAGCTTGATCGGACTGCCATCGGACACTGTCTTGCCCATGGCCGGATGTTCCAATTCTATGAAGAAGTTCCTCGATATCAGCTGTGGATCATGTGCCAGATCGGCGGCATTCTGCACTACCCCCGCCGCTATCCCCACCCCCTGAAGCAAGGCCATCACCTCCTCAGCAGGATGCAGCTTCGTCCATCCCTCCACCGCTGCATTTAGCTCATCGGCATTCTGCCACCTGTCCAACTGACTGGCGAACCTGACCTCCGTCGTCCAGGACGGACAACCTATTACTCTACAGAAGGCCCGCCACTCTTCATCGCTGAAGACGGCGATAGCACACCATCTATCCTCACCTTTGCAGCAATAAACACCGTGAGGCGCAGCAATCCGGTGCATAGGGAAGTTGCCCACCGGCAGGACGTCCTTGCCATTACACGCATATTCCAGGACTGCTGTTCCCAGCAAACCACACATCGTTTCTGTCTCAGACAGATCGATGTACTGTCCTTCCCCTGTTCTCTGCCGATGCTCCAGGGCTTGCAGTATAGCCAGCACACCCATCAGGCCAGCAACGTGATCAGCATACGAGTAGCCCACACCCAGAGGAGGCCGTCCGTCAAATCCTGTCAGATGCGTAATTCCACTCATGGCCTGCACTGTGGCTCCAAAGGCAACATAGTCTTGACATGGCCCCGTTTGTCCCATACCGGACATGCTGAGCATGATCATCTCGGGTTTTATCTTACTCAGCACACCATAATCCAGCCCCCAATTCTTCATCACACGGGGGCTGAAATTCTCCACCACCACATCGCTGACCTGAACCAGCCTCTTTGCCAGCTCAATACCCTCAGGCTTGGACAGGTTCAGGGTAACGCCCAACTTGTTGCGATTCCAATTGTTGAAATAGCCACTGACATTGTGCTGAGGTCCTCCCATAGTCAGTTCAGACTGCACCTTGATCACCTCAGCCCCATGATCGGCCAGTAGCCGCGTAGCGAAGGGACCGGCCAGCACCCTGCTAAAGTCAAGCACCCTCAAGTCTGACAAAGCCCCTAACATCAGATGACTCCCTCAGAAACCAGATCACCTATCTCAGCCATCGAGAACCCAAGCTCTCCCCCGAATATCTCCTGATTATGCTCACCGATGAGTGGCGCCCGCCTCAATATCCTCCACGGAGTGCGGCCGAGCTTGTAAGGAGCACCTGGATAGACGAAAGAATCGCCTTGCTCCGGATGAGCTACTTCTACGAAGAACCCTCGCTCCAGAAGCTGGGAGTTCTCACTCAGATTCCGTATGGAATTGACCGCCGCCCATGGGAGATGCATTAGTTGCCCCTGCTCCATCAACTCCCCAACTGTATGCTCTTTTGTCCACAACTCCAGAACCTCAATTATGTGCTCCACTTCTTTGTGTCTCAGTTCCGGATCACGCCACTTCTCATCCTTCAGATCTGCCGCCATTCCCTCGCTGTCTAACCATTCCACAAGGGTGTCCCACTCTCGGAACAGCGAGAGTAGTATGTAACCGTCCCTACAAGGGTATACCCGAAAGGCGTTGTCCCAATGTAGACTGCCCTGTCTCCTTGCTACTATCCCCTCGTAGAAGTAGCGGACACTGACATGCTCTACCACTCCGGCAAGACATTCATGCATAGAGATGTCCACAAGCTGCCCCCTGCCGCTATAGTGCCGATAGTGTAAAGCCATCAAAGTACCGATTGCTCCGAAAATGGAAGCCACTAGGTAGGCCTGCTCACCATAAGGCTTGAGTGGCGGTGTATCAATATCACCACAAACGTACATCTGGCCTCCAAGAGCTGAGGCAACCAGGTCGCAGGACAGATAGTCCCTGTAAGGCCCCATTTGCCCAAAGCTGCTGATGGAGGTCATAACAAGGCGAGTATTCTGTCTCCTCAACTCATCATAGTCAAGGGAGAGATCCTTCAGATATCCTGGGCGGAAGGTCTCCAGCACTACATCTGCAGTACGAGCCAGGATACTCAATGCATCCCGCCCCTTCCTGTTCTCGACATTTAACGTAATCCCCCGCTTGCTGGTGTTGTTATACCAGAAGGAGAGGCTTCTCTCAGGATGAACCAAATCGTGCAAGAATGGACCCGTTCTTCTGGCTTGGTCACCTCCTGGAGGTTCGATCTTGACCACATCGGCCCCCATATCAGCCAGGAGCTTACCGCAAAAGGCCCCTTTTTCTCCAGATAGATCGAGAACCCGCAGGCCATGCAGAGCAGATGGTCCCATCAACAAAGACACTGGAAACTCCTGGTTTTCGTCCAGATCTGATGGAAGTGTAGTCCTCCGGGTTGCCTGCCGCTCATTGTCTCCGAAACAAGCTAGAGACCGCCGCTGCCTCGCAGCCGAGCTATAGCTGCCCCAATCCGCCCGAGGCACCTATCCTTACCCAAAACCGCCATTGTCTCGAAGAGAGGGGGAGAGGCAGTGCGCCCGGTGACCGCTACACGAATGAGCCCGAATAGCGATCCGGTCTTAAGGCCGAGTTCCTCCGTCAACGATCTGAGCACGCCTTCGAGCGCATCGTGGTCGAAAGAACAGTCCTCAAGCCGCTCCCAACACATCTTCAGTGAGGTAATGGCCTTCTCCTTATCCATCCCCTTGACCACCAGCGACTCGGCATCATAATCAAGCTCCTCGACGAAGAAGAAACCACTCCGCTCGGCCAACTCGCTCAGCAAATTCACCCTTTCGTACATAAGCGGTGCGATACGATTCACGTACTCCTGATCGATAGGGCGTTTAGCCGTATCAGGCAGTCCCAACTCCAGGAAAGGCAACGCACGCCTTGCGAATTCCCCGAAGCCCTGCTTCTCAACAATCTGGCGCAGGTACACCCCATTCATCCAGTACAGTTTCTCCTGGCTGAATATGGCCGCCGTTTTTGAAATGCGCTCGAGACTGAAGTACTTGATCAGGTCATCGCGGCTCATGATCTCAGTTTTGTCATCCAACGCCCAACCGAGCAGTGCGAGGAAGTTCACCACCGCCTCCGGCACGTAACCCGTATCGCGGTACTCGATAACTGAAGTGGCTCCATGGCGTTTGCTCAGTTTTGACTTATCAGGCCCCAGAATCATCGGCAAATGAGCATACAGCGGGGCTTCCCAACCAAACGCACCGTAGAGTAACACATGCCTCGGGGTAGACGAAAGCCACTCATCCGCCCTCATAACATGACTGACCTTCATGAAATGATCATCCACAATGTTGGCTAGGTGATACGTCGGGTAGCCGTCCGATTTCAGCAACACCAGATCATCCAGCTCGCTGTTATTAAACGTTATATCTCCGCGGATAAGGTCATGAAACGTCGTCTGCCCGTCAAGCGGTACCTTGAAGCGTATCACAGGCGCGACTCCCTGCGTTTCGACCTGTGCTTGTTCCGCCGGGCTCAAGTCGCGGCAGCGGCGGTCATAGCTGCGTACCGATTCCTTGCGCTCCGCCATCACAGCGCGCATCTGGGTCAGCCGATCCGACGAGCAGTAGCATTTATAAGCCTGTCCGCCCTCCAGCAATTGCTGTGCATACTGTTGATACAGATCCCGCCGCTCCGATTGGAAATACGATCCGTAATCGCCTCCAACCCCCGGCCCCTCGTCCCAATCCATGCCTAACCAGCGCAGGCTGTCGAGTATCGCCTCCACAGCACCCTGCACCTTGCGCGACTGATCGGTGTCCTCAATGCGGACGATGAATCTGCCGCCAGTGTGCCTGGCGAACAGCCAGTTGAACAAGGCAGTCCTGATGTTACCAATATGCGGATATCCGGTTGGGCTGGGAGCATATCGCACCCGGACGCTTTCTGCTTTCATGTCACTCCGTGGCTATGGCTGTCTGATATAGGAATGGCGACTCGCATGGATCGTTTCCATTCTAGCATCACCACCGTTGACAGTCTATTCGAGGGTCATTCAATTGACCAGGCAATTGACAAAGCCTAGCCAAAACTGTACTTTAGTTGCTATCCAAGCTCGATAGTCAGCGTCAAGCCACTTCCATTCCAGATGATCAGCGTAGAATCGCCTATTGAAGGGAAAATGACATGACCTCACCAGAACAGGCAACTCCCTCCGATTTCATTCGCAATATCATCAACGAGGACATCGCCAACAACAAACACGGAGGCCGCGTGCACACGCGGTTCCCGCCGGAGCCCAATGGCTACTTGCACATCGGCCACGGCAAATCAATATGCCTCAACTTCGGCATCGCTGCCCAGTACGAAGGTCTGTGCAACCTGCGCTTCGATGATACCAATCCTACCAAGGAAGAAGAGGAATACGTTCAATCTATCTTAGAGGACGTGCGCTGGCTTGGCTTCGACTGGGAGGACAGGTTGTTCTATGCATCGGACTACTTTGAGCAGATGTACGATTACGCCGTTCAGTTGATCAAAGACGGCAAGGCCTACGTCGATGACCTGAGTGCTGATAAGATCAGGGAGTGCCGCGGCACCCTTACCGAGCCCGGCAAAGAGAGTCCGTACCGAACACGTCCCATTCACGAGAATCTCAACCTGTTTGAGCGTATGCAGGCAGGGGAATTCGAAGACGGCGCCAGAGTCCTTCGGGCCAAGATCGACATGGCATCGCCGAACCTGAATATGCGCGATCCGGTGATGTACCGCATCTTACACGCAGAGCATCATCGTACAGGCAACAAGTGGTGCATCTACCCGATGTACGATTGGGCCCACGGACTCGAGGATTCCATCGAAGGAATCACTCATTCCATTTGCACACTGGAGTTTGAGGACCACCGCCCGCTGTATGACTGGTTCCTTGACCAGTTGGGGATATACCATCCGCAACAGATCGAGTTCGCCCGCCTCAATCTAACCTACACCGTGATGAGTAAGCGGAAGCTGCTTCAGTTGGTGGAGCAGGGACACGTCACCGGCTGGGACGATCCCCGAATGCCGACCATCTCCGGCCTGCGCAGACGCGGGTGTACATCCAGGTCCATCCGCGATTTCTGCGACCGCATCGGCGTTGCCAAAACGGACAGCACCATCGATATCGCCCTCCTTGAACACTGCATCCGGGATGATCTGAACAAGAACGTCACCCGCGTTATGGCCGTCCTGAGCCCCCTTCGTGTAATCATCGATAACTACCCCGAGTACCAAACTGAAGAGATCGATGCCATCAACAACCCCGAAGATCCCACCGCGGGGACTCGCAAGGTGCCTTTCTCGCGGGTGTTGTACATAGAGCGAGACGATTTTCGAGAAGACCCACCCAGCAAGTTCTTCCGTCTTGCCCCTGGCCGCGAGGTACGGCTCCGATACGCCTATCTCATCACCTGCGTTGGAGTGGTGAAGGATGAGCACACCGGCGAGGTGGTTGAACTGCATTGCACCTACGATCCGGCTACTCGCGGTGGGAACACGCCGGACGGACGCAGGGTCAAAGGAACCATCCACTGGGTTTCAGCAGCCCATGCGCTTGAGGTGGATGTGCGCCTTTATGACCGGCTTTTCATGGTGGAAAACCCCAGCGATTTCACAAACGGGGACAGTTTTGAAAACCTCCTGAACCCCGATTCGATGCATATCTTGAGAGGTTATGTCGAGCCCAGCCTTAGTGGCACGACGCCAGGAAGCCGGTACCAGTTCGAACGACTGGGCTATTTCTGCGTGGATTCAAAAGACTCATCCCCCGAACGGTTGGTATTCAACCGGACGGTTGCCTTGCGCGATTCATGGGCCAAGATAGAGAAAAGGCTCTGAGGGAACAATACGGCCTTATATAGAGTGCAAGTCGCTGCGAGCGATCACGCCTACAGCCGCGGGACTTGTTCCAGCGCTTCTTCCAGATCCTGCGGCAGCTTGGAACTGAACTCCGACCACTCACCGCCAGACGGAAGGTGGAATCCCAGACGACTGGCATGCACAAACTGCCTCTCAAGGTATGGTGTTTTCACCCCATAAACAGCATCTCCGGCCACCGGCCAACCCATACGCGAGAAGTGCACCCTGATCTGATGGGTACGCCCAGTCAGCAGGGTCACTTCCACCAGTGAGTAGCCACTGAAGCGCTTTGTCACTCTATAAGCAGTGCGCGCCTCTCTTCCCCCCGAGACTACTGCCATCCTCTTACGGTCTCTGGGATGGCGTCCGATAGGAGCCTCGATAACACCCTGTTCGGGTGAAGGATATCCCTTCACCAACACTAGGTACTTCTTCAGCACACGACGCCCCTTCAACTGAGCAGAAAGATTGAGCTGAGCCATCTTGCTCTTGGCAACCACCATCACCCCTGAAGTATCCTTGTCCAAGCGATGTACTATACCCGGCCTAACCGAACCATCGATCCTCGAAATATCCGGGCAATGAGCCAAAACAGCATTCATCAACGTGTGACTGGGGTGACCCGGAGCAGGATAGACAGCAATGCCCGCAGGCTTATCGATAACCAGAATATCGTTATCCTCATAGAGGATATTCAGAGGTATCTGTTCAGCTACAAGAGCCGGTGACGGCTCCGGTACGGGTACGTTGATGACAACTACATCACCCGCCTTAACCTTACTACTGGGCCGCGCCATCATGCCATTTACAGTTATGTAGCCGCTACTGATCAGCTTTTGAACAGAGGAACGCGACAGCTCATTGCATGACTGGCAGATATGTAGATCGAGGCGAGCGCTTGCCCTATCTGCTACAAGACTAAGGGTTCTGGCTATCTCCATCAGTCATGCTTGGTGGCTCTTTTCAACTGCAGCCTTAAGACCAAAGTGATGAAGAGCAAAGTGCCCGCAAGAATAGCCGCATCGGCAAAATTGAAAGCGGGCCAGTGGTAGCCACTCCAGAGACGTAGATCGACAAAGTCGGTGACATATCCAGAGACAAGCCGGTCAATGAGATTGCCCAAGCTGCCACCGATAAACAGCGCCACCGCCACGTTCATCGGCAAACTGTCGAATGGACCATATCGAGAATACAGGGAAAGAGCACCAATGACCACTAACAACGGAACAATCAAAGAAACCACTGTGGGAACATCAATTCCGAAGATAATACCGCTATTCGTCACGTGGGTAAGTCTGATGGCCCCCTCTTGTGGAATCGACTCTCCAACGGCAAGGTTCTCTCTGACCAATAGCTTGGTCACCTGGTCCGCCATCAATACTAGTAGTATAACAACAAAAGGAACTCTGTAAGAGAGCCAACTATCTCGAAGGGAATTTGCCTTTTGCACTTCTTTCCTGCTTCGCTTTGCAACTAAGGCAAAGGGTTGCCTGAGGAAGAACCTCAAGTCGGGCCATCTCTACCGATTGGCCACAAACATCACATAGACCGTAAGTGCCATCCTTAAATTTCTGCAGCGCATGCTCAACCTCACCAATCAGTGCCATCAAGCGCTTCTCCAGGGCTAATCTCTTCTCCAGTTCAAAGGCCTCGGTAGCTCCCTCCTCTTTCTTACCGTACGGACTGCCTTCCTTCGCCTCACCTACAGGCGGAGCACCAGCCCTCATCTGTTCCAGCGCCTTGGCCAAGCGCCCCCGTTCCTCTTTTAGACGCCGACCGAGCTCGTCAATGGTAACAGCCATTTTGTTTCCTCTCCTTTGTATCGAATCACTACCTAGCTGCAACCGAGGAAGCTCAGCT
>MGMW01000008.1 GCA_001795035.1 Chloroflexi bacterium RBG_13_53_26
CCTTGACCTTCGCTGTAGGAGACAAGATGGCTAATCGCACGAGCAGCCCTGCTGATCGAGGGATAGACCAGGAATCCAGCTTCTAGGCATTGTCCCTGCACCTCACAAGCCATCTTCTCAGCTTCTAGCATACCCGCTGTGAACAGGACAATAGCCAATGGCTTGTCAGTATTCCGGCCCACACCAATGACAGCATCAATCTGATGCCTCAGAGCCCCAACCCCACGCCTAGCAGCTTGGACAGTAGCGAACATTACAAGAATCGCATCCACCCCGTCGTAGTCAGCAATGACCTTGGCAGTTTTGCCAAACAAGTCTGGGTCCCAGTATACATCCGCCGAAGTATCCACAGGATTTAGCAGGCTGGTTCCAGCCAGCGGGGTGAATCTCCGCAAACTCTGTCTGACATGTGAAGGGAAAGGAGGAACCATAAGTCCTGCGTATTCGCAGTCATCAGCCGCCTGGACACTCGCTCCCCCTCCTATTCCAATAATGCCTATCCTCCTTCCACCGGGGGGCTTCAAATATGAAAATGCCAGAACGACGTCTGCCATCTCTGCCAGGTTAGAAACCTGTATCGCTCTCCCCTGTCTGCAAAGGACATCCCACATTTCCCTGCTTCCTGCGAGAGAACTGGTGTGCGACATCACTGCTCTTGTCCCTGCTTCAGTCCTACCTCCCTTAAGAATGATTACTGGTTTCCGCTGAGTTGTCTCCCTTAGCAACTGAAGAAATCTTTGTGGTTCCTTTGTCCCCTCGATATACCCAGCAATTACCTTGGTATCCTCATCATGAGCAAAGTATCTCAAGAAATCCATCTCGTTCAGGTCAGCAGCGTTTCCATAGCTAACACCTTTGCTGAAGAAAATGCCGCGCTGCGCTCCTACAAGAATAAACTCCCTGCTATTGCCCCCGCTTTGAAACATAAAGCCAACGTTACCAGTCTGTCGAGAACCGCCAGCCTCAAAAGTCACGCCTATACGAGGGTTGTGTATTCCGAGGCAGTTTGGGCCAATGAGACGCACTCCACCACGGTGAGCAATTTCAACTAGCTGGGCCTCTAACCCAAGACCATCCTCTTCGCCCGTCTCTCTAAAGCCCGCAGTGAAACAAGTGACCACCTTGACCTTTGCCGTTGCACAGTCATGCACTACCTTCGGCGTGAGCGGAGCTGGAACGGCACAGACTGCGTTATCCACTGGATCAGGGATGTCTAGAATACTGGGATAGGCCTTCAACCCCATAATCTCACTCACGTGCGGGTTGACGGGGTAGATTTTCCCTTGATAATTGCAATCCAGCAATGGTCGCAGGAAATTTCGATTGGTAAGGGAGTCATCATTGGAAGAAACACCTATGATAGCCACTGACTTCGGATAGAAGACAAAACCTATATCCGTCATTCGTTGGTCTTCACTCTCCCATGATTTGAACGACTATCTCTCTTGAACGCGGACGGTTATCAAAATCGACACAAACGATTTGCTGCCAAGTTCCCAATAGCATCCTCTTATTCACAAAGGGGACCGTTAGCGACGGACTGAGGAGGGAAGCTCGCACATGCGAATGACCATTGCCGTCACCCCAAGCTCGGTTGTGTCGGTAGTCCATGTTAGCTGGAATCAGTCTATCCCACGCAGTCTTGAAGTCAGCCAACAATCCCGATTCATATTCAATCGTAGTAATACCTGCCGTCGACCCGACAGCAAACACGGTTGCGATCCCGCTCTCAACACTTGAGTTGTCAATCTCCCTCGCCACCTCTCCGGTTATATCTATTACCTCCGAATTTCCATTTGTCTTGATTCCTATTCGTTTGCTTTCCACCACCCGGAATCACCTCCTTTACCAGACAACCTCATCAAGCTCAAACACAGGCCCATCCCGACACACCTGTTGCAGACCCTTCCGTGTCTTTATGGTGCAGCCATAACAAGCTCCCACCCCACACCCCATCACAACCTCCAAAGAAATCTGAACACGCCCCCTCTTCAAGCCACCATCACATGCCATCGACCGATACATCGAAATCGGTCCACAAGCAAAGACTTGGTCAGCTTGGTCAGCACATTCGGCAATAAGACCAGTCACCACCCCCTTGACTCCTGCAGAGCCATCCTCAGTGGTTGTGAAACACGTGATTCTTGATGAGAGCGACGACAAGGGATAAAGCAGAGAGACATTCCGGGTGCCCATGAGGAGCACTACTGAACACCCCTCATCTAGTCCCTTTGTAGCCAAGAAAAGCAACGGCGCCAAACCAAGACCCCCAGCCACCAGAAGAAGCCTATGAGAATCTGGCTCGATTGTAAAACCATTACCCAAAGGTCCCACAAGATCAAGGCAATCCCCCTGCTGACGCCGAGAAAGCAGAACGGTACCTCGGCCGACCACACTGAAAAGCAGAGCAATCCGTCCTGCCGCGGTGACCTGATGGATGCTCAGAGGACGGCGCAACAACGGATCATGGTTATTTCCACAGCGCACCATAACAAATTGTCCCGGCCGTGCATCAGCAGCAATTTCAGGGGCTTCCAGCCAAACCAGATGGGTTTGAGGCATGATTTCCTCGTTGGATATTATGTGAGCTGCCGCCTGTTTCATCTCCTCAACCATTCCCTCAAGAGCCAAACACTGGAAAAAACCCAATGCTCATTTCAAAAACCCGCCGCCAACTATAAGATTTCTTGCTGGTACTCCTGAAGAGATTTGGGCAGGATCTGATGTTTCTTTATGGCCTCTATGCCTTCAGCACTGGCCTGTGCCGCTGCTATCGAAGTTATGTAGGGGACTTTGTACTGAGTCGCCGTCTTGCGGATGTAGCTATCATCATATTTGCTGCTCTGACCAGCTGGCGTATTGATCACCAGTTGAATATCCTTGTTCTTGATCGCATCGGCGATGTTCGGCCTGCCTTCATGGAGTTTCTTTATTCGAGTATTCGATATGCCATGCTCTGTCAGCAGAGCACTCGTTCCCTCCGTAGCATAGATTTGAAATCCCAGTTCCTGGATTTTCCGGGCTATCGGGGGTAACTCTGGCTTATCATTATCGGCTACAGTCAAAAGCACGTTCCCCTCAACAGGCAGCCTCGCCCCTGCAGCCTCCGCAGCCTTGTAGAAAGCCAGGCCAAATGTGTCAGCGATCCCCATGACTTCTCCAGTGGATTTCATCTCCGGACCAAGCACAGGGTCAACCTCAGGGAACATGTTAAAGGGGAAGACTGCCTCCTTCACTCCAATGTAGGGAAGACCGCGTTTTCTCAGTTCAGGGAAATCCTTCAGTTTCTTGCCCAACACCAGCCTGGTGGCAATAGGCGCCATGGGGATTCCTGTCAGCTTGGACACGAAAGGAACAGTGCGTGAAGCCCTCGGATTGGCTTCCAGAATGTATACCTTGTCACGGCAAATGGCATATTGAATGTTGACAAGTCCAACGGCTTTCAAATCCCTGGCTATTCTCGCCGTGTACTCCTCAATTGTGTTCAGGTGCTCTTCCTTGATTGTCCGAGGCGGAATGACACAGGCTGCGTCTCCCGAATGAACACCGGCCAGCTCAATGTGCTCCATGACAGCAGCAACGAACGTATCATCCCCATCGCAGAGAGCATCTACCTCGGTCTCGATGGCATGCTCCAAGAACCTGTCAATGAGCATCGGATATTCAGGACTTACCTGAATGGCTTCCTCACCGTGCCTTACTAGCTCAGCTTCATCCCAGATCACTTTCATCCCCCGACCGCCAAGAACAAACGAGGGCCGCACCATAAGAGGATAGCCAATCCTGTTCGCGATCTCTATGGCTTCCTCCATTGAACGAGCGGTGCCGCTCTCCGGTTGAGGGATGTTGAGAGCAATCATCCTTTCCCTGAAACATTCCCTGTCCTCGGCAAGCCCGATACTCTCAGGAGTGGTCCCCAGAATATTCACACCACAGTCCTTCAGCTCCTGGGCGATATTAAGTGGAGTCTGTCCGCCGAACTGCACTATGGCACCCATGGGATTCTCCTTATCATAGATGTTCAGTACATCTTCGACTGTCAATGGTTCAAAATAGAGCTTGTCAGAGGTATCATAGTCAGTCGATACTGTCTCAGGATTACAGTTGACCATGATCGACTCATATCCTTCATCCCGCAAGGCAAAGGCAGCATGAACACACGTGTAATCAAACTCTATTCCCTGGCCGATTCTGTTGGGTCCACCACCCAGGATCATCACTTTTTTGTTCGGAGATACCGGGACTTTGTCCTCCTGTCCAACATACGTTGAGTAGTAATATGCCGCGTTCTTCACACCGCTGACCGGGACAGCATCAAACCGTGCGATTTTCCCAATGGCAATCCTCCGCTGTCTAACCTCTTTCTCGCTTACATCGAACAGCCCTGCCAGGTACAGATCCGAGAAACCCCACTCCTTCGCCCACTCCAGCTTAGCATCCGGCAAATCCTTCCACTTATGCTTAACCAGCTCATCTTCGAACTCAGCCAACTCCTTCATCTGGTTGATGAACCATCGGCCGATGTAGGTCAATTTGTGGAGTTCTTCTACCGACACACCCTTCTTCAGGGCCTCATACATCAGAAATACCCGCTCGCTTGAAGGCACCGCTAGCTTTTCTCTTAACCTGTCAAGCGAAAGCTTCTTGAAATCCTTGGCACCACCCAGACCGTATCTCTTGATTTCCAAAGAACGTATGGACTTCTGCAATGCCTCTTTGAATGTCTTCCCAATGCTCATCACCTCCCCAACAGCCTTCATCTGGGTACCCAGGACATCCTTGGCTTGGGGGAATTTCTCAAAGGCCCAGCGGGCGAACTTGGATACTACGTAGTCGCCATAGGGCTCATATTTCTCCAGCGTCTCTTTTCTCCAGTAGGGAATCTCGTCCATGGTTATACCAACTGCCAGCTTAGTAGAGACCCGGGCTATGGGGAAGCCGGTTGCCTTGGATGCCAAGGCAGATGAACGAGATGTACGTGGATTGATCTCTATCACCACCAGCCTATCGTCCTCAAGATTATGAGCAAACTGAATGTTCGTTCCTCCCACAACCCCTATGGCATCCACAATTCTGTAGGAAAGATACTGCATCCGCTTCTGTAGTTCTTCAGGGATCGTAAGCATAGGAGCAACACAGAAGCTATCACCAGTATGCACACCCATGGCATCAATGTTCTCAATGAAACACACTGTAATCTTCTGATTCTTCTGGTCTCTCACCACCTCCAGCTCAAGCTCTTCCCATCCAAAAACGGATTCCTCCACCAGGACCTGGTTGACGAGGCTGGCCGCTAGTCCCCTGCTTACAATAGTCCTCAGTTCTTCGACATTGTAGGCAATTCCCCCACCCGTTCCACCCAGCGTATATGCTGGCCGTAACACAACAGGATATCCGAGCCTCGCTGCTATTCGCTCGGCCTCCTCGACCGAATGGCACGGATCAGACGCAGGCACTGGGATACCCAGTTGCGCCATTGTTTCCTTGAAGACAATGCGGTCTTCACCTCGCTCTATAGCATCGATCTTGACCCCGATGACCTCGACTCCATACTTCTCTAGTGCCCCGAGCCTCTGGAGGCTGGCAGCAAGATTCAGGCCAGTTTGTCCACCCAGGTTGGGGAGGAGTGCATTCGGTCTTTCCCTCTCAATGATCTTTGTCAGGCTTTCGGGCGTGAGCGGCTCAATATAGGTCCTGTCAGCCATGCCCGGATCAGTCATGATGGTAGCCGGATTGGAGTTGACCAAGACTATCTCATAACCCTCTTCTCTCAAGGCCTTGCAGGCCTGCGTTCCTGAGTAGTCGAACTCACAGGCCTGTCCGATGATTATTGGACCTGAACCGATAATGAGAACCTTTCTAATGTCCTTACGACGCGGCACCAATACCTCCTTACTTACCTAGCGAAAACACCACTCACCAACATCGACTGAACCATCCCAGAGCGAAAGAGTTGCTTCTTGTCCTTCCTCCAGACCACTCACCTGCCAAGTCCGATAGACTTTAGCACTAGTTCCTTCTCACCTCCATTCTGACACTATTGTCCTTGTAGACTACCCCTCCATCCACGACTGTTGCCACCGCCTTTCCCTTCAGGAGATACCCACTCCAAGGGTTGTTCTTCCCTTTGGAGGCAAAGAGATAGGGATCAACCTTCCATTCCAGATCTGGATCGAAGACGGTCACATCGCCAGGAGCCCCTATTCGGAGCATCCCGAGACCGCCAGGGAAAGGCTGCTTGGAGACAACTGTGGAGCTGCCCTTACTCTGCAGAACTCCTGCTGGTCCAACAGTGAGCCTGGCGACAAGAGTCACCAGGTCGAGTTTCCCCTCATGCACCAAGGTGAGCAGGACAGCCAGGGCCGTCTCCAGACCGCTGATGCCGAAGGCCGCTGATTTGAAATCACTGGTCTTGTCCTGAGCAGTATGGGGAGCGTGGTCAGTAGCAATAGCGTCTATTACACCCTCTTCCAACCCGCGAATCAGCTCTTCCACATCCTTCCTGGTCCGCAGCGGAGGATTCACCTTGAAATTAGCATCACATCCAGCGACTCTTTCCTCAGTCAGTGTTAGATGGTGCGGAGTCGCTTCAGCCGTAACATTAACGTTGTCCTGCTTAGCACGTCGGACAAGGTCGACAGATCTGGCAGTGCTTACATGTGCGATGTGTATTCTGGCACCAGTGATTCGGGCAAGTTCGATGTCTCTGGCCACCAGAGAATCTTCTGCTGCTGCAGGCATCCCCTTCAATCTCAATCGGGCAGACACAAAGCCATCGTTCATTACACCACCAGCAGTAAGAGAGGTGTCTTCGCAATGATCTATGATTGGCAAATCCAGACGGCGGCCACATTCCAAAGCTCTCTGCATGAGCAGCGAACTTGGCACCGGTTTGCCATCGTCGCTGAAAGCAACCACGCCTGCCGCAGCTAAACCATTCATATCCGTCAACTCTTCGCACTGCTGCCCCCTGCTGATACATCCAATGGTGAAGACCCTCACTCTGCCCTCAGAGTCTGCTTTGGCTTTGACAAACTCAACCATCGCTGGGGTATCTATAGGTGGCTGGGTATTGGGCATGCAGCAGACAGTGGCAAAACCCCCTCGTGCAGCCGCCTCTGTCCCACTGGCTACAGTTTCCTTCTCCTCAAATCCTGGATCACGAAGATGGCAATGGATATCTACGAAACCAGGGGCAACAACCATCCCTCTGGCAGCAAGGACATTGCGGCTCTGCTTCAGAGGAGCACAGCCGCTCTTACCGAGCCAGGCAACCACACCATCCACTATGAGCAAATCGCCAATCATATCTATACCATCGCCAGGGTCAATGATGCGCCCGCCACAAATGAGCACAGAATCCTTCCTCATCCGCTACCTTCAATCAACGATGATCTCCAACTAGCCGTGTATGTTCTTGCCAGGCTTGAAACCTCGTGACCTTGCTTCACTCTCTGAATCGAAAACAATCAGGTTCTCCAACCTTATCTTGCGACCCCAGTGGCTGTCTGCACTATGATACCTCTTGCTCTCCAGAGTACCCTCATGCCACTCTGAACTGGCAACATACTTCGGAAAGATCTCATGTTCACAGTAGACACACATCAAGGTCAACGGCTGGCGACTCGCAATCCTGAACTCAGCCTTGATGTACTTTTCCTCATTAACTGACACACAGCTTCGATTCTGGCATCTGATACCAAATCCACGGTCATAGACTGGGTAACCGGCCTTCCGTCTTGAGATTGGTTCCTTCACCTCAGGGATATCAACCTTCCTCGCTCCCAGCAGCAGACTTATGAGAGCCATCCTGACCGGTACTCCTCGAGCCGCCTGTTTGAAATACATACTACGAGGGTCAGCATCAAGCTCATGAGCAAGCTCATCAATGCGAGGCAAGGGATGCATGACAAGCGTCTGCTTGAAGGTCTTTTCTTTGAGCAGTTTCTTATCCACCACCGGGTATGCCTTCTTTATGTCATCTCCCCCGTTGGCTTGAGCATGCCTTTCTTTCTGGAATCGAGTGACGTAGATAGCATCAACTCCCTTTTCCAGTTCGACCTGAATGCTGATATCAGGCATCATAGCCAACTGATGAGGAGTGCTCGGCGTCACATAAATAGCATCCAATGAGAACACCCCTCCCTTCCCCGTCTGATCCACAGCTTCACACTTCCTTAGTTCTCCTCCATAATCCATGGTCAGCTTTCGGACAACATGCTCAGGCATCTCAAGCCCCGGAGCAGGTCGAAAGAGGATAGAGGCACCAAACCTCGCCAGAGCACAAGCCAAAGAGTGCAGAGTCCGCCCATATTTCAGGTCACCCCAAAGGGCAATCTTCAGCCCTTTGATGGTCCCTCTTTCCTTCCTTATGGTATAGAGATCTAGTAGTGTCTGTGTTGGATGTTCATGCCCACCATCGCCAGCATTTATCACGGGCACCCCTGCATAGTCCGCAACCACCTTGGCTGCCCCCTCCCAGGGATGCCTGATTACAATGATATCGGCATAACTTCCCACCACCCTAGCCATATCTGCGATACTTTCACCCTTAGCCAGGGAAGTTGCACTTATGTCAACAGCCGTTATGACACGGCCTCCGAGTCTAAGCATTGCAGCCTCAAAGGACAAGCGAGTTCTGGTACTTGGTTCGAAGAAGAGGCTTGCCATGATCTTCCCCTGGCACACGCCAGATTGCCCGGTCATCGATTCAGACATCTCGTCGGCTAGAGAAAACACTCCTTCGATCTCCTCATTTGACAGATCATCCATAGTCACCAGGCTTCTGCCTTCCAGACTCATGTTATCCCTCCCGAACCAGCGCAATTCTTGGGGCCCACTGCACCAGCAGACTCTGTCCCTGTTTTGTTTACGATGGCAACCTCATCCTTACCATCGACTTCCCGTAGCCTCACTTCGATCTCTTCTTTCCTGGAAGTAGGCACGTTCTTGCCAACATAGTCGGGACGAACAGGTAGCTCACGATGCCCCCGATCAACAAGCACTGCTAGCTGAATACTCTGAGGACGACCGAAATCGACAAGGGCATCCATTGCGGCCCGTATACTTCGACCGGTATACAAGACGTCATCTATCAATATGACGCGCTTACCAGCCACGTTAGCGGGGATATCACTGGGACGATACTGCGGTGGTGATTCCATGTACGAAAGGTCATCTCGATATGGTCCGATGTCCAGTGCCCCGACGAGTATATCCGCATCCTCAATTCCCTTTATATATCGTGCTATGCGCGTCGCCAGCGGTACACCCCTGGTGTATATGCCAATGAACATCAGATCCTCAGGGCCATGGTTTCTTTCAATTATCTCATGGGCAATGCGAACAAGTGCGCGCCGCATTTCCTCAGCAGACATGATCACTTTCTCAGCCATACAAAAAACCTCTTGCCAGCTGGCAAGAGGTTTTTGATCTAACCGCCCCGACGCTATCCTGGGTTCTGGGGCCTTCAACTCTAGCACCCTTGCCAGCCTCGCTGGACTGGCTTAAAGGTCAGTTCTTAAAGACTACTCGGCACCCTGGGGGAACTCGGCACACGTCTCGGACGCTTTTCAACCCCCAAGATCGCTCTAGCAATAATAACATATCCCAAAATCTTCTGACAACCTGGTGTACTTGTCCTGTTATACTTGTCCAGTTACAACCGATTTGACAGTCACTATGTATGCGGATATCATCATGGCCCAAAAGGGACTACATGGTTTTCTCCAAGACCGACAGGAGATAGCCACCGGAAAGCGGACGGAATTTCACTGTACAGGGGGGATAATGAAAACGCTGGTTACGGGAGGCACGGGATGCGTGGGAAGTGCCTTGGTAGAACGTCTCACGTCAAAGGGCTATGAGGTACGCGCTCTGGTCCGCAAGACATCCGACATCAGTCATCTGAAGACCACCGGAGCGGAGTTGGTCTATGGCGATGTACAGGACTACGAAAGCCTGCCACCTGCTCTCAACGGAGTGGACATAGTCTTCCATGCTGCAGCCAAGGTTACACCGGGTTGGGGAACATGGGAGGAGTTTGCGACAACAACAGTCAAGGGCACCGAGAATCTGCTGAAAGCTAGCGCAGAGGCAAAGGTTCGCCGCTTTCTGCAGGTGAGTTCGTACACTGTCTATGAACCCTCCTGCCGAAAAGGCGAGACTCCAGTTGATGAGTCTGCACCCTGTGCAGTGACTCTTGGTCCCCAAACCTACTATGATTATGCCAAACTGCTCGCTGAACAAGCCTGCTGGGAGTATCACAAAGAAGGCAAAATCCAGGTTTCAATGATAAGGATAGGCTCAGCCTACGGCCCTAGAGACAGGCTTATTGCAGACCGAATCTATCGATACGTTTCTTTTCCAATCGTACTCTGGCCGGGAAAAGTGAACCCGCGATACGCCGTGGTACATTCTTCTGACGTCGCTGATTTGGCAATTCTGGCTGCCACCACCGAAAAAGCTATAGGGCAGGCCTATAATGCAGCTCCCCCTGAACCAGTTAGGCTCAAGAGCTTTGCCGATGCCATGATAAAGGCCATGGGCGGCCCAAGGATCCGCGGTACTATGCCATACTCCGTTGCCTACGTCTGGTGCTGCCTGATGGAGGGGATAGCAAAGCTCCGCCACGTGAAAGAGATGCCTTTCCTGAATCGATACAGCATAGAAATCATGCAGACCGAGTGTTGCCTCAATGGCTCCAAAGCCAGAGCAGAATTGGGCTGGGAGCCCAAGGTCTCCATTGATGAAGGCACCAAGCTTTACGTCGAATGGCGACGGGCTCACGACCGCAGGAAGTAACCTGCTTGGCCAGGTCGAGAAGTTGAGTCCAGGCATTGGGAAATTAGCAGCGCACCTCCTCAGCTAACCTATATAAAGCCCTGCTTCAGGGTCACGATAGCTTCGCCCACTAGTTCCGCAGCATCAGCAGACTCGGACTTAATAGCACTGGCAGCTCGTTGTACGACTTCTTGAACTTCGGGGGGCAAGCTCCCATAGATACTGAAAAAGGATCTCCGCCTCCGCTCCAGGCAGAAGCTCAGGCGTTCCATAGGGCTCATCGACAGATAGCCTGTGATAGTGTTCAGCATGATATGCTTGTCCTGCGGTAACCGTCCCTCCACCTCCCACAAAAGGTTAGCCATCTGATCACTGGCCAGATAGGAATGGCAATCGAGATTCTCGATGAAAAGCCCAATCTCAGCAACCACCTCATCCTCACTCAGAATCTGAAAGTCATCATCGCCCATTTTCTGATACAGGAGCGATCCCTTCCTCACGGCAAGACTCCTTAATCTAACGAAATCGGGACCCACTTCGTTCACCAACCGCGCTGATTCCAGCGCATGCCTTTCCGACCATTTTCTTCCCCCAAGTCCAGGCATGACATACTCCGATAATGATATACCCGCTCCCATAACTGCGCGCCCCGCCTTTATCTGCTCAGCAGCAGTTACACCCTTTTCCATGTATTCCAGTACCTCATCGGCACCTGATTCCAGGCCAACGTGCAGGCGCGACAGACCAGCCTGGTGCAATGCACTCAGTTCCTCCACAGACCTCCGGGCCAGGGTCTTCGCCCGCGCATAGGAGGTCACCCGCTGTATGCTGGGGAAGCTCTTCACGAGGTATTCCAGCACCTCCACCAACTCAGGAGTCCGCATGATGGGAGTATCGGCATCCTGCAGAAAAGCAGTCTGGCCGCCTGATGCAAGCCAGTTGGCCACATTGACCAGGCAGTTGGTATGAAGCTCTTGCCCGTCAGGATCAGGCGAGTCACTGCTGTGCAGGCTGGAGCTTCCGTTCATCACTTCATCCAAGACAACTCTATCGATCCTCCCACCCAGACCCAGACGCCATGAAGCTGTTCTTAGCTCTTCCGACAATGCATGCGCTGCATCAATATCCTCTTTGATTTCCGCTACACTCCGATACTGAAACTTCTGGCCCTTGTAGACAGTGCAGAACTGGCACCTGTTCCAGGGGCAGTTGCGTGTCGCCCTGATAAGCAGAGAGCGATCACGTCCCTCGCTGGGTGGTCTGATCGGGCCAAGTTCAAACCAACGTCGCTTCATTTCAGGTTAGAGTCTACTCCTCGAATCAGTCGATTCTGTGTCATCATGCCAATGGGTCACTCATACACCCCCAAAAACAATAATAGCCTCTGCTCTACTCCAAATGTCAAACGTCAACCCCTGCAACCAGGCAATTGGTGGTCTTTGACGGATTCAGGTAGAATGGATTTGCCACCCAATCAAGCACAGACAACAACATGAGCAGTTTGACTGATTCACTCGAGGGAATCGTCCACTTTCTGGCAGACAGGGTGCCCGCCAATTTGCCTACTGTCCCGCCAAGACCACGAAAAGCTAATCTCTGGTGTCAGAACGGCATGCCGCTAGTCAGCAAGGTAGCCGCCACTCAGGAATTGGAGGTCTCTATCATCAAATGCCTGGACCTGTTGGGCGGACTCAACAAGCTGGCCTCCGCAGGCGACACCGTGATGGTGAAGCCCAACTTCAATAGCCCTGATCCTTATCCAGGGTCCACCGACCTCGGTTTCCTGAGAACTGTCCTCGGGTTGTTGCTCCAAACAGGCGCAAAGGTCGTCGTCGGGGAGAGCTCAGGGGGCATGTGGAGACCCACTAGAAAGACGCTGGTCAAACTGGGCGTGCCAAGACTATTGGCCGAGATGGGGGTGGGGCTGATTGCGTTCGACGAGGAAACGAGAAACTGGGTCCAAATCGATATTGGGGGTGAATACCTCGACAAAGTGACCATGCCTAAGTCGGTCTATGAGGCAACCAGACTCGTTTACCTCACCTGCCTCAAGACACATAAGCTGGCACGCTTCTCCATGTCACTCAAACTTGCCATGGGCTTGATCCACCCCGGCGAACGTCTTGCCATACACATGAGAAGCCTGGAGCAGAAAGCAGTCGAGATCAACCTCGCTTTGCAACCAGACCTGATAATAATAGATGGCAGAAAGGCTTTCATCTCTGGAGGACCAGATAAAGGAGAACTGGCAGAGCCAAAGGTCATCTTAGCTTCAGGTGACATGGTAGCCATAGATGTTGAGGCGCTGAAGGTACTCTTGTCTTACAAAGCGAGGAACAGGCTCACCCCCAATCCTTGGGACTCACCCCAGATCATCACTGCACTCAGACACCAACTCGGGGCCAGAGAGGGTGAGTACCAGGTTATCGCAGCATAAGCCACCTTCTCACCCGGACAAAGCCAGTACACGAAATTCCATAGCTGAGCAGGATCAGGCAACCTCCACAGGACCGTGTGACCTCAAAACAAGCGAACGATGAATCTGCCAAAGACCGGCCCAACAAAGCGCCTCATCAGGGGAACAAAAAGTGGAGAATACATCCTCGAAAACTCCTTGGAAATATCCTGGCAGTAGTCGGCATAAGTCTTCCGCTGAAACTGCAACAATTCTTGAGCTTTGCTGGTGTCATACCAATCAGTGCAATACGGTTGTTGAGAGAATTTGCGGGCAGGCGGCAACGGCAATCCCAAGACTCCCAGCGCCCCGCCTAGCATATCTTTGTAGAGCATCCTTTCGTCAGGCCCACCGGCAATCACCAGCGTCTTGCCCTTGGCAACATCGAAATACTTCACAGCATTGACAATCGCCAGAATGACATCGTCGGGATGACAGAACTCAATCCTGTTAGTGAGGGGAAGCCTGAACATGAGTTTGATGGCACTTGCGTCAAGATCGAAGGCTGCAGCCATACGCAAGATCACGTGGTCAACGCCTGCTTCCTTGATGAGGTTTTCCGCCTGTACCTTGGTTTCCGCATATAACTCTTCTGGATTTACCGCATCTCTATCAACACTGATGGGCACAGTGGCATTGGGGGTAGCTCCAAACACAACGACCGACGAAGTGTAGACCAGTGGGACTCTCCTTCCATAGTCCTTGATCATATTCAATAGTATTTTGGTGCCTCCTACATTGACCTTGCGGGCCAGTTCAGGTTGTTCATCGGTTGCGGGAGGAAGAAGTCCTGCCATGTGTACCACTGCATCCACATCTTGCAGTGCCTGCCGAACCGATTCAGGTTGCGTTACATCTCCCCAAAGAACCTCTACCCTTCCGGAGAGTCCTTTGACCCGTTTCTCGTTTCGCTTGGTGTGCAGATCAAATATGCGCACCTGGACTCCATCTTGTAGAAAGACTCTGCAGGCCTTGATCCCCAGTCGGCCTGCTCCACCCGTGATCAGAACTAGCACTTCATCCCTCCTCAACCATCTCTAGTACCCAATGAGAATCACCCGACAACAGAACTGGCCTCAGGTTTTCCAGTTCGCCCTTCAGTTTGCCGCGACTAGACCTCACCCTTGCCATCAGGGCCGCTGCCCTCTTCCAGCACCTTCAGGTGACGTGGCAGAATACGCTGTTGGTAGATCCCCTCCAATTTATCCAATAGGCGCTCGGGATCCTCATTATGGCAGACCATAGCTCCTGTCTTCTTATTCACCATATCGATTATTGTTTCGAGGTGGTCAGTGATACCTCCGGTGCTCCTGAGAACCCCTATTACCTTGGCCTCGTCGTACGCAATAGCGAACTCTCCCAGAGTTCCAGAGCGGCCTCCTGCGAAGATAACCACATCACAACTCCTTATGTTCTCGATCTCACGTCCCATGAGCCCGCTCCCAGTGTAGATGATAGCGTCATAACCTCGAGTGGGCGAGTGGTACTTCAGTACATGCTCCTCCAAATTGAGCGCGGGGGAGACTCCGACTACTGTGCCACCGGCCTCTTTGGCTCCTCTGACCGCCTCATGAGGCAACCCTGGACAAGCCCCTGTTATAAGGACATGACCCTTCCTGGCAATAACACTCCCAAGTCGGCGTACATGCTGGCATACCTCCGGCGAGATGTGCCCTCCTGCCGAGCCCATTACTCCAACAGTCATACAGGGAAACAACGGATCAGGACCACAGTTCCTATTCGTCAAGCCACCAGCCCTCCAGTCCACAGCCACCGTTCTCGGCTGTGGCAGGTATGGGTTAGACACTCTACTTGAAGAGCAGGTTCGAAACTAGGGGCATTTTGCCACGCCTCATCACAAATGTCAACGTGAGGATGTGCATAGCAGGCATATGGGGAGCATGCACAAAAAAGAATTGACACAGCGAGACTATGTGACGTATGCTTCTTCTGGAAAATCGCACCAGAATTCCACGGGACCCACTTCTAGTTCTAGCGCTTGACTTAGAAAGCATATCAGGAGGGAGGGAACATGGAGAAGGTAAAACCGGTAGAAAGATCCACTGGAGGATATCTAGAGGCACTGCTCCAGGGCTGCCCTGATGCCGTCATCGCCGTTGATGCGAAGGGATTGATGACCTTTGCCAACAAGTCCGCCTGCGAGCTCCTGGAGTGCGAGATGCGCGACCTCGTAGGCAAGAGCATCGTCACAATCTACGAGAATGAGGGAAGAGCCAGGGAAACCAACCGCAAACTCTATCTGAGTGGCGGGTTGATCCATTGCCATGAATCCGTTGCCAGAACCAAGACGGGCAAATTGGTCCCCACTCGGATCTCTGGAGCGCATCTGAAAGACAGCTCGGGGAACGTCATCGGAAGCGTCGGTTACTTCCAGGCTTACCGCCCGTGGACAGCAGCAGAATCAAGACAGCACGAATACTGCCAAGAACTGGAAGCCAGACTCTCGGAATGGGAGGATCTCGGCAGTCCAGTGTTTGAGCTTTGGCCAGGGCTTTCAGTGGTCATAGTGGTAGGACGCCTTGACAGCCAACGCTTGGCACAACTCAAGAAACGACTATTGGATCATATCAAGGTCAACAAGACTCGTGTCGCTCTGGTGGACCTATCGGCAGCTTTGGCAGGAGACAGTGAGGTGCCGATACAACTGGTGAAGACATTACGCATGGTCCGACTCGTTGGCGCCCAGTGCGTAGTGGTAGGCATCGAGTCAGACATGATAGCCGAAGCTATGGAACCTCTCGTTGCAGATGTGGCATCACTCAACACCTTCTCCAGCCTGCAGGCCGGTCTGGAAGCTGCCTTTGCCATAATCGGCCTTCAAATCTGCAAGAATGCTTGACTAGGGAGACACTATGGACAAGGTATACCCCAGTCTAGATGATGCCATAGCTGATATCCCAGATGGAGCCTCGATAGCCATAGGTGGCTTTTTCACTGCGGGCACGCCTGTTCAGCTTATCCAGGCCCTAGCCAGGAAGGGCGCCAAAAATCTGACCGTCATGTGCCAGTCAATGGGCCCCGGGAACGAGGACATAACCCCCCTAGTCGTGCAGGGACAGATAAGAAAGGCCATCTGCAATTATCCCTTTTATCGATCGGCAACGAGGGGTGCAGACTCACCTTTTGAGAAAGCAGTACGAGCAGGGCAGGTCGAACTGGAGGTATACCCAATGGGCACCTTTATAGAGAAGCTAAGAGCAGCGGGGGCAGGGCTGGCTGCTTTCTACACCCCCACCGGAGTTGGCACTGTCGCGGAGCGTGGTAAGGAGAAGAGGAAATTCAACGGTCGTGAGTATCTACTGGAGGTCGCCATCAAGCCTGACTATGCCTTCGTATACGCTTGGAGAGGTGACAGAACAGGGAATCTAACCTGCCGTAAGACGGCCAGGAACTACAATCCTGACATGGCAGCCGCTGCCAGGATAACGATAGCAGCCGTAGAGGGACTGGTGGAAGCCGGTGAACTGGACCCGGACAAGATTCACATTCCAGGCATCTACGTTCAGAGAGTCGTGCAAGTGGATAGACCGAACTACATTCCCAGCATCGATTGACACGCTCCATTGAATCAATGGGAGGAAGATAAGTGGCTGAAAAGCGCAGGCAATTCGATGGACTATCGCGAGAGCTGATAGCTTTGAGAATAGCCAATGAATTGGAAGATGGAACCTATGTTAACCTCGGAATAGGCATACCCACCCTGGTTTCGAACTGGATCGAGGGTAGAGATATCGTCTTGCAGGCTGAGATCGGTATGCTCAACACTGGACCATTGGCTGCTCAGGGGCAGGTTGACCAAGACCTGATCAACGCCAGTTGCCAGCCAGTGACAGAAATGCCAGGAACCTGCTACTTCTCTGACTGCGAGTCATTCGCCATGATTCGAGGCGGCTACATGGATGTGGCCGTGCTGGGAGCACTGCAAGTCTCAGAGAAAGGAGATCTCGCTGGATGGAACAATCCTGAGCGAGGTTTTCCGGAACATATTGGAAACATCGGCGGTTCCATGGATCTGGCAGTCGGGGCAAGGAAGGTCATAGTAGCAATGGAGCACACCACTCGCAATGGCGACCTCAAGATCGTCAAGAAATGTGCCTATCCGGTAACTGCCGTAGGCGTTGTCAAATTGATCGTGACCGATCTGGCTGTGATAGACGTCACGGACAAGGGGCTGGTGCTCAGAGAAGTTGCTCCTGGTCTGACTCCTGAAGAGGTTCAATCAGTGACCGAGCCAAAACTAATCATCAGCCCTGATCTCAGGGAAATCCGACTATAGCGCTGGCCCAGCTAACCACACGATCAGGCGAAAGCTTCCCACCAAGCCTGTCTGTCTTGAGTACCCAGCACCTCATATCCCGGGCATCTTCAAACACTTGGCAATATCTCCACCTTGGCATCGCAGTGATCAAGCGCAGCTCTGGTCATCCGTCAGATGGCTGGATACGGCTGTCAGACGCATCATATTCCAGAGAAGCGTTGAGAGAGACAGAAGTCACATACCTCGAGACACAAAGCTTCTAGTATTTGAAATTGGGAGAGTCTAGATAGAATGAGGGGTCCAAAACGGTCGGGATGCATGGTAGGCTAGGAGCGAGAGAGTCACCCTCCTCTCCTTGCTTGGCAGGTTTGTAGCTGGCTCCCCGCGAAGCTCAAGTTCTGACCGCTTGCAGCTTTCAACCAGTGAGATTTCCTGCACTAGCCTGCCTGCCAGCTAGTACAGGACAAGCTTGTAGGCAGTAACCCTGACTCAACTAACCGAATTGAAAACAAAACCTCTTTCCGAAAAGACCGCAGAGCAAGCATCCACCACATCTGCATCATAAAGTACACCACGATTCTGCGAGACCTCTGCCAGCGCCTCGTCTATACCAAGAGCCAATCTGTAGGGTCTGTGGGATGACATGGCTTCAACAACATCTGCCACACTCAGGATCCGAGCTTCAAGAAGGATCTCTTCTCCCTGAAGACCTGAACGATAACCGGATCCGTTCAACCTTTCATGGTGCTGAAGCACTATCTTGGAGACAGGCCACGGAAATTCAATGGTGTTCAGTATGTCATAAGCTACCTGGGGATGGGTTTTGATCATGGCAAACTCGATCTCGTTCAATTGCCCGGGCTTGCTCAGAATCTCGGTCGGTACGTAGACCTTGCCAATATCATGAAGTAGCCCCGCCACCCGAATGCCATCGATCTGGTCACTCGCAAGCCCCATTTCTCTGCCAATAGCACAAGCAAGCTGTGTCACACGACGTTGGTGGCCCGCAGTGTAACGGTCCCTCGTCTCGACAGTCAGGGTAATGGCCTGAATAGTGCCTTCCATGGCTCGTTCCAGCTTCTTGAAGCTTTGCTGGAGCTGCTCGTCTGCGTGCTTGCGCTCGGTTATGTCGCGAACAACTCCCAGGATCTCAACAGGCTGATCATGCGAATCACATATAAAACTCATTGTGGTGTCAGTCCACACTGTTGAGCCATCCTTGCGCTTCATTTCTATCTCTAACTTGAGATTTCGCAATCTGAACAATTCTTTCTGATCTTTACCAGCACTGGCGAGCGCCTTGGCAATAGCCTTCATGACCACATCACGGGAACGTGGGGACAGAATCCCATCCATCATGTGCTCCATGCCCTCCTCAACGCTATAGCCCAGGACACGCATGATTGAAGGGCTGAGATAGGTAGGCTTCAGATTCAGATCCATGGTCCAGATGACATCTTTCACATTCTCAGCCAGCAGGCGGTAGCGCCTTTCACTCTCCCGCAAAGCCTCCTCTGCTTGTCTTCGCTCGGTGACATCCATGAAGTTCCCCAAGACTGCCGTTTCTCCCCGATACTGGATGGATGTTACCTTCTCCATGGCCCATCTTGTCTTACCATCCTTGCCAACATACCTGTATTCATATGGAGAAAAACGCTCATTCTTGAGCATCTTCACCGCATTTTCCCTGACCGCATCCCTGTCCTCCGGAACGACCAGCCTTAGACAATCCGTACCCATCAACTCATCCTCGGTGTAGCCCGTAAATTTGAGCACACGGGGATTGACCAACTCAAACTTGCCGTCCCGCACAATGTATATGCCAACCGGCGAGTTACTGGACAGGATCGTGAACAGTTCCTCTGCCCGTTTGCGTTCAGTGATGTCACGCACAATCCCCCTGATTTCTGCAGGCCGGCCATCAGGACCACATATGAAGCTCATCGACGTGCTGGTCCACACAGTGTAGCCATCCTTGCGCTTCATCTCCATTTCCAGTTCAAGGTTCTGGGACTTGAACAAGTCCTGCCGTCCCGTGCTCTCCATAGAGAGTACCCTCGCAATAGCTGTCATAGCCATCTCGCGAGAGGCAGGAGTCAGCGCCTCGGTAATCATACGTGTCCTCGCCTCGTCAACATCATAGCCCAGCAGACGCATCACAGAAGGACTGAGATAAGTTGGCTGCAAATTCATATCCATCGTCCAGACAACATCCGTCATGTTTTCAGCAAGCAGATGGTAGTGTTTCTCAGTCTCCCGCAGGGTTTCCTCGGCCTGCTTGCGCTCGGTAATATCTCTTGTGATCACAACGAACCCCGTTGGCTTCCCTGATCTTTCACAGAGCAGGGCTGCGCCTAGCTCAGCACTGAATTTCTTGCCGTCCCTGGCCAACAGCATGCACTCCGTGCTGCCGTTTCGCCCCTCTTCAAACGTTCCCCTTATCTTGTCCATGACCTTGGTTTGATCTTCTCCGGCAACCAGGTCAAAGAGGTTTTGACCAACAAGCTCTTCCTCATCATCATATCCATAAAGGCAAACTGCAGTCCGGTTCAGTCCCGTTATATTGCCCTCGACATCTACAAACACAACTCCGTCTGTAGTGGACTCAAAAAGAGCGTGCAGCTTCTCCTCCAGATCCCATAGATCACTTCCATCATGCTTGCGCTCAGTACCACTCACAAGCTCCCACTCCCCGTTCCGCTTGACGAGAGAGGACTGGTGAGTCTTGATCACATCTACGATTTCCAGTGCCTTGTATTTATCGCACTTATCCAGGGAATACGTGCATAGAGCAATAATGGGGTACTTGTGAATAGAAGCCTCTATCTCCTCTTCATAGAAAGCGAAGGCTCTCCAATCGGCTTTCTCCAGCCAAACCCTATCAGCAGTCACCCTGATGCCGTCATATCCATTGGCCAGGGCCCGAACCAGTTTATCCACCCAGGCATTTACAAGCGCCTGTGGACTGAATGGGCCTCCCTTGAGGGACCACTGATTATGAGGGATAATCTCCACTTGCCCTGTCCTCAGAAACCGATCAAGACCAGGCACAACCCTTCTTAACGCCTTCTGCGCATCTCGCTCACTGAGGGACTCCGGCGTAATCCATAGACAGAATTCGTTGTTCTCTAGCCCCGCCTTGAAATAGGGCACCAGAATCTCCAGCATATCCTCTTTGGTCTGATAAAACTGGCAAAGGTGCGTGCCCCAAGGAATATCCCCTACAGGTTCGATTCCCGTCTTTCTAATCTTTGATCCCATCTTTGGCTACCTCCGACTAGCAATCCGCGGAAACGTTCTCGCAGTCCAGCAAACCAATCCCCAATGCACACGAAAAGGCAGCATCAGCTACTCATAGCCAACGCTGTCTCAGCCACATCCTCAGTCTCCGATAGTTCTTCATCTACTTCACCAAAAGAGATACCACCAACTGCATCTGGCACACATCCCACACCCAGCCTCATGGCACACTTCAGAAATACTATCCCGGCCCCGTGTGTTATCAGCAAGAAAGCACAA
>MGMW01000009.1 GCA_001795035.1 Chloroflexi bacterium RBG_13_53_26
GACTACAACCTCGAATACGTGCAGCAGTACACCAACGCAGCCTACATCGTCAATCCGGACATCAAGCTGCCCGGCGACGATGGGCAGAACGGGCTCTTCAGTGTCTGGGATAGCGCTAACAAGAAATACGACACGGCCACCTGGAAGTACGCGAACACCGCCAGTGCCACGGCAGAGGCCAAACTCCTCACACCCGACTGGGAGGGCTGGACAAACAGGGAAGCCGCCGAGGAAACGGCCTGGGGAGAACTGGACAACAACTGCGTCCTCAAGCTCCTCTGGAGAAACTACAGACGCTATGACAAAGCCACAGTCTCCAGGATCACCGGCATACCGGAAGGGAAGCTGGACGAGGTCTACAGACTGTATGCCAAGACCGGAGCCAAAGGCAAAGCGGGTACCATCATGTATGCTATGGGCGCCACGCAGCATACCTACGCTGTCCAGAATATCAGAAGCTATTCCATTGTCCAGCTACTTCTGGGAAACATGGGGGTGGCTGGCGGCGGTGTCAATGCCCTCCGCGGCACCTCCAATGTACAGGGGTCGACCGACCAGGCCCTGCTGGAGCAGTACCTGCCCGGATACCTCAAGATTCCCACTGACGCCAGCAACCAACAAGAACTGGGTAGCACTTCGACACCTGACACATACCTGTCCACGGTCACCCCCCTTGGCACCAATCCGCCTGGCGACCTTGCCGGAGACAATCCCGTGAACTGGTGGAAGAACACGCCGAAATACGTTCACAGCCTGCTCAAGGCCTGGTGGCCTGCCTCAGACCTTGAGACTGCCTATGGCTACCTGCCCAAGAAGAAGGCCAGCGGTGTCAACTACACCCACATGGGCCTGATCCAGGCCATCGGGGAAGAGAAGGTCGAGGGGCTGTGGATATGGGGACAGAACCCGGCCGTCGGCGGACCCACATCGCTGGGCGCACGGGACGCCCTGAAGAAACTGAAGTGGATGGTAGCCAGCGATATCTGGTTCAATGAGACCCATACCTTCTGGAAGAGGCCTGGGGTCAACTCGGAAGACATCCAGACAGAGGTATTTCTGCTTCCGGCAGCCGGCTCCTTCGAAAAAGAGGGCAGCGTGTCCAACAGCGGCCGCTGGGTGCAGTGGCGCTACAGGGCAGTCTTGCCGCCGGGAGAGGCTATGCCGGACCTGGACATGATGATCCGCCTTTTCAAGAAGATACAGAAGCTGTACACGGAAGAGGTGGGCGTTTTCCCCGACCCCATTGTCAACCTGGGTTGGGATTATAGCGATGAGGAGGAAGCGGATGTCATAGCCAGGGAGATGAATGGTTACGCGCTGGTGCCCGGCATCCCTAAGTCTTCATCTCCAGGGGAAACATACGAAGTGGGTGAGCTGATCGACTGGTTCAACGACCTGCAGACGGGTGGCAAGAGCTCCTCGGGGAACTGGCTCCACTGCGGCCAGTACACCAGGGCCAGTGCTGCCGACCGGCAGAGTTATCCCGAACTCATTACCGTCGTAAACGGTATCTCATCCATCAACAAGGCTAGGAAGCGCAACAATGTGGACGACTCACCGAACCAGGTTGGCTTGTATCGCGACTGGTCCTGGTGCTGGCCCAGGAACCGCCGCATCATCTACAACCGCGCTGCAGTGGACCTCGATGGGAATCCCTGGGATGCGGACCACCCGGTGCTCGCTTGGAACGGCACCAGCTGGGTGGGTGATGTGGTTGACGGTGGTGGCAATCCGATCAACCTGGCAGCCGACGGTGGCAAGAATCTCCCCTTCATCATGAATTCCGAGGGCGTGGGCAAACTCTGGGGCTACGGTCTCAAGGACGGGCCCATCCCGGAGGTGTATGAGCCCTGGGAAAGCCCGATCAGCAACCTGATGACGACGCAACAGAACGACCCGGCAGCCTACATCGGTAAACTCATAGTGGACGACGTTGACTGGAACCAGCGGGGTACAGTCGAGGAATTCCCCTACGTGGCCACGACGTACCGTTGCACCGAGCACTGGCAAACTGGCATCATGACTCGAAACCTGCCGTGGCTGGCAGAACTGATGCCGGAGATGTACGTGGAGTTGGGCGAAGACCTGGCGGACTCGCTCGAGCCGAAGATCAAGAGCGGGGACAGGGTCAAGGTCCGCTCCAAACGCGGGTCGATCAAGGCCCTAGCCATAGTCACCAAGCGTTTCCAGGCGATAACTGTGGACGGAAAGACTATCCATCAGATCGGGATACCGTGGCATTGGGGCTACGCGGGCCGGGTGACCGGCGACAGCGGCAACATCTTGACTCCACATGTTGGGGACGCCAATACCAGCATACCAGAATCCAAGAGTTTCCTATGCAACGTAGAGAAAGCGTAGCGGAGGAGAGAGATGTCTAATGCAGTACTTTACGACGGAACCCGCTGCATAGGATGCAGGGCTTGCTCAGTGGCCTGCAAGAGCTGGAACCGGAATCCGGATGATCCCGAGGAGAAGGTATCAGTCGAGGGGGGCATCCAGGGCAAAGCGTTTCTCTCCGACAAGACCTTTACCTTCATGCGCTTCCGCGAGGTCGGAGAGGGCGACGATTTCAAGTGGGCCTTCTGCAAGATCCAGTGTATGCATTGCCTGCATCCAGCCTGTGAAGGGGCCTGTCCTGTGGGTGCTTTGAAGAGAGATGAGGAAACAGGAGCTGTGGTGTATGACGACGGTCGATGCTTCGGCTGCCGCTACTGCATGGTCGCCTGCCCCTTCGGTGTACCCACCTTCCAGTGGGATGAGCCGCTCCCCTGGATCCGGAAGTGCACCTTCTGCTCAGGCCGTCTGGACGGCGGGCTCAAACCTGCTTGTGTTACGGCATGTCCCACCGGGGCACTGCAACTAGGGGAACGCGAAGAGCTCATAGCTGAAGCACATGCACGGATCAATGCCTCAAATGGCAAGTATGTGGACCATGTCTACGGTGAGAAGGAGGCAGGAGGCACATCCTGGCTGTATATCTCGCCGGTGCCATTTGAAGAGCTGGGATTGCCAATCGTCGGCGAGGAAGCTCCAACGGAGAATCCTCATATCGCCATGCGTACCCTGCCTTACTACGCTGGCGGAGTGGTTGTGCTCATGGCTGGTTTCTACTGGCTCACCAAACGAAAGCAGAAGCTGAGTCAGGCAGGTGACCACCAAGGCGAAAAGGAAGAGGTGACCAAATGATGCAGCAGAAACGGTCGTTCCCATTCGGCACCTTGATTCTCACTATAGTGGCGCTTGTGAGTGTACCCGTGATGATCATCCGCTACCTCTACGGGCTGGGAGCTATGAGCAACCTCAGCGATGGACGTGCCTGGGGATTGTGGATCAGTTTCGACCTCTACTGCGGCGTCGCTCTGGCGGCAGGCGGATTCACTCTGGCAGCATTGGTTCATATCTTCAACGCAGAGAAGTATCATGCTGTGGTCAGGCCTGCGATTCTCACCGCCTTCTTAGGCTACATAGTTGTCATTCTGGCTTTGCTGGTTGACCTCGGACAACCCTGGTATATCTGGCATATTATGATCAACTGGAACATCCACTCTCCCTTGTTTGAAGTAGGCTGGTGTGTCATGCTGTACACGGGGGTGCTGGCTCTTGAGATGAGTCCGGCGCTCTTCGAAAGGCTGCACTGGAAGGTGCCCCTTCGGGTCATTGGCATGATCCAGATCCCACTGATAATAGCTGGCATTGTCATCTCAACGGGCCATCAGAATTCCCTGGGGTCTATGCTGCTGTTACTCCCCTATACACTCGACCCTCTGTGGTACACACCTATCCTGCCCGCCCTGTTCTTCGTCTCGGCCGTGGCCGTTGGACCGGCCATGGTGATCTTGGAGTCCACGTTGAGTGGCATGGCATTCGGACACCGGGTAAGCCGAGATGTCTTGAGTGGCCTGGGTAAGATCATCCCCTACGTCCTTGGCGTCTATCTCATAATGAAGATCGCTGACCTGGCGGTGGCCGGACAACTGGACATGATCGTCAACAGCTATCCCCAGAACGTCTACTGGCTGGTGGAGGTCATCGTAGGGGTCGTGCTGCCGATCATTCTGTTCTCAATCCCGAAGGTAAGACAAAACAGAGCAGGACTATTCGGAACCGCGCTGCTGGTAATTGGGGGGTTGGTGTTCAACCGCTTCAACGTCAGCCTTTTCTGGCAGGCGATTCGCCCGGGCTACACCTACTTCCCCCACTGGATGGAGTTCGCCATCTCAGCGGGGGTCATTTCCTGGGCCATCATTGTCTTCATGTTGGCAATACGGCTCCTACCCATCGCCGAGCACCACGATGAAGCGGCGGAGAAGCCGAGCCAGGCTGTGTCTGGTGTGGCACAGACTTCCTGATGGTTTTTTGTTGCACCAGGAGCCTGTCTGACTAGTTCGTGAGCCACATCAAAAATTAGCTGTCGTCGGCTTTCTTCCAGATGAGGCCGGGATACTTACTCGGGCAGAGTCCTCGTCGCGTTGCTCGGTGCATCAGTGCGCTGCAGGATTCTCAGAGATACTGCGGCATTCCTTTGCTGCGTCATCGATAGCGGCTAATTGCCTGTCTTTCACCCCGTGTGGTAGAGTATTCCTACCCGCATGCTCTATTGGCTATCTGCCGACATGGAACCAGCTTGGATAAACGACATCTTTTCTTGTATTTGGCCGAGTCTATTGCAGGAGGAGTCCTATGGATGTTATCGAGGCTATCAATGATCGAAGGAGTGTTCGTGCGTTCAAGCCTGATCCCGTGCCCAGACAGACTTTGACGGCGATTATGGAAGCTGCTCTGCGGGCTCCTTCCTGGGAGAACTCTCAACCATGGGAGTTTGCTGTCCTGGGTGGAGAGGCTATGAGGAATTTCAAAACAGTCATCATGTCCATGATGAAGGCCGGAGAGAAGCCCCGGCTTGACATACCATGGCCCAAGTTGTCAGGACGTTACCTCGAACGAGCAAAAGAGGATGGCCGACGTTTGTTCCAAGAATTGGGGATTTCGAAAGATGACAAGGAAGTGGTCATAAGCTGGAGGTTATCCATGGCCCGGTTCTTCGATGCGCCCAACGGAGCAATAGTCTACATGGATTCCTCGCTGGGTCAGTGGTCTCTGGTAGACGTAGGCATAGCTTTGCAGAATCTGATGTTAGCGGCGTGGCACTACGGTGTGGGCACTTGTGCATTGGCAGCCGCGGTCATATACCCTGACGTGCTGCGAAGTCTATTGGATATCCCTGAGTCGAAACGAATCGTTGTCGGGGTGGCGTTGGGGTACCCGGACTTCTCAAGCCCGGCGGCGCAATTCCGCGCCAATCGTGATCCTCTGGAAACCTTGGTGAGGTGGTATGGTTTCGATGAAGAGGTCTTGTAGTCACCTGTGGCTATGGTCATTTGAAAGTGGTTCCAACTGATTTTGCATCCAATCAAGCTAGTGTGCTATAGTATCTAATCTGTACCCAGGCGCTACCCCGCCTGGGTCCTGTGGCTCCGACTGTCGACAACTGTCGGAGCCTTTTTTGACTGCGCCATTCTGTACCGGGCGCAATGCCCCACAGCTCCCTTTGTGTCAAGCTGAGGTTGGGGTGACATGAAATGTTGGCCCTTTGTGTCAAGCTACAGAGTAGCTTGCCGGAAGCGCTGATACTGAAGCACCATGCGAGCTGTCTTGATCCCCCCACCTGATGCCTTGTGAGTACCCATACCAGGTATGCCCACATCAGCGCCAGTGTAGAAGAGACCGCGGATTGGCGATTTCGGCGAGGGCTGGTACTTGCCACACTGTCCCACAATCTGGGCTAGCCCCACGCATTCGCCCCCCTGTCCCTTCATGACATGATCTCGTGTAGACATCGATATCTCTGCTGGTCCTTCCAGTTCTTTGTACATGACAGCATCCATAACCCCGGGATACAACTTGTTCCACATCTCGTCCATTTTGTCCCAAAGCATCTTTATCTCTTTCGCGTCAGGATCAGGCGAACAGATGGTGCCAGCAACAATGATTTGCTTGCCTGGAGGCGCCATGCTGGGGTCGAAGTTTGACGGAATCGTGGCGAACATCATTATCTCATCAGGTATTTCGCCAGCTCTCATCTTGAGGAAGCGCTTGAGGTTCATGGTAGTGTCATCAGCCCAGATGTTGTACATCTGGTCGTCCAAGACCTTCTTCTTGAGGAAATACCTTACACCGGTGAATGCCCAGCCTGGGACCAGTCCTTTGACATAGTTTACATAACTCTTATCAAATTGATTTTCCCCCACTAACTTGAGCACGGTGGGCTGAATGCCAACATCGGCAACGACAATGGGAGCTTCGAAAGTATCGTCCCCTGTGACTACTCCGGTAACTCGACCGTTATACACCTTTATCTTGTCTACTCTGTTTTTTGTCTGTATGACGCCACCATTGGCCTTCATCGCCTTTGCCAGGTCATTAAGCACTCGTCCAAAGCCGCCAACATAGTATCCGGCGGCTCCCCGGAGAGCGATGTCCTGCATAATCCTTAGTTGTTCAGAGGTTGAAACAAGATCAATGGGTTCGGCCAGCGAGGCGTTGGCATGCATGGCCATGTAGCTGTATAGGGGCCATGGAATAGCAGGAAGGCGGCTAAGCCATTCTTCTGTGGCCAGTTCATCCAGGGCGTCTAGCTGATCTGCTGGCATCATGGCCATGTCAATCATGAATTGCAGCGCTGCTTCACGTTCCTTATCATCCAGATCCCAGAGTTCGAAGAAAGGACCGGGCTCAAGCCCTGTGGTTGCAGGCAGAGTAGCCTTCTTGTATTTCCCGGATCGACCTCGGTATGCCAAGCCGGCGAGACTTAGCGGAATTGGTTTCAGCTCGGAT
>MGMW01000010.1 GCA_001795035.1 Chloroflexi bacterium RBG_13_53_26
TTCGTCTCCTTCCCTTCGAATTTACTTCTTGGGTGCCGGCTTTGGCTCTCTGGGCAGTCCCAAGGCACCGGCTGCGGCATTTCGGGCTACCTCAGTGGTGCCGGCGGCAATGGTGTTGCAAATGGTGCTCAGATAGAGGTGCTTCATCCGCCCTCCGAGTCTGGCCCACTTGTCCTTAACCGGATCGGTCTGCCTCCAGTTGCCCCCGACGGGGCCCAGTTGGCTGTAGAGCCCCATGATCTGCATGCCCACTTGAGCCACGCGCTGAGTGGTAATACCGCCAAGTATCTTGACATGGTTGGCGGTGCTAACCACATTCCCACCGGTAAGCGCTAAGTGGTTCAGCTTGTAGCCTACATTCCGGGCTATCTCCTGCTGAATGACCACTTCGGCCAGCCGGTTACGAATCAATCGGTTCTTGGACAGCGGCTCACCGTCAACGTCCTTGGTCTCCTTACAGTACTCAATCAAGAGATCGATGTCCCTCCTGATATTGATGAGGAGCATCACTCCGTAGCTTCGCTCATGACTGAGAGCGGCCATGACGATTTTCCAGCCGCTATTGATCTCACCGAGGAGGTTCTCCTTGGGGATCTTGACGTTGTCATAGAAGACCTCGTTGAAAGCCCCGAGACCGCTCATCATCTCCAGCCGTCTCATGGTGATCCCCGGGGTCTTCTGGTACTCCACCAGGATAATGCTGATACCCCGGTGCTTGGCGAGATTGGGGTCCGTCCGAACGTAGACGGGAGCTAGATCGGCCCTGTGGGCGGCGCTCTGCCAGGTCTTCTGACCGTTGAGAATGAAGTAGTCGCCCTGCAGGTCAGCCTTCAACTGAATGTTGGCCAGATCCGAGCCGGCGTTAGGCTCGCTCATACCCGTAGCGCCCTTTATCTCCCCACGGATCATCATGGGCAGGTATTTCTC
This sequence comes from Chloroflexi bacterium RBG_13_53_26, assembly GCA_001795035.1. GTDB lineage: Bacteria > Chloroflexota > Dehalococcoidia > UBA2247 > RBG-13-53-26 > RBG-13-53-26. The sequence continues at coordinate 928 of MGMW01000010.1, forward strand.
TTTCTGAGCCTCAGTGCCGAACTCCAGGAGGAGATCGCCCATGCCACCGACGAACTGATAGGGATCCAAGCCGGGTGAACCGCGATAGGTCATCTCCTCTTCCAGGATGATCTGCTTCCAGAGCGGCTGCTCGTGACCACCGTACTTCTTAGGCCAGGTCAGCCCCAGCCATCCCTTGGCGGCGAGCTTCTTCTGCATCGCCACACTGACCTCGTGGATCTCGTCGAAGGCATCCTCGTGGTAGCAGTCCGGATCCACTCCCGGCCAGTCTTTCGGCAGTTCTTTGTCGAGGAATTCTCTTACTTCTTTGCGGAAGGCTTCTTCCTCTGGGGTAAAGCGAAAGTCCATCAAAACCTCCTTTACTTGTGCCTAAAGTCCTAATTCCTTAGCCACTACTTCGGCGTGATAGGCACTGCTCCCGAAGGAAGCTTCTCCCACCACAGCCTGTTTCGTGTAGAGGTGCATATCGTGATCGTGCTGAAACGCGATGGCTCCGTGTACCTCGTGACCCAGACTGGTGATGCGGCGCGAAGCCTGGCCCACCCAGGCCTTGGCCAAAGACACCTCAAGGGCACAGGGAAGGCCCTCGCTCACCAGCCACGCCGCCCTGCGGGTCATGTAACGGGACTCATCAAAGTCATTCAACATGTTGGCACAGTGGTGTTGGATAGCCTGGTAAGTGCCGATGGCCTTGCCGAACGCTATCCTATCCTTGGCATACTGGATCGTCATCTCCAAGACCTGCTCTGCACCACCCACCATCTCGGAGCACCTGGCCGCGGCCGCTCTTTGCATTACCTTCTCCAAGTAATCCTTGCCACGGTTCACGCCGCCCAGCATGTCGGCCCTGGTCAGCCTTACCCCGTCGAATTTGACTTCGCACTGTCTCTCACCAGCCATCGCCGGCAACAGACTGCAGCTCACGCCGGGGCTCCGGGCGTCCACCAGGAAGAGAGTGACCCCGCCCTTCGTTTTCGCAGCCACGATGATGTAGTCGGCCACATGCGCGTCGGTGACGAAGAGCTTCGTGCCGCTAACAGTGTAGTGGTGGGCCACGTGCCTGGCCTCCACTTCAAAGAAATCGCTCCGGTAGATGGCATGCGGCTCAGCAATGGCCATCGTCAGAACGAGTTCACCCCTGGCCACCCTGGGCAGAATAGCGCTCTTCTGCTCGTCAGTTCCCAGATCCAGGACAGTCATGGCACCCAGAATCACGGTGGAGAGGAATGGACCCGGAAGGCAAGCCCGTCCCATTTCCTCCATCAGGATGGTGAGGTCCATGAAGCTGGCTCCCGAGCCACCGTATTGCTCCGGAAGAGCCAATCCTACCCATCCCAGATCCGCCATCTTCTTCCACAGCTCAGGCGGATAACCCCTGGGGTCTTTGGCAATCTCCTTGACCGCCGTTTTGGGCAACTCAGTCTTAAAGAAATCCCGGGCAGTCTTCTTCAGCATTTCCTGCTGTTCGCTAAGGCCGAAGTCCATCCTGCACTCCTTTTCTACGTTCCAAACAATCGGACTATTTCCGTGGCAGGCCCAGGCCGGTGGTGGCCATGGTATTCCTGGCGATCTCTGAGGTGCCACCGGCCAGACTGTCACCAGCGGTCCAGAGGTACCAGCGCCGCATATTCTTCCTCAGTGCCGCCCACTTGTCGGTCTCCGGTGCGTAAGCGTAGGCCCCCATTATCTGCATGCCCCTGTCGAAGAAACGCAGCCCCATGTCATCCGCGAGCACCTTGGCCGCCGATGCTTCGTAAGTGAGGGGCATTCCCTTGTCCAGTTTCCAGCCGATGTTCCAAAACACCTGCCGGCAGGCCTCAATTTCGATGGCGCTTTCGACCAGTTTGGCTCTGACGCCGGGCTGCTGAGAAAGCAGCTCTCCGTCCACCCTCGTTTCCTTCGCGTACTGCACTAGATCGTGGGTGATCCTCTGACAGAACCGCGCCTTGGGGAAGCGAGCCCAGAAGCGATCAAACTCCAGCGTTTTGGCGAGGTGAAGCACCGCCTGGTTCTTTTCACCCAGGAGGTGCCTCTTAGGTACGCGCACATTGTCCAGGAAAACTTCAGTGTGGAAAACATCTCCCAACATACTGACCATCGGCTGCACCGTGACGCCCGGAAGGCTCTTGTCTAAGAGGAGGGTGCTGATGGAGGCCCACTTCGGCGTATTCGGGTCAGTGGCTGTGCGGACAAAAAGGAATCCATATTGAGACAGGTGAGCCAGAGAACTCCATACTTTCTGGCCGTTCACCAGAAAGCAGTCCTCCTGTTCGATGGCCGTCGTTCGCAGCGCAAGCAGGTCGGAGCCAGCATCCGGTTCGCTCATGGCCAGCCAGAGGATAGTCTCGCCTCTCCCTATGCCCGGCAAGAACTCCTGTTTCAGCTCTTCGCTGCCCATGTCAAGGATCGAATTGGCCATGGACCAGCAGATGGCGCCGGCCGCCCAGGGGACTCTGGCCCAGGCCAGTTCCTCAAACAGAATCATCAAATCCATATTGGAGCGCTCGGAGCCGCCATACTTCTTGGGCCAAGTCAGTGGTATCCAGCCCTTCTGACCAAGAAGGCGAACAAACTCATAGGAGAACGCACCATGTCCCCATGAATCTTCACCTGACTGCGTAGGGAACTTCTCGGGGGGGTTGTCTTTCAGGAAATCATGTATTTCTCGACGCCATGCTTCCTGCTCGGGAGTGAAGCCAAAATCCATGTATCCTCCTTAGAACCACAGCTCACCGGATGAAATCCCTCGAAAGTGGACAGTAACATCATCATAGTCGGACTGCCACAAGCAGATATGGCAGTCATGTCACACACCGATACCACCAACCCCTCCTCTACACAGGGAAGCTCGGGGGCAGTTCTCACTGCCCCCGACAAGCATTTCCAACTACGCTTACACTGCTAGCTTGCAGGGCCAACAATGGTCACGGACGCCTGGAACATACCTGGCGTACCGCCCTGTGAATGCGCTAAACCGAGCTTGGGATTCTTCAACTGACGCTCCCCGGCTCTCCCCAACTGCTGATTGTAGAGCTCATAGATCATCCTCAGCCCGCTGGCTCCCACCGGATGACCAAAGGATTTCAGCCCGCCATCGGTATTTACAGGCAGGTCACCTTTGAGTGTGAAGGACTCCTTCTCTACCTCCGCCGGACCGCCACCACGAGGACAGAAGCCCAGGGACTCGTAGATAATCAACTCGGTGATGGTAAAGCAGTCGTGAACCTCAGCCGAACCTATCTCCTTGCGGGGATCCTTTATACCCACCTGCTCATAGGCCTGGTGAGCGGCTGCCCAGGTCTCATCCCAGAAGGTTATGTCAACGTCGGAGCGGAACTTGCCCTTGAACGGGTCTATACGGCCAACAGACAGTCCGACACCCTTCAGCAACACATAGTCCTTGGTGTAGCTCTTAGCCTTGTCTGCGCGGGTGATGATGGCACACGACGCACCATCAGTGACCGGGCAGCAGTCAAACAATCCCAGAGGCCAGGCAATCATAGGAGCGTTGAGAGCAGTCTCCAGGGTTATTGCTCTTCGGAAGTGAGCCTTGGGATGAAGAGCACCATTGGCATGGTTCTTGACAGCAATCTTGGACAGAATCTCTTTACCCTTGTCGAAGGGGATCTTGTATTTCTCAAAGTACTGCACGGCTGATTTGGCGAAGGAAGCCGGCGCTGAGCCAACTACCGAAATCGGGTGCATGGAACCGGGCATTTCCAGAGCGCCGCTGCCGTAGTCCTTCAGCTTCTCGAAGCCAACACAGAGGACGGTATCATACATACCCGCGGCAACAGAGAAAGCGCCTACCCTGAGTGCCTCGGCCGCTGTAGCACAATTGTTCTCTACCCTGGTGGCGGGTATCTTGTCCAACTGCAGAGCCTCCGTCACCGTAGCCCCTGTCCACATGCTGGAGGAAACGTTGCCTACGAACACGGCTTCGATGTCCTTTGGACCCACTCCGGCATCCTCATACGCCTCATAGGCACAGTCAATGATCAAATCCGGCACACCCTTCTTCCAGAGGTCACCAAAGTTGGTGCAACCCATTCCGATTATGGCGACTTTATCTTTTATCGTACCCATTTCTTCCTCCTTCTTATCGCACTGGCTTGCACTTCCAAGCGTAGGCAGCGACGTCTCCCTGCCTCTCCAGCCTTCTGAAGGTCATCTCCATAGGCTGACCAACCTTGAGGTCTTGGATGTTGCCAAAGTCCGTCATCTCGAGTTCCATCCTGGTGCTGCCCTCGAAGTCGATAATGGCTCTGCCCTGCGGGGGGTCGGTAACTTCAGGGATGGTGGGGATGGTATCTGTGCTGAAGCTATAGAGTTTGACCTTCTGATCCAACAGTTTGACCTGCTGGTAGTCATCCTTGGAGTAGCACTTGGGGCAGATCCTCCTTATTGGGAACTCCACCCAGCCGCACTGTTTGCACTTGCTGGCATGCAGCTTGTACATCGAATCCCGCTCTCTCCAGAGCTGGGCCAGGCCCGGGGTGATCGGGGTCATCCGTGATGACTCAACAAAGAAGAGATGGCGCAGTCTGAGGTACTTCACATAGCTGGGCAGCATCTTCTTTGACTTCAGATAGCCCAGCACACCATGTCTGTCTCTGGCCTTCTCAATATCATCCGTCACCTTAAGAAGCATTACATCGACTCCGTCACCATAGGCAGCTACCAGTATGCTATCTCCAGCCTTGGCCTTCTCCAGAGCGGCCACCAACAGCATCAGGGGGAACGCGGCCCCAGTGTTACCCAGCACGCTAAAGAGCGGGTCCTGCACCTGGGTCTTGGGATCGAACTTCAGCGCTGTGGCTACGGCCCCGTGCGTCCTGGCATCGGGACCGTTGTAGACCAGCTTGGTGACGTCCTTAGGCTCAATCCCAAATTTCTTCATCGCTGCAGCGAGTGCCTGCTGCATCATTGGCTGATAGCCTTCAGCCACAGCGAAACGATCACTCCAGACATGGACGAACTGATCAGTCGCTGGTCTCCAGGTATCAGTGAAATCAGACGAGAATGAATAGAAGCCTTCAATGCTGGCAATCACATCCTTGTCCCCCAGCAGGAGAGCAGCAGCCCCATCGCCGCCATTCGATTCCATGGCTGAAAGGGGAGTCCCAAGACGACGGTCGGCGGCCGTGACCATTACCTTCTTTGCCGAGCCAGCCTTGACAGTGTCTGCAGCCAGTCTTACCGCAGTCAGGCCAGCTCTGAGTGAATGGCCGATGTCCGCTGCAATGATGTTGTCCTTGAAATCCAGTGCGGCTGCGGCGGCGGCTGCAATTTGCTTCTCAGCGAATGGAGATGACGTCGTGGCATTGAGCAATCCTTCGATTGATCCGCGATCCATCCCCTTCGTGCAGTCGAGAATGGCATCAATCGCCATAGTGAGAGCATCCTCGTCAGCACCAGCCACTGATCGCTCTCCCGCACCCCCTTTGCCCTCGAGAACCATTATCTCACGGGCTAATCTATAAAGGGGTACATATGCGCCATACGAACAGATTCCGATCATTTTCCCTCCTCTATCTAAAGTGTCCTCATCTGTTGGTCTTGTATCTCATACCATATGATTCACTGCTCTGCGCCGAGCAAAGCTCATCTACTTTAACTTGTGAACCTGCCCAGAAGGACGTGGTCTGGCACTGGACGTGGTGC
>MGMW01000011.1:0-6651 GCA_001795035.1 Chloroflexi bacterium RBG_13_53_26
GTCTGGAGTGCCCATCCACTTGGCGGAGCGCTCCACCAGCGCGCCGGTGGGACAGGCATCAACACAGGCACCGCAAAATTGACATCCCACGTCCTCGAGAGTCTGGTTGAAAGCAGTGCCCACCAGTGCCTGACTGCCGCGGTAGGTGAAGGCAACTGCTCCTGCCCCCCTCACCTCCTGGCAGACCCTGACACAGCGGCCACAGAGGATGCAGAGGTTATAGTCACGGTCAAAGAAGGGGCTGTCCCTCTCGATAGGCAATCCTCTATATGTATAAGGAAGAGTTGTTGGCTGGACACCGATGTAGTCGGCGACCGTCTGCAATTCACAGCGCTTGTTCTTGGGGCAAGCCACACAGCGCTCGGTTACTGCCACATTGCGCAGGCAGATATCGAGAGGACCGCAACGCTCTTTGCGATCGCAGTCAAAGCAGGCGTGAGGATGTTCACTCAGAATGAGCTCCAGGATATTGCGCCTGAGCTGCTGTATCTGCGGTGTATCTGTTTTTACCGCCATTGCTTCAGCCACCGGGGTAGTGCAGGCGGTGGTCAAGCGTCGCATGCCCTCGATTTCCACAAGGCAAAGGCGACAGCCGCCGTGGGGAGGCAAGCCATGATGGTGACATAACGTAGGGATATAGATGCCTGCCTCCTGAGCCGCCTCAAGCACAGTTCTGCCGGCAGCGACACTGATCTTCTGACCGTTGATGGTCAAACTGACTGCGTTCATACTCTGAATGGCTCCTCGAAGTTCATTCCTGGGGGAACTACTCTCCCTCTGACCGTTTCTCCTGCTTCTTCTTGGGTACCACCGGGATAGGTTCTTCAGGCACCTCTATCTTCTCGCCGGAGACCTTCACTATGGCAGAGAACCGTGGCGGACAGACATCGATGCAAGCTCCACACCTGGTACACTTTGTCTGATCGATGACGTGTATCATTCTCTTGCCGCCGGCTATCGCCTCCACGGGACAGGTTTTGATGCAGATCCCGCAACCTTCGCATTTGTCGGGCAGGATATAGCACGAGACCAGCTTCTGGCAGGCCCTCGCGGGGCATCTCTTTTCGTTAATATGAGCCTCATACTCTTTGCGGAAGTAGCGTAAGGTGGTCAGGACAGGGTTGGGTGCTGTACTGCCCAGAGCACAGAGCGATCCGTCCCTGGCTGTCTCGGCCAGCCTCTGAAGCTCTTCAATGTCATCGGGTTTCCCTTCACCCTCAGTTATGCGCTCCAGAATGCGGAGCATCTGCCTTGTTCCTACCCTGCAGGGCACGCACTTCCCGCAGGACTCATTCTGGACAAAGGTGAGGAAGTATCGTGCCAGGTCCACAACGCAGGTATCCTCGTCCAGGACTATCATGCCGCCTGAGCCCATAATGGAGCCGGCTTTGGTAAGGGATTCATAGTCAACAGGAGAATTGAGGAAATCCGACGATAAACAGCCTCCCGAGGGCCCTCCCGTCTGTACTGCCTTGAAGGCTTTGCCTCCCACGATCCCGCCACCGATACTATTGATAATCTCACCTAGGGTAATACCCAGCGTCACCTCAATCAGTCCAGTACGTTCTACCTTGCCCACCAGGGAAAAGGTCTTGGTCCCTCTGTTCCCTTCAACGCCGTAGCCGGCATACCAGTCGGCACCATTCTGGAAAATGGCTGCTGCATTGGCCCAGGTCTCTACATTATTGATATTAGTGGGTTTGCTCCACAGACCGGAGACAGCGGGGAACGGAGGTCGGCTTCGAGGCATACCCCTCTTGCCCTCAATAGAAGCCATCAGTGCTGTCTCTTCCCCGCAAACGAAAGCCCCTGCGCCCTCCTTGATCTTCAAATGGAAGCCGAAACCAGAGCCCAGGATGCCATCTCCCAGAAGGCCGTACTGTTCCATCTGCCCCATAGCAATCCTGAGACGCTTCAAGGCAAGGGGATACTCTGCACGGCAGTAGAGGTAACCCTCACTTGCTCCCATGGCGTAGGCCCCGATTATCATGCCCTCCAGAACCGAATGTGGATCACCTTCCAGTAAGGAACGGTTCATGAAGGCGCCCGGGTCGCCTTCGTCGGCATTACAGATGATGTATTTCTCTCTGCCTGGTGATTTGCGGCAGAAGTCCCACTTCTGCCCGGTAGGAAAGCCAGCCCCTCCCCTGCCACGCAGTCCTGATTTCTTCATTTCCCCGATGACTTCATCGGGGGTCATCTGAAGGGCCTTCGCCAGACCGCTGTAGCCTCCGTTAGCAATGTAGTGTCTGATGTTCTCAGGATCTATCAGGCCACAATGGCGCAGTACTATACGCACCTGGGGTTTCAAAACGGGCAGCTCAAAGAGGGAGGGGATGTCTCCTGCTTGTCCGTCTCCCAGAGTCCCCAGAGCCAGGTCGGAGCAGGGATTGCCGTTCACCAGGTGTTCTTCAATTAACCGGGGGACCATTTCAGGGGTTACGCTGCCATAGGAGACACGAGCTTGCCCCGGTCTAACAATATCTACCATAGGCTCGGAGTAGCACAGGCCAATGCAGCCAACCTGGGTGATGATGGCTTCTATGCCCCTTTGAGTCAACTCCTTCTCGATCGCCCTGAGCACTTCTTCAGCCCCTGCTGCCATGCCGCACGTGGCGGTGCCAACAAAAATACGAGGCTTCTGGCTGTGCTCCAGTGCCTCCCATTCTGCTTTAGCTTCACGGCGTATGTCTTCGAAAGTCTTCGTCTGAGTCATAGGCTTCTCCCTAGTTAAGAAGGAGGCATTGCGGGCTATTGATATTTGGCAATAATCTCCTTCACCTTGCTGGTAGTCAGCCGCCCATACACTTTGTCATCGATTACCAACACGGGCGCCAAGGCACAGGAACCAAAACAGGCCACTCTGTCCAAGCCGAATTTGTAGTCCTTGGTGGTGCCCCCAGATTTGACCTCCAGCTCCCTTTCAATTGTCCCCATGATCTGTGTCCCGCCTCGCACGTGGCAAGCCGTGCCCAGACAAACCTTGATGGCATGATCGCCGGGGCGGGTGAAACGAAATTGGGCGTAGAAAGTGGCTACCCCGAAGATCTCGCTCTCAGAGACTTTGAAGAACTTGGCGACTTGAGCGATTGTCTCTCGTGGAAGGTAGCCAAATGTTTCCTGGACCTTTTGTAGTAGAGGGATAACAGCGCCGTTCTGCCCTTCAAACTGGGTGAGCAGTCCATGCAATCGTTCTTCTAATCGTTCCTGCAATAAATTACCTCCCCTAGGCATCAGTATTCTATCATCTGCGGGTGGACTTTTTCAAATCGGTCTGAGCAAAATCAGCCAAAATTGTGCCGAGTTTGCCAAAGTTTTGCAAGTAGCATAAAATACTAAGTCGAAGCTAGGGAGTAATGTGATCTGGACTGGTGCATAACACAGGCCGTGCCAACAAGGGAAGCCGAAGGGTGACAACATAAAGAAGTAGCCGAAGCCTCTAACGAGGCAGCTACTTCTTTTTCTGTTGCTCTCCCCTTGACACAGATATCGCATTGCTGCTAACTTCTTGGAATTGTGTTTTCCAATAGTGAAAAGGGGGGAGTCCGGGCTGGGCCTGATAGTCCGAGGTCAATGCCCTGTTCAAAGAATAATCATGCTTAAGGGAGGAGAAAAATTGTGGAACTGAGCCGAAGAGATTTCCTGAAGTTCTCGGGGGCGGCCACTGCGGGTGGCCTTCTGATCTACAAAGCCATTGATGCAAAGCCAGCCTCTGCTGATGCATCTATGGTGGTCGATCTGCATAAGCCCATCGGTGAAGGGTACACCATCTGCCCCTACGATGGCTCGGGTTGCGGGTTCCTTGTTGCCGCTCAGGATGGCAAGGTGGTCAATATTGAGGGCGATCCCGATCACCCTGTTAATCGCGGGGCCGCCTGCGCCAAGGGGGCTTCCATGCGCCAGCTCAGCGCGGACAATGAGCGACGGCTGCAGAAACCTCGCTACCGCAGAGCCGGTGGCACTGAATGGGAGGAAATCGAATGGGAAGAGGCTCTGGATAAGATTGCCGAGAAGATCAAGGCCACTAGGGACGCCAACTGGATAGCCAATGAAGGAGACTTCACATCCAACCGCACTGAGGCCATAGGCTGTCTCGGTGGCGCAGCTCTCGATAATGAAGAGTGCTATCTCCTGTCTAAGATGATGCGCGGCCTCGGACTGGTGTATCTGGAACACCAGGCCCGTATATGACACTCGGCCACTGTCGCCAGTCTGGCGGCAACCTTCGGCCGAGGGGTCATGACCAACCACTGGACCGACGTCGCGAATTCTGACTATATCATGGTGATCGCCGGCAATCCGGCGGAGAACCACCCTGCCGCCTATGGACACATCACCGATGCCATAGATCGGGGTGCCAAGCTCATCGTCGTCGACCCCAGGTTCACCCGGAGCGCATCGAAGGCCCACATCTACTGCCCCATCAGGTCCGGGACAGACGTGGCCTTCATCGGCGGCGTCATCAAATGGGTCATTGATGACATGGAGGCCAACCCCGGCAACTACAACATGACCTATGTCACTGAGTACACCAATGCGGCCTTCCTGGTGAACCCGGAGTACCAGGGACCTCCCGACCTGGATGGACTATTCGTAGGCTATGACTCCGCAAATCGAACATATGGCAAGTCAAAGTGGACCTATCAGGTGGATGCTGCCGGCGTGCCTCTCCAGGACAAGACCCTCCAGGACCAGAACTGCGTCTTCCAGATCCTTAAGAAGCACTTCGCTCGCTACACGCCGGAGATGGTCAACAAGATCAGCGGTGCCCCAGTGGAGAAATTCCTCGAGGTCGCCGAGACCTTCGCCAAGAGCGGAGTTGTGGGCAAGTCCGGAAACATCCTGTATGCCATGGGTGCCACCCATCACACCAACGGCGTCCAGGTCATCCGGTCCTACGCTATCCTCCAGCTCCTCCTGGCCAATGTCGGGGTGGCTGGCGGTGGTATCCAGGCCATGCGCGGCGAGTCAAACGTGCAGGGTTCGACCGACCAGGCCCTGCTGTCCCATATAATACCCGGATACCTCAATGTCCCGGTACATACAGACATCAACCTGCTGACGTACATAAATCGGGTAACGCCCAAGACCACTGACCCCCTGAGCCTCAACTGGTGGAAGAACACCCCTAAGTACGTCAAGAGCCTGCTTAAGGCGTGGTATGGCACCGCCGCTACTATTGATAACGACTTTGCCTTCCACTATATGCCCAAACCGAAATCGGGCAAGAACTATACTCACATTGCTCTCTTCGATGCCATGGAGAGGGGCGACGAGACCAAGAAAGAAAAAGTCAAGGGGCTGATGTGCTGGGGGCAGAACCCTGCTGTGGCCAGCCCCAATGCCAACCAGACGTTAAAGGCATTGGATACTCTGGACTGGCTGGTCTGTGTCGATATGTGGGAGACGGAGACTTCGGTCTTCTGGAAGCGGCCGGGGGTTGACCCCGCCACCATCAATACTGAGGTCTTCCAGCTTCCCGCTGTCGGATCCTTCGAGAAGGAGGGCACTGTCAGCAACAGCGGCCGCTGGGTGCAGTGGCGCTACAAGTGCGCCGATCCTCCCGGCGAAGCCCGGGCAGACCTGGAGATGCTCAATGAACTCATGCTGAAGATAAGGGAGCTGTACGAGGCTGATGCCACTGCCCCCAACCGTGATGGTATCCTCAGCCTCACCTGGGACTATGCTCCCCAAGGCGAGCATGTCGATGCCCAGAAGGTGCTCAAAGAAATGAATGGCTACGATCTGGTCACCAGTAAGCTGATGACCAGCTTCGCCAACCTCAAGGAGGATGGCACTACCAGTTGCGGAAACTGGGTCTATTGCGGCTCCTGCGTGGAGCAGGAGTCTCTGGACGCTTTTGAGCAGGCACATCTGGATATGTGGCCGGAGACCAGACTTATCGGCAACCGGACTGCCCGGCGTTACGAAGCGGACGTTGGCAATGGTGGTTACGATACTGCCGCCGGCTACAAGCCAATCGGGCTTTACTCCTACTACGCTTGGTGCTGGCCACTTAACCGCCGCATCGTCTACAACAGAGCTGCTGTTGACCTCAATGGCCAACCATGGGACCAGGAGCAACCGGTGATCACCTGGTTGGGTGATACCACCGGTAGCTGGAAGGGCGACGTGCCGGACGGCGGTGGAAAAGCCATGGTCTACGGCGGCCACAAGCCCTTCATCATGAGGTCAGAGGGGCACGGCTGTCTGTTTACGGCGAACCTTGGCACCAGAGAAGCCTCGCTGGTTGATGGCCCGCTGCCCGAACACTACGAGCCGTGGGAAAGTCCGCTTGAAGCCAATCCTCTCTCGGGGACAATGAACGACCCGGTGATCAAGATATGGCGGCCGGATGAGCAGTCCACACCAAACGAGTATCCCATTGTGGCCTCCACCTACCGCGTGGTGGAGCACTGGCAGGCCGGTCAGATGAGCCGAAACCTGCCTTGGCTGGTGGAGCAGATGCCTGAGATGTTTGTGGAGATGAGTGAGGAGTTGGCCGTGGAAAAGGATATTAATAACGGTGACAGGGTGGTCGTCTGGAACAAACGCGGCGAGATAAGCGCCGTCGCCCTGGTAACCAAGAGGTTCAAGCCCTTCCAGATGAATGGCACCACCGTGCACCAGATCGGCATGCCCTGGCACTGG
>MGMW01000011.1:6685-8191 GCA_001795035.1 Chloroflexi bacterium RBG_13_53_26
TGGAACGAGCTGGAGGCAGATGTGACCACCAATACCGGCAGTTACGAGAACCCACCGGATCTCTCGCCGCGGACTTGGATAAAGATGCGCTTCAATGAGGTTGAGAGCGATGGCGATCTTGCCTGGCTCTTCACCAGACGGGCCTGCATGCACTGCACCGAGGCAGGCTGCGTAAAGGTTTGCCCTACCAAGGCAGTCTTCCATCATGACCTGGGTTTTGTAGCCTATGACAAGGACAAGTGCACTGGCTGCGGCTACTGCGTGGAAGCCTGTCCTTTCGATGTGCCGCGACTCGATGGCAGCAGGCTGACTGGCAAAGCTAAGATGAACAAGTGCATCTTCTGCATTGACCGTGTCACCAGTGGACTTGAGCCAGCCTGTGTGAAGACCTGCCCACCTGGCGCTCTGGACTTTGGTGAGCGTGACGCAATGGTTGCCAAGGGTCAGGCCAGAGTGGCGGAGCTTGGAGGCGACGCCCGCCTCTATGGTGAAGAGGAACTAGATGGGCTGCACGTACTGTACGTGGTGAACCATTCCTTGAAAGACCACAAGCTCCCGGTCAATCCCGAGGTATCCCCGTCAGTTACATTGTGGCAGGATATTCTCCAGCCCGTTGGCTACGGTGTGGTCGGAGTGGTGGCAGGGGGCCTGCTGTTGAACTACATGGTCGCCCGTGCCAGGATGGTGAAGGCAAAGGAGGGCAAGTAACATGACGCACCACGAATTAGTCAAGTATAGCCGTGGCGCCCGGTGGTTTCACTGGACGATAACTATTGCTGCTCTCGTCCTGGCTGTCACCGGTCTGTTTCTCTATGTGCCCGCGTTCAGCAGCATTGCCGAAGGGGGCATTACCCGCGTCATCCACCGTGTTGCCGCAGTGATATTCGTGGCAGCGCCGCTGCTGTTCTTTCTGGCCAAGCCGGGGCGGTCGCTTCACTTTGTGAAAGAGATTTTCACCTGGGGCAAGGATGATCTGGCCTGGCTCAAGGCGGCGCCAGACTACTACTTCGGCGGTGATGAGAAGAAGATGCCGCCCCAAGGCGACATGAACACCGGTCAGAAGCTCTGGGCCGTGGTGGCCTTCTTCAGCGCGCTGGGATTTGTCTTCACTGGCATCTTCATGTGGTTTCTGAAGGACACGTTGCCTGCGGAGGTCTTCGACTGGATGGTCATAGTGCATGACCTCTGCTTCATCGTGGGTGGAGCTATGCTGCTGGTCCATCTGTACCTCGGCGCTATCCATCCGCGGATGACCGAGTCACTCAAGTCCATGATCAAAGGCAAGGTATCTGCGGAATATGCCCAGAGCCACCATGGCAAATGGTACAAGGAGATCACTGCCGGCGAGGGGGATGCCAAAGGAACACCAGGTGGTCAGGGAGAAAAACAAGCACACTAGGGTTCTTGACAGAATAGGGGAGTGGGCGCAGAGGGAAGGCTCACTCCCCTCTATTATTGTGGCCTACGAAAGGCTGCTTCGCCTGCAAATGGAGGCCAGGGGCAGCA
>MGMW01000012.1 GCA_001795035.1 Chloroflexi bacterium RBG_13_53_26
GGCGCAGTTTTCCCTCCACACAAGAGGTGAGTTGGAATACTGTAGCATACTTCTCCAGCGTCCACAATTCTCTCACCCTCACCGTGCCGTAGCGGCAGACCCTCCCCAGGTCGTTCCTCTCCAGGTCAACGATCATGACGTTCTCTGCCCTATCCTTGGCGCTATTCTGCAATTCTCTGGCCAGGGCTTCATCCTTGGCTGGAGAGTTGCCACGAGGGCGGGTGCCTTTCATGGGGCGTGTTTCCACCAGATCGCCGTCAACCTTAAGAAACCTCTCCGGTGAAGCGCAGATGACGGTGACATCATCGAAGCTGAGATAGGCAGCAAAAGGAGCCGGGTTGATCCCCTTCAGGCGCTGGTACAGCTCGTAGGGCGGCACTGGCAACTCCGTCTCAAAACGTTGAGAGAGATTGACCTGGAAGATGTCTCCTCTGGCGATATACTCTCTGGCCGTTTCCACTGCAGTGAGGTACCCCTGGCGGGTGAAGTTGGAGCGCAGGGTTATCCCCGACATTTTGTGGCTGCCTCCGGGAAGGGGCTGTTCAGGAGGAGACGATGATGGAGGGGATGACCGGTGGGAATATGCCAGCAGGCGTTCCTTCACCTCTTTCATCCGCTGGTGGGCTCTTCTCAACCTCTTCTCCTCATCCTGCTCCGGGAAGCCGGTGGAAGCGATGTAGGCCCTGTTTTCCAGGTGGTCGAAGGTGATGACCAGATCGTAGAGAGCGATGCAGCACTCGGGGAGGAGCAGGTCGTCAACAGCAGTGCGGGGCAGCTTCTCGATCAAACCGCAGAGGTCGTAGCTGAAATAGCCCAGTGCTCCGCCGGGGAATGGTGTGGGATAAGGGCCGGGTTCCAGCGCGTACCGGTGCAGCAACTCGTCCAGAGTGTCGAAGGGGCTGGCGCTTCCGGTCTGGCTGCCTTCAGAGCCGGCCAGGACGAGCTGGCTGTTGTGGCTTGTCAGGATGAGGAATGGGCTGCTGCCCACAAAAGAATAGCGTCCCAGGCTCATTTCATTCATGCCGCTGTCCAGAAAGAAACTGAAGGGCTGCTGGCGGAAAATCTCGAAGGGTTGGGCGGCACCGGGGGGTATATGAATCTCTTCGATGACAGGATAGCGTTTCATTCGATCAGACCCTCTGGGCCTTTGAATCGGCCAAAAGTCCTCTGGATCGCAGATCGGCGGCAACGTCGCTCAGCAGCAACTCCTCCAGCTTGTTCGAAGTCTGCAGCCCTGTGGTCACGTCCCACCCTCTGAGCCGGTAGTACTCGTCTTTTGTCCTCTCGAATCCGGCGCGGTCGACCACAGCCCCCTTTCGGGAGACCACCTTCCCGGCCTTTCCCGGCACCAGACAGTCGATGTTGGTGGCGTTGGCCTTGAGCGGTCGGACATGCCACTCATCGGGGAGTTTATCATCTTCCCTGCCCCGATGTCCTTCCCTGATCAGTATGGCCCGCTGCAGATTGAGGACCCTTTCGCCTATCCTGTAGAGTCCTGCCTCGTCAACTTCATTCCCGGTGACGGCGGAAAGGATCTGGCTTTCGAGCGAGGGATCGCCGACGTGCTCGGAGGAGTTGGCAACTGTCATGCTGGGCCATAGCCAGTCGCAGAGTATGAGGCACTCCTTGGCGTACTCCCGATCCTGGATTCTACTGGCCGCCAGGGCTTTGCCCTGCCATGTGGTCAAATCGGCAGCCGCCTTGGTCCCCCAGAATCTCCCGGCGATGGTGCGCAGCACTTCCGTGGAAACGTAGGCCCCGTCAATGCCCTTGACCCAGCTTACCCATTGGGCCAGGGGCAGCCCGACCTCGTGTAGCTGTTGTATAGGCTCCCTGGGCTCAGTGGCCCAGAGAAGTGCGGTGGTGAGATACAGCCTGGGGTCGTAGGGGTCTGCATGCCTGATTTGGGATTCTGCTTCATCACCCAGCGATCTGGCGGCTCTATCTCTTCCCTGAGCCAGAACACCTCCAAAGCCTTCCCGAGACGAGACCATCCTGACCAGGGTCTCGATGAACTCCAGGCTGCCGAGTTTGGAGAGAGGCAGGCCGGTGTTTTCGTCGGTGAATATGCCGGCCCTGTGGCATCTGTTCAGCCAGGCTATCAAGGCAGCAACGGCCCATGTGTCGAGACCATAGTCGTCGCAGAGCTTGTTGGCATAGAAAGGCACCTCATTGCTGCAGCCGTAGAACCGGTAAGCCCAGGGCTGATAGAACATGGCCGACTGGCACATGAACTTGCCCTTCTTGCCATTCTCGGCGGAGTACGTGGCCCGGAGGCAGTTGCCGAGGCAGCCGTAGCAGGGATCCTTCTTTGTTCTGGGGCCGTCCATCTGATAGTCCGTGCCCCAGGCCACGAAAACACCCCTTTCCATACTGCGGAAGCACTTGATCAACTCCGCCAGTCTTTCGGGTTGAGCTACTCTGGCCTGTCTTCCGGTGCCCCTGACCACGATGGCCTTGAGCTGCTTTGACCCCATGACGGCCCCCAGGCCGCCGGAGCCACTGGCGTCGTTGTCGGCCAGGATGTTGGAGATTGCCACCATATTCTCACCGGCCGGTCCGATGGCGACAACCCTGACGGTGCTGCCAAGCTGGTCTTTGAGGATATCCCTGGTCTCAATGGAGCCTTTGCCCCACAGTGCGGAGGCATCCCGCAGTTCCACCGTCCCGTCGTGCGCGAACAGGCAAACCGGCTTCTCAGATTTGCCACCAACCACTATGGCGTCATAGCCGGCGAATTTCATCTCCGCCCCCCAACGTCCGCCCAGATTGGCATAGCAGAACCGGGGAGGGTCCGTGAGAGGCGATTTGGCGCAGATGGTCCATCTGGAGCCGCCCAGGACGGGAATCCCAGCCAGGGGGCCAGTGGCGAAGATCAGCCTGTTCCCGGCGTCGAAGACATCGGTTTGCGGAGGAACCATGTCCCAGTAGGTCCTGGCGGCAATGCCTCTGCCGCCCACAAAGATGTCAGCGTAGTCGGATGTGGAAATCTCCTGGACGTTGCCTGAGGACAGATCCACCAAAAGTATTTTGCCGGCGTATCCAAACTCGATCATGTTCCGCGCTGCTATCCTCTCAGGCTGCGAGGCTTCTGCCAAAGCTGGTTAAATTATACATGTCCGCGGGGAGAGCCGCACGCAGCGAAGACGGGTGGGGACTTCAAGTGTGAAACGAACGGTGAAGCGAGTCAGTTCTGCTGAGGGGATGGGGTATGGGTCAGCGGGCGACGCGAGGGGAGGATCGGGCCTTTGGGCGGATGACCACGTCGAGTTCGGCGTTGAGGGCTTCGGCCACTCTCTTGGCGGTCGAAAGGGAGGGCAGCGATGTGCCACTCTCCAGTCTGGCTACGGCCGACTGCTTGGTGCCCATTCTTCTGGCAAGTTCCTCTTGAGACCAGCCTTTTGACAGGCGCAATTTGATGATGGTGCTGGCCAGCTTGTATTGCGGCTCGAGAGCCTGGTACTCCTTCCTGAACTCAGCGTCTCTCATTAGCTGCTTCTTATGTTCTTTCCAGTTCATGCTCGTCTCCTTCTTGACAGGAAATCGTCCCGTCTATCTCTGGCCGTTTCCAAGTCCCGTTGGGGCATTCGGCTGGTCTTCTTAACGAATCCGTGCAGGAGGACAAACACCCCGCCAGTGAACAGGAAGTAGATGATACGATGCTGATCCGACCCAACCCTAGTGCGAAGCTCCCACAGGTCTCCTTCCACATGCTTGGCAAAGGGCATGCGCAGCTTGATACCGAATTGCTCCAATAGATCCAGCGTGCGGGCTACTTTGGCCTTCGATGTGGCGTCCAGCGAATCGATGAACTCCTGCACTGGGCATCTGCCTCGCGGAGTCTCGTAGTACTCGATCTCCCACGCTGCGGAGGCAATTATAACAATATTGTTATAATATGTCAAGCGACTTGTGCAATGTTGTGGCGATAGTAGCGATGTGGTTGTACGTGACTTTGTTGACAGCGGGCGATGCTGTGGAATATGTTATCTGAATACTGATCGAGGACTGTGAACGAACTGCCCAAAGACATGCTCGATGAAGGAGATGAGTGAAGAAGAGGTTCTTCCAGGGTCTAGGTCTGAACATTTTCCTGCTGGGTCTGGTCAGTCTTCTGACTGACCTCAGCAGCGAGATGGTGTTGCCGATTCTCCCCATGTATATCACTGCCCTGGGGGGGACAGCTTTTGCTGTCGGTTTGACTGGCGGCCTGGGGGACAGCGTAGCCAGTGCATTGAAGGTCTTATCGGGGTATTGGTCAGACAGGTACGGAGCCAGAAAGCCATTCGTCTTCTGGGGTTATGCACTCTCGGCGATGGCCAAGTTGTCTCTAGCCTTCTCAACGGTCTGGCAGCATGCCTTGATCTCCCGTTCCGCGGAGAGAGTAGGCAAGGGACTGCGAGAGGCTCCCAGAGATGCCATTATCGCTGACTCGGCGGGATCCCAAATCAGAGGCAGGGCCTTTGGGGTTCACCGGGCGATGGACACAACGGGCGCCATAGGTGGCTCCCTCCTGGCCTTTCTGCTCTTCTGGTGTTTCGATCTTCGATTCGAAGTGATCATCCTGGCTGGCGCTGTGATCGCCTTTGTGGCCCTCATTCCTTTCTTCCGCATCGCTGAGGTCAGGCGAGAACCCCAGAAGGACAGAGGTTTGGGCGTCAGTTTCAAAGCTTTGCCGAAGAAACTGAGGTGGTTTGTGTTAATAGCCGCCGTCTTCGCTCTGGGCAATTTCACTTACATGTTCTTCGTGTTGCGGGCCCAGGACGTTTTTGGGGAGGGCGCCTCCGAGAAATCGGCAGTAGGCATAGCCATACTGCTGTACGCTCTTTACAATGTAGTCTATGCTGTCATGTCCATCCCTGCCGGGATTCTCTCGGACAGGGTGGGCAGGGGAAAGGTGCTCACGCTGGGGTACCTGTTTTTTGGGCTGACCTGTATCGGATTTGCCTTCCTGCACTCCACAGCGGCTTTAGTAGTCCTTTTCGTATTATATGGTCTGGTCTATGCCCTGGTCGTGGGCGCGGAGCGGGCTTTTGCCTGTGATCTGGCTCCAGAAGATTGCAGGGGGACTGCTCTGGGGACTCTCCATACGTTCATAGGCCTGGTGGCTTTGCCAGCCGGCCTCATTGCGGGGTTATTGTGGGAACATATCGGTTCGTGGGCCACCTTCATCTATGGCGGTGCGCTGGGGTTGACTGCAGGGGTGTTGATGCTGAGGTTTTGCGCTTCATCCGAGCCTGAAGTTACGCGCCAGTGCCCGGATGAGTGATGCCGCTAACCTCGAAGCTCTCCGAGTCTGGCAGTGAGCATGGGTACTACTTTGAAGAGATCGCCCACAATACCGTAGGTAGCTACTTCAAAGATGGGGGCCCGGGGGTCTTCATTGATAGCCAGGATAATCTCCGAGTTCTGCATCCCGGCCAGATGCTGGGGGGCTCCGGAGATGCCGCAGGCTATGTAAAGCCTGGGAGCAACGGTTTTCCCTGTCTGCCCGATCTGGTGTGAATAGGCGATCCAGCCGTCATCTACTGGAGGACGTGAAGATGCCAGCCCTGCGCCAAGGACATCGGCCAGTTCGGCGATGACATGAAAATTCTCTGCTTTTCCCAGTCCGCGGCCTCCGCAGACGACGATGTCAGCCTCTTCAAGTTTGACTTTCTGGCCGAGGTCATTGATCACGTTGAGCAGTTTCGTTCTGGAAGAAACAGGCTGTTTTTCGAGGTCCACACGCACTATCTTCCCCTGACGCGACTGATCCGATATGCCTCTCTTGAATGCATAAGGACGCACAGTAGCCATCTGAGGTCTTGCCTGCGGGCAGATGATTGTGGCCATCAGGTTGCCCCCGAAAGCCGACCGCGTTTGTACCAGGAGCCTGCTCTCCAAATCGATTTCGAGTACAGTGCAGTTGGCGGTCAGTCCCGTGTCCAGTGCGGCGGCGACTCTGGGGATAAAGGAAGAACCCAAGGGAGTGGCGGCGGCAAGCACAATTGACGGCCTCTCACGGCGGATCAGCTCGATAAGCTCCCTGGCATACGATTCCTCATCATGGTTGATCGGGTCGGGATCATCCACCAAATAGACTCTGTCAGCCCCACAGGAGATCAGCTCTTGTGCTCCTTCAGTGCTGTGACTGAAGCATACCGCAGAGACTCTTGTACCCAGGTCGTCGGCCAGTTTACGCCCTTTGGAAATCAACCCGTAAGCTGTACCTTTCGTTTTGCCGTCCGCCTGTTCGGCAAATATCCAGACTTCACTGGAGCTATCATTGGTCACGGTCATATTGCTCTATCACACCCCTACAAAACCTTCGTTGCTTTGAGCTTTTCGATGAGCTGTTCCACCTGACTCTCCGGGCTGCCCTGGAGCAACTCACCCTGGCTGGCCCGCTGGGGACGGAAGACTCTGACTATTCGAGTCGGTGAACCCTGCAGTCCGACTCTGGCAACATCCACGCCCAGCTCCCGGGCGTTCCAGAGAGTGATATGGGCCTTCTTCGATTGCATCAGTCCGCGGAGAGAAGGCAATCGGGGCACGTTTATCTCTTTTACTACACTGATTACCCCGGGCAACTGCATCTCAACGAGGTGGTGGCCCTCCTCGGCCATTCTCTGCACCGTTATGTGCCCATCTGCCACCTCTTCTATCTTGCTGACACAGGACACAAAGGGAAGCTGCAGCATTTCAGCCAGTTGTGGCCCAACCTGGCCGGTTTCGCCGTCTATCGTCTGTTTGCCGCAGATTACGATGTCGGGCCGATCCAGTTTCCTGATGCCTCGAGAGAGGACATAAGAGGTAGCCCAGGTATCCGAACCATCGAAAGCGGGGTCGCACAGCAGAATGGCCTCGTCTGCCCCGAGAGCGACAGCTTCTCTCAGCGATTCCTCGACCTGAGAGGGGCCCATGCTGATGACGTAAACCTTGCCGCTGTGTTTCTCCTTCAGACGGAAACCTTCCTCCAGCGCATTCATGTCAAAGGGGCCGATTATGTTGTCAGTCCCGCCTCTGATCAAGGTGTCGGTTTGAGGATCGATCTCTATGTTGAATTTTCCCGGCACCTGCTTCATGCAGACCACAATGTTCATTCGCGCAGCGCCTTTCTTTTCAACAGCTCCAGGGCGATGGTATTCCTGACAACCTGGTTGGTCCCCTCGTATATCTGAGTGATTTTGGCATCCCTCATCATCTTTTCGACAGGGTATTCGCGCATATATCCGGCACCGCCGAGTATCTGCACTGCATCGGTGGTCACTCTCATAGCCATATCTGAAGCAAAGAGCTTGGCCATGGCTGCTTCTTCGGTGAAGCTCCTGGCACCGGCATCGAGCGTTCTGGCCGCAGCATAGACCAGGGCCCGGGCTGCTTCCAGGTTGGTGGCCATATCGGCCAGCATATGCTGCACAGCCTGGATAGCTGAGATGGGATGACCGAACTGAATGCGTTGGCGTGAATAGTCCACTGCCGCTTCCAGGGCCCCCTGGGCGATGCCAACGGCCTGCGCACCTACTCCAGGCCGGGAACGGTCCAGTGTTCTCATGGCGATAATAAAGCCCTGACCTTCCTTGCCGATCAGGTTTTCCTGGGGCACGCGGCAATCACGGAAGACCAGCTCTCTTGTAGAGGAGGCGCGAATGCCCATCTTCTTCTCCTTCTTACCGAAGGAGAAGCCGGGTGTTCCCTTTTCCACTATCAATACGCTGGCACCGCGGCTGCCTCTGGCCGGATCGGTCATCACTACCACGGAGTATATCTCTGCCTCCCCGCCGTTAGTGATAAACTGCTTGGCTCCGTTCAGCACATAGTACCCGTCCGATCGAGCAGCCAATGTCCGGATGTTGGCAGCATCGCTGCCGGCAGTT
>MGMW01000013.1 GCA_001795035.1 Chloroflexi bacterium RBG_13_53_26
AGAGTTTCATGCGTTCGGAGATGCGGACAACATTGAAACCGCGCGATACTATCAAAATCTTTTTTGCGATTACTTTCAATCGAAGCTCACGGGCAAAGATCCCGCGAACAAGTTGCCGATATGAAACCACTGTCAAAGAATCCGATCGATACTGAGTTTTTCGCTATCATTGAGACTCTCAAAATGAGTGCAACGTCTAATTTGCACGCGAGTCTACCGCCGAGGGACGCGGCGATCCTGGTGAACGGAATTCACCACTTGGTGCACGTTTATCAAGCAGCGAACAACGAGAAATTTTCTCACCGAGTAGAATCATTCTTCGCCGATATTGGTGAAGAATGGCTCGATATGTTGGCCGGCAAACCAAAGAAAAGGAGGCGTTAAAATGTTGATGAGTTTGAGATCGAAGTGCCCGGATTGCGGAAAAGAGATTGAGAAAGCGACGCTCATTTATCCCGAGGAAGGTATTGAAGGTGATTTGGTAGTTGAATGCCTAAATACCGGCTGCAGAAAGGTTTTTGCGGTTCATTGGCGCCTGTCTGTCCGGACAAAAGCCTATCGAATCGAATCAAAAAGCGTCGATATTCAATTTCAAATCGAACTCAAAGAGGAGGAGGAACAAGGGGGCGGTGATGAGCCTTGATGAATACGAGACTCTTTTCAGATTGATCGATATGTGCGAGCTCGTCGGAGCTCCGATCAAAACGAGGCCTTTACCGCGTCGAAGTGGATTTCTCACCACCTTGAATTCTTCCGGAGATCCGGAACTCGATAAAATGGTTATTCGTCCGACTGTTCATCAAAACCAGACCGTTACATATGCTCACTGGGACACGGTCAAACATCGCTGGTCGGTATTGCGAAAACAAAACTGCATTTGCAAAGCTGATTTTGACGTATTGCCGCAGCTCGAACGGGAGAGGCTCGAACGCGGCGGGATAAGGGTAGAACCATGAACCTAAATTGCGACAAATGTTTTTTTTCAAAGGCAGGCATGTGCCGAGTTAATCCTCCCGATCCCATGCTCGAAACGCTGTTTCCTCCTCTCCCGTCCGACAAGTTTCCATGCGGCGAATATCTCGACAAGGAGAGCGGCTTGCCGATTGAGGAGATCTTGAAACGCAATGAGCGCAAGCGGCAATACAACTCTCTTCATCCAAACCATCCAAACAAAGGAGGCGGAACAAGTGCTTAAAATAATCACGACCGATGATTACTCAAACGGACGCGGGCATTGTCTCGATTGCGGATATAGTTGTCAGGCGAATGACTGCGATTCAATGGACGGCTATGAGTCCGCGTTGAATCATGCGCTCAACGAAAATCACCGCGTTGTTTTTCGTGTCGAGGAGATCAAAGAGGTAAAAATATTGATGACCGTCGAAGAAGATACGGTCAATTTAGGTCCTTCATGAAACACGACAGCGGCAAACCGAACAACAAAAACATTGCAGCGATAAGGCTTGTAAGGTGCACAAGCTGTAATCGAATGCACGCGATACCGAGGAGAGGACCGCGTTTAAAATCCTGTCCAAGATGCGGTTCTACCTATTTAGAAGACAGAGGATAGATTTCAACCGTTCAGAAAGGAAGAATGACATGTCAAAGAAAGCCTCAACAAAGGCAATCATGTTGGAAGAAATCATCCCGAAATTAAACCGAGGTGTTCGAGTAGGTTCAGTGAATTTAAACGGCAGAGAATGTGAGGCGTTGATTTTGGTATTGAGTCAGTCAGTCGATATCGAACCACTGATATCATGCTTTTATTCGCTTATCGGTGATACGTTGATTCAATTCAAATCGAACGACACTACAAAGGATGAAAACCATGCCCATAATTTTGAAATTTCAAATAGTCGTATCGATACCAAATGAAACCAAGCATGTTTCTATCGATCCAGATGGAAGAATTTGGGCTCATGAAGCAGCACCTAAAAACGTAAATAGAATCGGAAATTGGAGTTCCGACGGTTGGCAACATGAAGCAAAGTTGATATCGGCTTATCCCATCTGGAAAAGAACCGTTCAAGAAATTAGAGACGCCGATCATTATCAAGTTGATTTAGCAACGGTAGACATTACCGATAATTGACAAAAACAATTACCGATAATAAAATATTATCGGTAATCGGCCGTCCAAGGGTAGGGGGCAAGAGAGACGGATTATGCAGGATAGTTGGTTTGGATTATTGGCAGGGTTTTTAGGGTTGCTCCTCGGTGAGCTTCGCCGCCGGCAGGGAATGAAATCAAACTCGATTCAACCTCCCCCTCCCGATTCGGCAGTCTGTAAACGATGTTTCTTTTTCCGGCAGTATGCGCGCTCAGGTGAGCGTGAAAAGGATATGGGAGACACACAGTTGATTCATCGACACAGATTCGATGAGAAAGAAGGACAGAATGGAAGAAAAGAATAAAGATGGTTTGATCAATGCGGACGAGATGGAAACAAAAGATATCCGAATGCGATTGACCGTATCGCGGGCAACCTATTTGGAGAACGCCGCGCGGTGCTCCTGTCCGCCGAATGGAGCGCCGCTCGACTTGACGCGCTCTTTGAGAGAAGCATCCGCAGCATGGAAGGACGCGGCGGACCTTTGTGAGACTTATTTGAAGGAATTAAAATAGAAGGTTTCCCCTCGGGGAAACCCGCACTCTCAACCGTTCAGAATTGGAGTAAGACAATGATAGACCAAAATCAATTTTTTTCAATCTTATACGCGCTATTCGCCGCCGTTGGCTTTATCGGCGGAATAGTGGGCGTGATTGCTTGGGCGGAAACTCGCCGAAATAGTACTTTCATAAACTATATCAGCCGAAGATTATCAGGGGGCAAACATGGAAAATGATATTTCGTGGATCTCAGACGGCGTGCCGGTCTGGTTTACGATTCGGGGCCCGTACGCGGGCACTTATTCCGGTACCGTAGACGGACCGATCAAAAATATTGGAGGCGATGGCCACCAACATCTAGTAGTCAGAATCAAGGAAGTCTCGGAAGATTATGAGAGAATGACACATTGCAAATTCGCGGTATGCGTCCCGCTTAACTGTTTGAAAAAGAGGACAACATGAAAACAGTACTATTTATTTTAATCGCGGCCGCGTTTCCTTCATGCGGTCAAAGCCCGGAAAAATTCAACATAGAGGAGAGCGATCATGATTATCAAAACAGTGAAGCAGACACGGACACTGACACGGATAACGAAACAGATAGAGACACCGACCCGCTTGATTCGATGGGAGAGAACACGGATCAACCGTATGGGACGGACACGAACGGAGATCAGTTCACTGACTCACAACCCGAATTTGAAAGCGAATCGATTGAAATGGTGGGTACGGATGAAGACATTGATACTGACACCGACACGATCTCTGACACTGTTACAAATACATATACCGATACCGATACAGACGAAAGAGGAAGTGATGATACAGATCAAAACCCCTTGATTCCTGATTTCGTCTGCGATGAGTGGAGTTGTCCGGATTCGCAGACGTGCGATATCGGTGAATACTGGGTTTGTCCGCTCCTTCCGGAAGAAGTCACGATCGCCGCAGCTACCTATAAAACGCAATGGTTGATATGCGTAGACGTCGACGGCGAGCAGGTTTGCCCGACGAACGGATATCACCGGGCATGCGCGCCGGCGTCGGCTATCGGGTTGAGTTGCCATGACTGAAGAGATCACAAAACAAGATGTGTTTCAGGCAATGGATCGGCTGTATGAACGCGCCGATTACTATGCCGCGCACTCTATCGCCGATAACACCCGCCTTGCCTATGAATCCGACTGGAAACAGTTTGTTGAATGGCGCATTGCTCACGACATTCTTGAAACCTTGCCGGCGGCGCCCGCGACTATCGCCGCATATTTTACCGACCTTGCAGACAGCGGTTCGAGCGTATCGACGATATCGCGCCGGTCAACGGCGATATCCGTGATTCATTCGGCAGCGGGCTTTGAATCTCCCTGCAAGACCGCGCAGGTTGCCCGAGTGCTTAAAGGCATCCGCAAAGAGCGAGGGAAACCGCAAGTCAAAGCGAGGCCGATATCGTGGTCTGAATTAAAGCGCATGGTGACAAAGTGCGACTCATCGATCATGGGCCGGCGTGACGCGGCGATGTTGTTGCTCGGTTGGACGTCCGCGCTCAGACGATCGGAGCTTGTCGCGCTGAACTATTCCGACCTTTCTTTCACCGATGAAGGGATTCTACTTACCGTCACCCGTTCCAAGACAGATCAAGAAGGCAAAGGACAGACGATCGGAATACCGCGCGGCGAGTCGCCATGTTGCCCGGTCGAGGCGGTTCAAGAATGGCTCAGCCGGCGGTTTATGAATGCAGCTCCGGAGGAACCCGAAAAAACCCCTCTGTTCGTCAATATCGGCATGGGGAGCCGGCGCCTATGGTGGGCCGAGGAAAAAGGCCGTATCACCGATCGCATGGTGTCCATCATCGTGAAGCGCTACGCGGCTTTTGCCGGCTTGCCGATTCGGGACATATCTGCTCACTCATTGAGAAGGGGTTTCGCGACAGAATGCGGCGCTCACGCGCTTCCGGAAAGGATTATCGCACGGCACACGCGACATAGATCAATGGAGGTTTTGAGGGGATATATCGAAGATGGTTCTATTTGGAGAGAAAACCCGTTGTTCTTCATCTACGGGATACAAAACCCGCTTCATATCGTTTCGAGCAATACCGCCGTTTGAAATGCCGAACACACGTTTCGTTCGGCGCATGACTTTGTAGTAGCGTTCATCTTTTCCGCTTTTTCCCTATCGACGGTCATATCATAGACATTCCCGATCGGTCCGTCCTTGGCGTCGTTGCAGGGATATACATTTCCGTTAGGTACGATGAGCGTCAAACGGTTCGAGGCGATATCCTCTATATCGGCAGGGTCCGCCTTGAAACCGTGAATCATGGTGTTTTCAGGTCGTCTGTCCCACTTTTCATAGTAATTCCATCCAAGGTTGAGCAGATACGGACGCAGCTCATACGCACGCTTGAAATGTTCGAGTGTGGAAACGACCGTATGCAGCACATGCGGCCGCTCTTTTACCGGTTGCACGAACGCAAGCCAATCATCGATCGGAATGCCGCAATCCTGATGATAAGTGATGCACCACTTGACCGGCATCTCTAGGAGACACAGGTGCTTTTGCATCAATAGACCGTTTGTGAAAATGGTTGTGTCAGTTCGTCCGGAGGCGACAATTAACCTGATTTGCTCATCAATGTCCGGCCGTAAAAGCGGCTCGCCTCCGCTCACATGGATCGTTGCGCCCGGGCGGAATTTATCGATCCATTTCAAGGTCTGTTCAAAATTTGTGATTTCGTTTTTCGGCACGCCGTTTTCACAATTTTCGACTTTGTAGGCAGCGGTATGACTCCCGCTCACGCAATACGGGCAATGGTTTTGGCAATAGTTCCATGCTGAAACGGTGACGGTCGGTTTCATTGGTAAACCCCTTTCACGCGGCGCCTTGCCGCATCTAATACGGCGAAATCATCGGCCGTCAATTGCATCGGCGCCGGTGTCGGTACTGACACGGGCGGCAATGCGGCCGGGATATCTGCCGGTTGCTTGATCGATAAATTGAGCGCTGAAAGTAGCTGTTTGATCTCGGTTTCGGTGGGCGGTGTCGGCTCATGCTCGGATATCTCGACAATCGGCGGCCGCGTCGGGATAAATTCTGGTTCCGTTGGTTGCCGCCGAATTAAATTCGGCAATATCTCGCGGCATACGGTGGATTCTCTCACCGGTACCGACATTTCTTTCCAATTTCTCGCCCAGTATTGCCAATCAACGCCGCTCGGGTTCACCAATTCGACGCCGGCGCCCAATGCGTCCACCTCGCATTGAGCACGCAAGCGCGCGAGACGACGATCGGAGGCGTGCAATAAGTTCGCCTTGCGCAATACGCAAAGCAGCGAGAACAGGACCGGATTTTTGGGCGTTTTTTTCTTTATATTGATCGTCCGCGCGCCCGCGCGGTGCTCTTTTATTTGTTCCGAACTATTTCGGAGGTTTACACAAGAAGTGATATTCCTCCGATCTTCGGGGTGACAATTTGTCGTATGTAGTTTTGAGTGGGATTGTGTAGGTAAAGGTGTTGTGTTTTCGTGCTTCTTTCCGGTCCAGTACGAAAACGCGGCCGGATTGAATAAAATTCGGCAAAAATTGTCGTGCCGTTGGTAGATGAAAATGAAATTCGCGTTAATGAGTTCCTTGTGCGCGCGTTGAATGGTCCGGACTGAGCAAGACCCGCCATCCAAAACGCGCCGCAGTGTGTCACCAATAGCGCCGAGGGGTGCGACAATCCCGCAATACGCAAGCTTTGCGATGGACACGTATAACTGAAGAAGGCGCCGCGCACGAGGCGATAGATTCCCCGTGCCGGCGATGCCTGATATCGTCCAATCGAGAGATTGGAGACATCTTTTATCAGCGTACTTTTCGGACCTTCGTTCAGCCGTTGCAGTCTGCATGGAAAACCTTTCTGCAAGCGCAAAAAACGCGCGCAAAAATCACCGTTTACGATTCCCAAAATCGCAAAACGAAAAAACTCAATTTCCGTGCGCAAAAAACCGGAAACAGAATTTGACTTTTAGAAATTTACCGTCTAGGGTTTGGTTAATTTCCTAAAAGTGGTTTCCGGTCTTGAGCACATTGGGGACCACTTTACCTATTTTGTTTCACCGTGCAAAACTTTACGTACACAATTTGCCGTTTTTTTCGGTGATATATCGGACATGTAGGTGAATATCATCCGGAGTATTACCGGGTTCAGCCGCATAAAATCCGGCGTTTTACCGGAAAAACACCGAAACATTTTTTAATTGCACAAAAGAACCGAATGATTCACTATTTGATGTATGGACACCGATATCGAACATGAAGGGGTTTTCGAGGCGGAAGAAGATGATTTACCGACTGAGATCGAGTTGCCGGACATACGCACGGAATCCGAACGAACGGCGGATGAGCATTTAGAAAAAATCGACCAGTTTTTTTCGCAGTTGCAACCGGGCGCAACCCTTTTGATAGAACGGTTTCAACCTTCATGGTGTTCAGGAATTTTAGAAGAAATCACCGTTTCAAATGAGGCGCTCACGCTCGATTATTTTATCGATACATGGGGCGGTTCGGTGCTCGGTGTGAAACTTCGGGGGGCAAAGGGTCGGTTCAGCGGCGGCGCTTATAAAATCCCGCTCCATTCATATCCGCCGAAGGTTTACGGCGAAGTGATTACAAAATCGCAAGTAATGGACCGTCTGCGCGGCACTGAGAAGGAAATTATTCCGGCCGCTCCAATGCAAAATAATCAGCCGATGCGGTCCACCTCATCGGCAATGGATAAGCTTTTATCGGCCCTTCCCGCTGTGATACCGGTATTTCTAAAATATATGGAATCTTCGGCCGAACGTAGACAACGTGAAATGCTCATGATGATGAAGATGATGAACCCCGCTTCCTCCGGAGGCGTGGGTAGTATCGCGGATATCACTAAGATGGGTACGGCACTTGCGGAGTTACAAAAGACGTTCGGCGGCGCCGGCGCCGGTGCGGCATCGGGAGAAATCACCGATTTCATCCCGCAAGCCCTCGGCATCCTGGAAACACTTTTGGTGAAGCGGCAACCCGAGCAACCGCAAGCCGCGCGATTAAGTGCGGCGCCGGCGCCGCCGAACGTGAGATCGCTCAAAAAACCTTCGTCGGTTGCTTCGTCGATCGCCGATATGCGGCCGCAGCAAGCAGCGCATACGATCATAGAGGCCTTGGGCTCAATGAGCCCGGACAATAGAAGCGCAGCTATTCAGGAATTCATGGGAGAATATCAGCGGACCATGAACGGAAGCGCGGAAGATGATGATGACGGATACGAAGGGACAAACGATTAGGGGTTTAGAATTGGCTATCATGTGAGACCATACGCGGCGACGGTTCAACGGATTCAAACCGGCACTCCCATTGAGCAGATGAGAGAGACTTTGCGCCGCATTGGTACGGCAATTCGAAACGCTTCTGTCTACCCTCCGATTCGAAACCACGCGGCCGCGATAGCTTCCCTTGCACCTCCGAAAGATTTTGTGCGGCAGCTTATGTTTGTCTACGGTGATTTTATCCGCCGATGGAGATACGTGAGAGACCCGGTATCCCGTGAGCTGGTAACCGCATCACCGCAAGCGATTTGGCGGCTCACCATGGCCGGCGACGGCGTAGGGGTTGGACTCGGAAAAGGCGCCGGAGATTGCGATTGCGCAACCGTTGCCTTGGGCGCTCAGCTCGAATCAATCGGTTTTCAAACTCGACTTGCCACTACGGCGCCGCCGAATCGCGGGCCGGGCTCTCTCTTCTCCCATGTATTCATACAGGCGCTCGTTCCGAAACTTGGTTGGATCACTGTCGATCCTGTCCTTCATCCAAAACAGCCCTTTGGAGCAACGGCGCAAAACAGCCGGATTGCCTATTGGGATTTAAACGGAAACCTTTTAGGGTTTCAGGGCAACTATATTGTGCCGCAAATGTTGCGGCGATAAGGAGGCTTTCATGCTTGGCGAAAATATAGAAAATTGGGGTGATTACGGTTTCGGCGCAGCGGAGCAGGAAATGGGATTCGGTGAGCCGGTCGAGTGGGGAAATATCGGCCTTTCAAACTGGGGATGGTTGCCGACACAGGACGGAAACCGCGTTTCAGCCGTCGGGATGTACGGCATCATTGACGGCGCTCAATTGGGCGGGCTTTGCCTGGAAGTCGATGATTCCGACACATGGGGATATACCGAATCAGGCAAGCCCCTTGTCAGAACGCCCATGATTGAGCTTTCTCTTTCCGACTACAACTACATGCAGCAAAACGGCGTCCCGTATGACGGAATGCTTGCCCTCGGTGATACGGGAGACGTGTATCAATATTCCGGTCTTGGCGGTTTCTTTAAAAAGCTGTTCAAGAGAGTGAAGGGGGCGATCGGAAAGGTTCGAAGCAAGATCAAGAAAGGCATTCGCAAGCTTCTCAAGAAATCGAAGTTCGGCCGAATGCTTCTCAAGGTGGGCGATAAGATCAAGAAGATCGCGATGAAGATCGTCGGGCCGCTCATGAAGTTTGTCGGCAAATGGGCCGGTAAGCTCGCGCCGATCGCCGCGATGATTCCCGGATACGGTACCGCGGTAGCCGCGGCGCTCACCGTGGCCGGCAAAGTGGCAAACACGATGAAGAAGTGGGGAGTCACCACGCACGGGGCGAAAGGTTCGGTGAGAACCTTGAAGCTTCAAGATCCGAAAAACTTACCGGCGTTCAGAGCGGAGCTTGCGGCCGAGGCGGCGAAAATGAAGGCCTTGGCAAAAACAGACCCGGCGAAGTTCAAAGAAATGTCAACGGCATTGAGAAACAAGGCGGCGGGGTGACGCATGAGACCACAAGCGCACGCGCTCCGGGTGTTCCCCGGGCATAATTACCGGCAACCGATCGCAAATGCTATCATGCGATCGATGGCACGCTATACGCCGGGCGGACGAGCGGGATTACCTCCGCTTTATTTCTCGGGTTTCGGCGCCTATGACGCGGCGAGCGACCCTAGATATATACCGTCACCCGCTGAAATCGAAGTCGCCAACAAGAAGGCGCAACAAGGGCGATGGTACAGACCGGCGAACGACCAAACCCCCTATGGCGTGGCGAAGTGGGCCTACGGTGCCGCAAACGTCAAAAAGGGTTTGATGCTCATAAACAATGCGACGTGGAATTCCCATATCACGAAGGGCGCATCCGGTTGGGAGTCCTACAAGGTACAAGGCCTTCAATTCAATCCGAAGTACTCGGCCGAAATGCCTCATGCGCCTTCAGGCTCGGGACATGTTCAGCCGACGGTATGGATACCGCCTCTCACGGGAGAGGAACCCGAGCAGATCGGCAAGAAAAAGCCGGTGGTAGTCCCGCCGGTGGTAATAACCAAGCCGAAGGGTGAAGACACGATACCGACACCGACACCCGGGCCGGTTACACCGACACCCGGTCCGACCGGGCCGTATATCCCGCCGACCGCGCCGACAGTTCCGGGACAAGGTCCTCAGGGAATACCGGGACCGCCGGGACCGCAAGGCGTGCCGGGACCTCCCGGACCTATGGGACCTTCCGGGCAAGGCATACCGGGACCGCCGGGACCGATCGGACCGCCGGGAAATGCGTCCGAAGCGGCGATCGCGCAAGCGGTGAACGCTTATTTATTGACGCATCCGCCGAAGGGCATACCGGGACCGCCGGGACCGCAAGGCATACCGGGACCGCCGGGCGCTCAGGGCGTGCCGGGATATGTGCAATCGGGCGGCGGCGGCGGCGCGGACGATAAAATGTGGATGTTGCCGCTTGGGCTGATATTCTCGACTTTGTGAGGTGATATGTTCGGGCAAGAGATAAAAAAACCTATTCCATATGCCGAGGGCGAACGCGGGCCGAACTCGCAAGAGTTGGCGCTATGGAATCGGGCCGAAGATCTCGCGAAGTCGGTTGTGTTGAGAGCGTATGTCGTCAAGCTGCAATACACGAACATGCTTCTTGTCGCTCAGTTTGCGGCAACAAACAAAATACAGCTCAACGAGCCGACCGCGGTCGACACCGAACAGCGCATGATTGCCGCATTGAAGCAGGTCGAGGAGCTACGGCCGATAATGGACGCAGTCCGCAATATGGAATACGGCGTCCGGATGAATGCGGCAGGTACCGATCTCGAGATCTTGCAACCTTCAAACAATGGTTCATTTGGTTGGATTATTCCGGCCGCAATCGGCGCCGTTATCCTTGTCGGCATTATTTCCCGTTGGGTGTACCTCGAACAGGAAGTTACCTACATTCAAGGGCAATACAACGGCATATTGACGCGGTCCGATGCGGCTTTGTGCAAAGACCCGACCTCTAAGACGTGCGCCGATTGGAAAGCGGTGAAAGCGTCCGGAGGATATGAAAAACGAGTCGGCATCATAGACAGCGCGCTTTCAGCGCTAAAAGGAGCCGCTCAAACTGGTATTTCGTGGGGATTGGCGATCGCCATTCCTCTTTTGGTGCTGATTTATTGGCCGAAACGAAAGTGAACGATCTATGACGACGTCAACACTCAACACAACGGTAGACGGAAGAAACGCCCTTTTGGTGGCGGCTCGATATCTCCTTCAACGGCGCTTATCGCGCTTCTTCAAACGAAATCTGGTAATCGACTACAACGAATGGTTGAACACGGGACAATTCCCGCTTGCGACACTGCTCGGGCAGTTGAACGGATTACATGATCCAGAGATCTTGAACCTGTATCACCTGCTCGGCACTTTGGGCGGTCTGTCCACGTCGATTGCTGACACAACGATCTATGTCGACGGTACCAACGGCAACGACACGACCGGCGATGGAAGCTATGCGGAGCCGTTCAAAACGTTATGGTTCATGGAGCTTATCCCGCGCCAACTTGAGCACAAGTATCGCGTCGTTTTAAAAACGGACGTGAACGATCCCACTCGAAACCTTGTCTTCAATTTCACGTTCGGACCGGGCGGTTCGTTTGCGCTGTTAGGCTCCGGCGTTCCGACAGTATTACAGGCCGGCAATGTAGTTGGGGCGATCGGTCAATTGAGAGGACAGGGCGGCTCATACGCGGCTTGTGTTTCGGGATTCACGCCGGATGTTGAAACGTCCTTTTTACGCTCCAAAGGATATGCGGTTCCGTGTCACAAGCTCGTAACCGGCGCAAATGTATTGTTCAACACATTTCCTTTCCAGTTTGCCGGCGTGGCGCCGGCAGACACGATCGACGTTGTCCGACCGGCTCGAACTTTGACGGTCAACACCATTGGCTCATTCTGTCAAGGCATCACAGAAGGCAAGCAATCGCAACTAGCGATATGCAATCTAAACATTGCGTTCGATCTGCCCATTCCCGGGCCTTTCGGTCCTCGTTATGTGCCCAAGTTCAAGTGGAACAACGATTGCGTTTCAACGCTTTCATTTGTTCGATTACTCGACTCATGGACCGGCAATCAGTCGTTTGGAGTGCCGAACGGAAACACGATCAAAGGCGGACAATTGAATACCGATTGCATGTTGGATCAGAATATGATCATATCACTTGCAAATTGCGGTGTGATCAATCTCGATTATCCGGACACATACACGAGCCCGTTTTTACCGTATATTTGCGGCGCTAAATTTGACGGAGCTTCGGGCGGTGTCGATATCACTGATGCGTCAATCAATGCCGTCGACATGAACGTTTTTGTAAATCAATATTCGTGGGCAAAAATTTCTCAATCCTCGTTTGGTAAATTGGCGTGCCGAAATGCGTCACTATATATCGAATATTGCATAGCAGACGGTCAGGTAGCTTCCGGCGGTTTGCATTTATTCGCAGGAATTGAGGGGTACAACGCAAACATTGACGCGGAGCACGTCACGACTTTGGTGTCAGATAACTGTTTTTCGTTGTTTGGTGGGAGCTATGTAAAGATCGTTCAGTGCGGATCAGATGCGACATATTCAGTGATAGGAAACGCCGGCATATGGGTAGAAGGAACGAACACGATCGACGCATTCTATAATGATCCGGGAGACACGCCCGTGTTGTCCGGTCTTATCGGCGCTCTTGCGAATTTGATCGGATATACCGCCTCATCTGGAGAGGGGATCGTCGCGTGGCCGGCAATCGATACACAGACCTATATCGCTGACACAACATCGGTGACGGTGAAACGGTAGGATGAGAAAACGGTCAAAAATACAGTCGATCTTATTCGACAAAGAGAAATGGAGCGTAACGGCCGCGCGGCATTGGTTGCAGACTCATTCTAAGGCGGCGCCTAAAGCCGACACGACCGAGAATTATTACCGGTTCAGGCAATCGCCTCCTTTCAATTTCACAAAAGGCAGCTTGCGAACAATCACGCTATCCGCGCCGCAGGGAATCAAGGCGATTATCGGCGTTGAACGAACTCGAACGACAACGAAAAAAGCAACCGCCCGAACGCGAATCAAAAAGCTTGCAATTCGGTCAAAGGTAAAAGTGAATCCTCGGCCGAAAGTCAAAGCAAAGCGACCATGGTTGCCGACCATGTTGGTTGATATAGCAACCGCGCTTTCTATCGAACTGGAAAGCGGCGAGGAGCTAAAGTTTCCGATACGCGGTGACTTTGCTCTTTGCTCGAACAAGTCGGGTTCGGAATTATGGATCGTGTCGCGCAAAGGCTCAAAAAAGATCGACACGACAGACGTCGATTCCCGCGCCGAAAAGCTCTATGAGACGTTCACCGGATTCGAGCACGACAGTGTAGGAAACTTGGTTCATGTTCGGCCGAGGGAGTTCACCAAAATCGGCCGAGCAATGTCGATCGTTTATCGTTCGGACAAGTTTTCTAAGCCCGGAAAGACGAGCGATTATATCCATTCATTTAGAAGCTATCCTTCCGTTTCGGTCGACGATCCGAAGCGGCCCAAAATTGTCGCTCTTCGGGGCGGACAGATAAAGATCAAAAAGGAGGGAATCACATGATGGGCTCAGAAATACTGTTATTGAATCCGCGCCGCAAGCGACGGACGAAAAAGCGCGCAGCACCAAAGCGGCGAGCGTCCAGCACGCGACGCCGCACAACCCGAACACGACGACGGCGCAACCCCACGGGGCGATTTGTGGCCGCATCGAAAGGAGTGAAGACAATGGCGAAAAGAAGAAGAAGGCGGACCGCAGCGACAACGACGACACGCCGCCGACGACGCAGACACAACCCGTCACGCGCTCGCACGATCGCCCGCAGGGTCGGCACGCGAGCAAGGGGCGCTTTTGCCGGGCTGAATTTCAAAGGGGCCTTGAAAGAGGTTCCGATGGAGCTGATCGGCATGTTCTCGGCCAAGTGGGCGGCGAAACGGTTCGGGAATCCGGCAACGGAAACCGATCCCGCTTCTTGGAACGCCGCGTCCTATATCAAGGGCGCCTTGGGCGCAGTGGGCGGCGGCATCCTGATGAACATGATCAAACCGGGCAGCGGCCATGACGTTTTGCGCGGCGGTCTGTCCCTCATGGCGTACAAGCTGATTGAGAACAAGGGGATTGCAAATTCCCCGTTCTGGTCCGCTCAGTTGGGCGCCGATGAGTCCGCGGCAAGGGTGCCCGGTGTCATCGAAATGAACGGACTCGGTGAGCCGTTTATTCTCGGTGAGGATTATCAGTGGAGGCCGCTCAACGGCGCCGATGACTACCGCGCGATCTCCGGATACGGCGCCGATGAGTATGTCATGGGCGACGCGCTGGTGCGTCCCGGTCCGCTGGGAGCCGAGGAAATGTACGGTGACGCGCTGGTGCGTCCCGGTCCGCTGGGAGCCGAGGAAATGTACGGCGAATCATTACTTGACCGCTCTATGGGCCGGTCCTTTTTGAGGAGGTAACCATGGGCTACATGAACGTAAAGGAAAAGTGGTTCTACTACGATACCGTCATGGTGTCCCCGTGGGTGGGGACGCTCAGTCACCCGATCCCTGGCTGGTATTCGTCGTTTTCAAACCTCGCGACGAGCGACGCTATCACGTTCTTCAATTCGAGGAACAAGGCGATAGGTTTGGCGTACAACAATCAGGACGCGCGCGATCAACTCCCGTTCGCCTTGGTCGCTGAAACGGTATCGATCGGGTTCTTCGGTCCCTCGGCCGCGTCGTTGTACGGCACGCCGTGCCCGTGCGTTCGAGGCGTCAAAGGCCGCGTTGATTTCCTGTCCGCGTGGTGGGAAGATGAGGTACCGCAGCACACAAGCGCAGTCTTCAAAGTCAATCAGGACGAGCGACTGAAAACGAATTGCGCGATGCTTCCGGCGTCCTACGGTCCCACAGGATTCGCGCAAGGGCAGGGCGACACGTCCACATTGCACGGAAACTCAGCTTCCGTGAACGCCGGCGGTATGGGAACTCCCCATCTAAAATACCGTTGGGAATTTTCGGCGGACGGAATCGGAATTCCGAGACGTGCGACGATGTCGGTTGAAATCCGTTTCACCGAGTGGGTAAAGGGATGGATGGCCACTTTGTGGGGTCCCGGTTCCATCGAATTCGCAACTTCACCGAGCCCGGCCTACGTGGCTGTACCGTCCGTTTTCATGGTGCAGTGCATGATCACAGGTCGTCGTGAGGTACAACAGCGCGGCGAGTATCACGCATAGAGCGCAGGAAAGGCGGTTTTTTCATGGATTATAAAAACGTAGCAGAAAGCGCGGCGCTCTATGATACCGTAGTAGTTTGTAAAAACATGTACGGCAAAGAGTCGTCTATCGGAGGTTGGTTCACAACCTTCGCCGGATTCTCGGCAAATGAGAAACACACGTTTTTCAAAAGCCGAACCGAGGGATCGTCACATCTCGCCTATTGCAATATGCAATCGGCGGATAACGTCGACTTCGTGTTCAAGGTGTTCAGTTTCGGCGTTCGGTTCTTCGCGCCGGTCAATCCGGACTGTCTGAACTATCAGATCCTTTCACCGAGTCAGTATGCCGAAAACATGCCGGTTTGGTGGATGTTCGATCTGCCGAAGTTCTGCGGTATCGATTTCAGGGTTCAGCAAGACGTGATAATCGAAAACACCTGTCTTGCGACGCCGTCGGGATACGGTCCGCGCGGCGGCGGCGGCGCTCAGCCGGCAACAGACACCCGCGTGGGGAATGCCAATCAGATCCCGTGGAAAGCGGTCACCGGAACAATCGGCGAGCCGTCGATCGACAATCGTTTCCCGTTGCCGAATCCGATCGAAATTCCGCGCAATACACCGATTGAGGCGAACGTCTATGTTTCGGAATATGGGCGTTATGTTTTGCGGCAGCTCGCCGGCCCGGAATCAACGGTGATGTTGAATGAGAACCAAGTCAGCACGCCGGCCTATGCGGACTATCTCTCGATGCCGAACCGATACGGCATACAGGTGTCCCTGTACGGCTATCGCGAGGTTCAGCAGCGCGGGCAGTATTTCGCGGCGGGTGCCATTCAATCCGGCAGGGAATAGGTGAAACATGAACGCTCGAATTGATAGAAGTTCTCTGTTAGGCCGTTACGACCAAGACGCCGGCCCGTGGCGCCCGATGTACTACGGCTTGACGATCAACGTACCGTTAGCCGGCGGTCAAAGTGAGAGCGGGACTGTCACGCTGAACAATCAGCCGTACATATGGCAATTCCTATCTCATATGATCCTTGGCAATACGTACGATTGGGAAACCACGGGACTCATGCAAGACGGGCAATATATGATCGAATTCAAGGACGAACAAAGCAACTATCAAAACGTGCCGGTTGCAGCGTCGGCCGCATTCGGTCAAGGTAAAACCGGCTACATGGTCGAGTTCCCCTTTCCGATCCCTTTCGCGGGCAATAAGACGATCACCTTCCGGGTGACGAACAACTACACCCGCATTCTGACACCGACACCGGCCGCTCCGGTTTTCCCGGTCAATCTGGTGCTCGGTGGTGTCGCGGATTGGGGCGAACTGGTTTCCTAAAGGAGCCCCTTCATGAAAACTCTCTTCAAAGACTCAACAAACGTATTGAGACGCGCTATCAAAGAAGGCGTCATCGATCCCACTATGCGCGCGATCGCGGTGAAGTCGTTCGGCAAGGTGTCGCTATTTCAGCCGCTCATGTCTCAACTACATGCGCAACAGAAGAAATATCGACAGTCGACGGCTTGGCTCGGCAAGCAGAATTCTTGGATGTTGCCGGCCACAAGGCGATTTCAAATAAGCGCTTTTCCTCCCGTAACGCCCTCGGTGTCCGCATTGCCGGCGCCGTGGATGGTAGAGCTTGCCCGCTTCAGTGTTCCCGATATGAATATCGGATTTGTGAAGTCGTTCGAGCAATACCTTTCCATACAACACGGTACCGAATACACCGTGAGCGATTTATGGGGAAATCCGTTTTGCGCCCGTCCGAACGTCGTCACCTGGTATTTCCGGCTTTCGCCCGCGGCATCCATGACGCTCGAACAGTGGGTAGATATCAACGGCACTTCGGCGACGCCAGACAACTTGCCCGGACGTCCATACACCGATTTACCGTTCACGGACGATCTTTGGTATCCGGCGACAAGCCCGCCGGCTCAGAACATTCATTTGACTGTGCCGGGCGGTTTCTGTCTAAGGGTGTTTCTATTGGCGCCGGCGTTGGTAGGCCTTAGAGCGGCTTGCAAGCTTGCCGGCACCATTCAGTCGGAACTCAATATAGAGGCGCAACAAGTCGCGCGGGTGGGTTGGTGATGGCGTATCCTAAGAATGTCGAGAGATGGCGTTCAACGGCCTTGGCGGAGCTTTCCAAGTTCCAAATTCCCTTACCGGTTGAATTGATCCTATCTGTAATTGAGCGCGAAAGCGCGGGCATTGCCGGCGATGTAAACCAAAAGAGCGGAGCGAGCGGATTAATGCAGATCATGCCGATCGCGCTCACCGATTACAATCAACGGCACGGCACCAAATACACGATGGCAGACATGCGCGGTGATGATCCTTTATCCGCGCAGCGGCAGGTAGAGGTAGGGGTTGCGACCGTCGGGCACTTTTGGCGGTCTGCCTATCGGTATTTGTCCGATAGGTACGGCAGTCAATCAGCGGTACCGATTGAGGAGCTTGCCCGAATCGCCGATCTGTTTTTTGCCGCCGGCCCTGGTGCGACTCAAAACCGACTGGACAAAATCAGCGCGCCATTTTGGGAGAACGTCCAAAAGGCTTATCCGACATGGAACGCCCTTCCTCACCCGCGGCACGTATTGAAGGAACCAAAACCTTGGAACCTCCCGGCAATCCAAACTTGGCTTGACGCGAGTCATCCAAAAAAAAAAACAACAACCTGATTGAGCTACCGACAGATCCGCAAGCCGGATTCGCGATCGGTGTAATCATTCTATGCGCCGTCTATTATTTTATGGCCGGCGGAAAGGGTAAAAACAAATGAGCCCGGAAAATGAAAATTTCGACTTTCAAGAAGACAATGACACGCAGGATTCAAAAAAACAGGACCTTACCGATACCAAAACGGCGGTGATTGACCTTGTTTTTGCAGCGTGGGCGGCGCAGCGGTTTGCGGGGATGTTCTACAAAATGGACCATGCGTTCAATCACTATCTTGAAAACGGCATATACAGAGACGATCTGATTGCCGGAGATTTGAAAAAGCTGTCAGGCGGCAACACTCAAAAACTGATTGAACAATTAGAGGCCTTCCATACCGACTTGACAAAAAAGCTCGTCAAATCTCTGGACTAAAGCTCTCATCCTGATAAAATGGATGTAGGCTTTTCAGTGAGCTTGTCGGCCGCGCACAGAATAAACCCCTTCGCGCGTCCGACGTTTCTTCCCTCCCGATTGTCCGTCAGACCCACTAAAAAATTGATGTCGACAATCGGGGTTTGTGCTATTATCGGTAATAGAAGGGGTTTAAAAATGCAGAACTATTGTCAAGTCGAGAAGAAGGCACTTATTCCGCGTTGCGGTTTGAGACCTCAAGAGGATTCAAGGGATTGCTTGTTCGCGATTTTATGCCCTGTTTATCAAAGCATGTGCGCATTCTACGCAGTCGGAAGGTGTCTTAATCGAACCGCTGAACGATACGCGAAAGAAGGAAAGCGTCATGAGCCCAATTGAACGCTTTAAGCTGTTTTTGAAGGCCTTCTCAAAAAGCCGCGCGCAGTGGGGGGCGATGTTCATTTGCGACGAACACGGGGCGATAGAGTTTCATGCGTTCGGAGATGCGGACAACATTGAAACCGCGCGATACTATCAAAATCTTTTTTGCGATTACTTTCAATCGAAGCTCA
>MGMW01000014.1:0-13073 GCA_001795035.1 Chloroflexi bacterium RBG_13_53_26
CAAAAGTCGCAGACATGGACCATGCTCTACTTTACAATGAACTCGGTCAAAAAGGGGGTACAGGAAATGAGAAGTGAAGCGACAGCGATTTTGACAGAGCGTGGTGATCACGATGAGGAAAACAGGTATGGGTGTCAGCATCACTGGGTGATCGATATGGCTGAAGGACCGGTGAGCAAGGGCAGATGTGAAACATGCGGAATACAGAGGGAGTTCCATAACTATCTCTCCGATTGCCTGGCAGCGAATGATAAGGAGACATACGAACAATGGCTGGCGAGGCAAGGTCAACAGGAGAGAAGGAGGGCAAGGGCGAAGAGGGGCGGCATATTCGCAGCAGGAGAGGACTAAAGGCAATGATGACAAAGGGAAGATATGAGGCACAACGAAGGTGGGCCAGGTGGTTTCCCAAGAAATTCGACGACAGGATCATTGAACTTTGGGCTGAGTCATGCAGCAGAGTCCACAGTGACTGCCGCGGGTGCGAGTTTATGGAGGATTGCCAGGACCTTGCCGATCGGTTGATCGGCTCTATGAACGCGCCACTGAAAAGTGGTCGCAGACAGACAATAAGACCTGAGTCGAGGCAACAATCGGGCTGCAGTATGTAGATACAATCCCCCCGACCCCACCTGGATCCGCCTGAGGCGGATGACATAAGAGGGGGCGAGGGTGACATCGGTGCGGTAGAGGTATGCCAATCCCAGGCATGATGTAGTAAAATGTATGCCGATGGGAGCGAGGGTGATCTCC
Organism: Chloroflexi bacterium RBG_13_53_26; assembly: GCA_001795035.1. GTDB lineage: Bacteria > Chloroflexota > Dehalococcoidia > UBA2247 > RBG-13-53-26 > RBG-13-53-26. The sequence continues at coordinate 754 of MGMW01000014.1, forward strand.
CTGAGGGTTGCCTGGGGCTGGCGTATTTTGTGTCGAGTCCAGGCACCCGACATCAACAGGCGGCGGCCGATAAGAGAATCTGAGCTAAGGCGAAAACAGAGCTATGGACTATAAAGACTACTACAAGATCTTAGGCATAGACAAAAAGGCTACGGCCAAGGAAATAAAGCAGACCTATCGCAAACTGGCCCGCCAGCACCATCCGGATGTCAACCCGAACAACAAACAGGCCGAGGCCAGATTCAAAGAGATCAATGAGGCCTATGAAGTTCTGGGGGACCAGGAGAAACGAAAGAAATACGACGAGCTGGGGGTGAACTGGAAACAATATGAGCAGTGGCAGCAGGCAGGCGGTGAAGCCAGCGGGCAGCCTTTCGATTGGAGCCAGTTTGGCTTTGGTGCCGGACAAGGCAGGGGTGGTCGTTATCAGACTCGAACCGTAACGCCAGAAGAGCTGAAAAACATGTTCGGAGACTCGGGGCCGTTCTCGAGTTTCTTCTATACCTTTTTCGGTGGAGAAGAGCCTGATCAGGGAGGCAGACAGCAATTTCGAACTGCATCGCGACCTCGCAGAGGGCAGGACCTGGAACAGCCAATAGAAATAGGCCTCGAGGAAGTCTTCCACGGCGCGAACCGAATCCTGCAGATGGAAGATGCCAGTGGCAGAGTCCGCCGTCTGGAAGCTAAGATCCCCGCCGGGGTACAGGAGGGTTCCAGAGTGCGGCTGGCCGGTCAAGGTGGCCCCGGCGCAGGCAGGGGGCCATCCGGGGATATCTACCTGGTGGTCCACGTTTCCCCCCACCATCTCTTTGAACGAAAGGGGGATGACCTGTACCTCAAGTTGAGCGTCCCTCTGACCACAGCCATTCTGGGAGGCGAAGTGAGCGTGCCAACCCTCAGCGGCAAGGAAGTGATGCTGAGAATCCCGCCTGAGACGCAGAACGGGCGACTATTCCGTCTGAGGGGTAAGGGGACGCCGAAGCTGGAGACGCCTCAGCAACACGGAGACCTGTTGGCCGAGGTCAGGGTGCTCCTGCCGCAAGATCTTTCAGAAAAAGAGCGCAAGCTGTTCGAGGAATTGGCCAAGCTGCGCCCGGCAGATTGCAAGTAGTCCAGAGCACATCGAAGAGTTACGTCCAAAACCACTGCCCTGGATGGAGGAGGTGATAGTGGATGAACACTAACAAGTTCACCGAGAAGGCCCAGGAGGCAATCTCGTCAGCACAGCAGATTGCCGAGAACAACAACAACACCCAGCTCGATGTGGAGCACCTTCTGATGGCCTTACTGGACCAGTCCGAAGGCATTGTTCCACAGATACTGGTCAAACTGGGAGTCGACCCGTCGCAGATCAAGACGCAGATAAAGAGCGAACTCGATCGCCTCCCCAAAGCATACGGGCCGGTGCAACTCTACATGTCTCCCCGTTTGAAACGGGTTTTCAGTGCGGCCCAGAGTGAAGCGGAGAGACTCAAGGACGAGTATGTCAGCACAGAACACCTGCTGGTAGCTACCGTCGACGATCAGGACAAAGGAGCCGCCGGCCGTGTTTTGAAGAGCCATGGAGTCACCAAGGACAGTATCTACCAGGTGCTCACCAGCATCAGGGGCAGTCAGCGGATCACCGATCCCAATCCCGAAGGTAAGTACCAGGCCCTGGAGAAGTATGGCCGCGACCTAACCGAGGTGGCCCGTCGGAATAAGCTGGACCCGGTTATCGGCAGGGACAGAGAGATCCGCCGGGTGATCCAGGTGCTTTCGCGGCGCACTAAGAACAACCCCGTCCTCATCGGCGAGCCGGGCGTGGGCAAGACCGCTATCGTTGAGGGTCTGGCGCAGCGCATTGTCGAAGAGGACGTACCTGAAGGGTTGAAGAACAAGCGTATTGTGGCCCTCGACCTCGGCGCAATAGTGGCAGGGGCGAAATATCGCGGCGAGTTTGAGGAGAGGCTCAAGGCAGTGCTCAGAGAAGTGCGGGAAGCTGAGGGAAGAATCATCCTTTTCATTGACGAGCTTCACACCGTGGTCGGAGCCGGCGCTGCCGAGGGGGCTATGGACGCCTCGAACATGCTGAAGCCCATGCTGGCCAGAGGAGAACTTCACTGCATTGGAGCCACCACACTGAATGAGTACCGCAAGCATATTGAGAAGGACGCCGCTCTGGAGCGACGCTTCCAGCCGGTGATGGTCAGCGAACCTACGGTCGAAGATACTATCAGCATCCTCCGCGGACTGAGGGAACGGTACGAAGTGCACCATGGGGTAAGAATCAAAGACTCAGCCTTGGTGGCCGCAGCAGTTCTGTCGCAGCGCTACATCAGTGACCGCTTCCTGCCTGACAAAGCTATCGACCTCGTTGACGAAGCGGCCAGCAAACTGCGGATGGAAATCGACAGCGTGCCGGCAGAGCTGGATGAAGTGCAGCGTCGCACCATGCAACTGGAGATCGAGCGCGAGGCTCTGAAGAAGGAGAGCGACGATACCTCCAGGGAACGGTTGGCTCACCTGGAAAAGGAGTTGGCCGATCTGAAGGAAGAAGGCGATCGGCTTAAAGCACAGTGGCAGCAGGAGAAGGAAGCTGTTCAAGGTATCCAGCAGATCAAGGAAAGGATTGAACAGGCCAAGATCGAGATGCAGCAAGCAGAGCGGGCGGCTGACCTGGAAAAGGCAGCTCAGCTTAAGTATGGCACCCTGGTGGAGCTGGAAAAGCAACTGAAGGAGAAGGGGGCTCATCTCACCGAGATTCAAAAGGGGCACGAAATGCTCAATCAAGAGGTAGGCGAAGGAGACATTGCCGAGGTAGTGGCCAACTGGACAGGGATACCAGTGACCAGGCTGATGGAGGGCGAGGTCCAGAAACTGCTGAAGATGGAAGAACGTCTGCACCTGCGGGTGGTGGGGCAGGAGGAAGCCATCAACGCAGTCAGCAGCGCTATCCGGCGGGCCAGGGCAGGCCTGCAGGACCCAAACCGACCTCTGGGCAACTTCATTTTCCTCGGCCCAACCGGCGTGGGCAAGACCGAGCTGGCCCGAGCGCTGGCCGAATTTCTCTTCGATGACGAACAGGCTATGATCCGCCTCGATATGTCCGAATACATGGAGAAGCACACCGTGTCGCGGCTGATCGGCGCTCCTCCGGGATATATAGGCTATGATGAAGGTGGACAGCTCACTGAAGCGGTGCGCCGACGGCCCTACTCGGTGGTGCTGTTCGATGAGATCGAGAAGGCCCACACCGATGTTTTCAACACGTTGCTGCAGATCCTCGATGACGGCAGGCTCACGGATGGGCATGGCCGTACCGTGGACTTCAAGAACACGGTGGTCATCATGACCAGCAACCTGGGCAGCCAATGGTTCAACGAACCGGGCCTGGCCGATGAAGATGAGACCCGCCATCGGGTGATGGAGGCCCTTCGCGTCCAATTCCGGCCGGAGTTCCTCAACCGAATCGATGAGGTCATCATCTTCCATGCGCTTAGTCGAGAACAGATCAAGGAGATCGTGGAGATCCAGATGAAGAGCTTGAAGCAGCGACTCGATGGCCGCCACATCGGTATTGAGTTGACAGAGGCCGCCAAGGAGCTGGTAGTTGAGCAGGGATACGATCCCACCTATGGCGCCAGGCCTTTGAAGAGAACCATTCAACGCCGCATCCTGGATCCACTAGCCTTGAAGGTACTGGACGGCACTTTCGTTGACGGTGACAGGATAGTGGTTGATGCCAGGGATGGCGACATCGTCTTCCGGCAAGAACAGGAGGAGCAGAAGCACGAGGAAAAACGATCCTCCAGGAAGGCCGCACGGTCTGCATAGTCGCCAACGGGAACAAGTTGAGGGGAAGACAAGGAGGATGAGATGAACGTCGTAGTCTACAGCACACGCACTTGACCATACTGTAACCAGGTGAAAGAGTTTCTTTCGCAAAAGGGGATCGCTTTCCAGGAGCACGACGTATCGGCTGATAGAGCAGCAGCCAAAGAGATGATCCAGAAGACGGGGCAAAGAGGGGTTCCGGTGATCACCGTAGATGACCAGGTGGTGATCGGTTTCGACCGCGCCAGGCTGGAGCAGTTGCTGGCCAAGCCAGGTGAGAGTCAACATCCCTCCCTGGGCCTGCAGGTGGCCGACGCCAGCAAGATCGCTCAGAAACTGGGTGCTATACCGGTATTCGGGGCCCTGGTGGGTGGCGTTAAGCCCGCCTCGGCGGGTGAGAAAGCGGGATTGCAGAAGGGCGATATAATCACCGAGATAAACCTGCGCCGGATCAGCAATGCAGATGATTTGGAGAAGGCGCTGTCCGGGCTATCGTCCGGAAGTCATATGGCCATAGTCTTCACACGCGGGCAGAAAGAGCTGCGAGCCGAGGTCACGCTCTAGGGCAGCAGAGACTCCCTTCGAGGAATGACCTAGCAGGGACGGTCGGCAGGCCGTCCCTGTTGCTTTTTGGCGATGGCACCCGACGCGGAGCGACTCTCAGCGACTCAACTTCGCGCTGACGACCCGATTCAGACTGACGCCCGCCTCGGCTGCCTCTAGGGCAAGATCACGATGGACTTCCGGAGGCACGCGCACCATGAACTTTCCGCTGAAGCTCTTGGAAGCGATAGGTTTCGGGGGGACTTCGCCATTGGCCCTCATATCCGCCACCACATCCGCGACCAACTGACGGATGCCAGCAAAAGCTTCATCCTGGCTCCCAGCTACCCAACTCAGGCTGGGAAACTCGGTGCACAGACCAACGTATTCTGCGTCCTCCTCAGACCACATCACCCGATAGCTGTAATGATCATTCTCCGACACCACGTTCCACCTCCAGTCGTTCTATAGCCCTTAGAACCTGTCTCACTTGATAGGCTTTGGCTTTACTGCCTTCGCTCTGGATATTGACCCTCGGATCACCGGCCCAGGGTGTTCTGTACACGCGATGGCTGCTTGCCCTTTGACGCGGTTTGCCGAAGTAGAAGTCACAGACCTTACACAGATCACTGAAGCGAACATTCCTGGGATTCTGCCTCATCCGGACTATGATCTCCTCAATGTTCGCCACAGGGTTATAGTATCACTAATGATATCATATGTCAATCCCTGGCCGGTGGTGAGGTTCTTCTCACAGTACCTGTTCACATACAGGATGGTCTGGCCGCCCTCGGTCTTCTGGCAACAGACCCAGGAATGTGGCTATAATATGGCAGGTGTAAGAGGAGATAGAGTTGAGGATCGTCCGCTTCGTGGCTCAAGGCAAGGCCAGGTACGGCGTGTTGGAAGGGGATATCATCCGCAGCCTTCGCGGCAGTCCCTTCACTCGGTCCGGGATTCCCGTCCATTCCCTCAAATTCGACGGCAATGCCTGTGATCTGGATAAGGCAAAGCTGCTGGCCCCCTGCACTCCTTCCAAGCTGGTGTGCCTGGGGGTGAACTACCGCCGCCACGCCGAAGAGACCGGACTTCCCATACCTGCAGTGCCACTCATCTTCCTCAAACCATCCACCGCAGTCATCGGCCCCGACGAGAGTATAGTCCTCCCTCCCCTCCCCAAGCGCCGTGTGGACTACGAAGCCGAACTGGGTGTGGTCATCGGCCAGAGAGCCAAGAATGTGCTCGCAGCAAAGGCAAACGACCACATCCTGGGTTACACCTGTGTGAACGACGTCTCAGAACGCTATGCCCAGCGAGACGACGGTCAATGGACCAGATCGAAGAGCTACGACACCTTCGCCCCCATCGGCCCCTGGATCGAGACCGACATCAACCCGCATGATCTGAAGATAGAGAGCTACCTCAACGGTGAGGTACGCCAGTCTGCCCGCACCAGCGACCTGATATTCGGCATAGCTGAACTGGTGAGCTTCATCTCCGGCATAATGACGCTGCTGCCGGGCGACGTCATCGCCACAGGCACACCATCAGGTATCGGGCGGATGAATCCCGGCGACGTGGTCGAGATCAAGATAGAGGGCATCGGCACGCTGAGGAACTTCGTGGTGGATCAGGCTCAAGGAGAGTCATAATGGGCAAACTGAAGCATCTCTTCCAACCGGTGAAGATAGGCACCATGGAGGTGAAGAACAGGATCGTAATGTCCGCTATGGACCCCGGTTTTGGCATCGACGATGACGGGTGTGTGACGGACCAGCTCACCGAATTTCTGGTAGAGAGGGCACGCAGTCGTCCGGGCATGATCGTCACCGGCGCTACACCAGTGCACCCGACAGGCACAGCAGACCCGAACACCATCAAGATGGTGCATCTGTGGGACGAAAGGGTGCTGCCCAGCCTGGAGAGGATGGTAAAGGCAGTACACCGGTATGACGTCAAGTTCGGCGCACAGTTGAACCACGGAGGGCTGGCCCACCTGCCCCAGGAGGCCGTGTGCGCATCGGTGATTCCGGAGTTGGCCCGGCTTGGCCTTCCGGTGAGAGAGGCATCCAGAGAAGAATTGAGGGAGTACATTGAGGCCTTCGCCACAGCAGCAGAGCGATCCGTGAGAGTGGGATTTGACTTCATCGAGATTCACGGCGGGCACGGATACCTGGTGAACACCTTCCTCACCCCCTACTACAACCGCAGAACCGATGAGTACGGCGGCAGTTTTGATAACAGGACCAGGTTCCTGCTGGAGATCATACGGGCAGTCAGAGGAAGGATCGGTCACAGCATCCCCCTAGGCGTGCGACTGAACGGCAACGATTTCATACCCCAGGGAGCCTGGAGACTGCCAGAACTGTGCCACCTGGCTCCCACTCTGGAGAGGGAATCAGTCAACTACATCAACATATCGGCCGGTGCTACATCTATGGGCACGCTGCACTACACCATCATGCCTATGTATCAGGAGCAGGGCGTCTTCGCTGCCTTCAGTGAAGAGGTCAAGAGATACGTCTCAATCCCGGTGATCATCACGGGACGCATAAAGAGTCCGATTGTGGCTGACAGGATTATCAAAGAGGGTAAGGCCGACCTGGTGGTCATGTCCAGAGCCCAGATAGCCGACCCTGAACTGGCGGAAAAAGCGCGGCAGGGAGAGATAGCCGACATACGACCCTGCCTGGCGGAGTGCCTGGGGTGCATCGAGGGAATTCTGCGCTACGGAGAGGCAAGCTGCGCCGTGAATGCCAGGCTGGGTAGGGAGTATCTCCTGAAGGAGATAGAGGGAGAGAAAAAGGCCTCTGCGAAGAGAGTCCTGGTAGCAGGAGCGGGGTGCGCCGGACTGGAAGCATCCAGAAGGGCGGCTTTCGCAGGGCATGAGGTCACCTTGTGCGACAGCAGGAGCTGGATAGGCGGTCAGCTCAGGCTGGCTGCCGGAATGCCGAAGAGGCAGGAGATAGGGGATATCATCCCGTGGTACGAAAGGCAGCTCCACAGACTGGGCGTACAGATACGTCTGAATACCACCGTTGATGAAAGCCTGCTGGACCAGATCAGGCCCGATGTACTGGTAGTCGCCTGTGGCAGCCTGCCGGAGGTACCGCTGGGATTCATCGACGGATTGGGGGACATCAAGGATATCGAACTGGTAATGGTGGACGATCTCATAGAGGAAGAGCGGCTGACGGGTGATAACGTGCTCGTCGTCGGCGGAGATCAGATCGGCCTCCAGGTAGCAGACTACCTCTCCGAAAAGGGCAAGACGGTGTGTGTGGTGGAGAAAGGGGACCACTTTGCCCAGAAGATGGCCTCCAACGACAGGCGTTTCCTGGTGGGGAGACTGATCGAGCAGGGTGTGAAAAGGCACAAGAACGTGGAGAAGGTGGAGATTCTGCCCACCGACGAAGTCTGGATGACCGGCGGCGGCAGGAGAGAGAGGTTGCCCAAGATTGACACCATTGTTCTGGCCAGCCAGAGACGCCCCAATATGTTCCTGGAAGAGGTGGCGAAGCGGAAGGGCATTGAAACCCACATAATAGGAGACGCCAGCGGCGTCGCCGGTGAAGGACAGGGCACCATCATGGCAGCAATCACTGCGGGATACGATGTGGGGCGACAGATTTAGCGTAGTATCCCCATGATGGTTCAACAATGGCATCAAACCTGCGAAAGCAGGAAATCAGACTACTGGATTCCGCATCAAGTGCGGAATGACAGTGAGGCTGAGTGAAGCCGTCAACGCAGTCAGTGGACGATAGATGACGGGCCGGCTATGGTCTGAGGAATAAACTCCGGCGGCTGTACCAGCTCCATAGTCATGGCGCCCGGCGGGCACTTGAGGACACAAACGCCGCAGCCGACACATTTATCAGCGCTGATGACCGCTTTGGCCGTTCCGGAGCCACCGACCTTCTTTATCTCGATAGCATCGAAGAAACACCAGGGCACACAGTCACCACAACCGTCGCAGAGATCCTTGTCCACTTTGACCAGAAAGCGACTGCTGGCAACGGCCTGATGCACCTTGCCCGCTCGAATGGTGGGGTTAAGCACCAGGCAAGCGCATTTGTCGCAATAGCAGATGAACTCCAGAGCCTCCATGGGAGAGACGTTGGTCACTGTAGGCACCAATCCTGACTTGCCGGCCTTCATGGATACGGAAATGGCTTCGTCCGCCGAGACCTTCCGGCCACTGCCCCGGTACAGATCGTATTCCGCTCTCCTCCCAAACTGGGTGCAGACCTCGGTGGGATGGTCACACGCCTTGGCTCCCACCCGACAGCAGCAGTGGCGTACTGTGATCAGTTCCTTATGGGCCTCGATGATGCCCACGATACTCTCGTGAGGCAGCAATTTCACATCCGCCGGAGTGGAACTCAGGATAGGGATAACCCTGAGCACGGCATTGCCCAAAGTGGTCAGCGATTCCGCTATCTCGCGCCACCAGCCACTCTCGTAGAAATCCATCCAGAGCTTATCAATGCCCGGCGGAACGTATTGCGGCAGACTGGCCAGGATGTTGTCGTGCAGTGTGCCCAGGTCCCGGGGATAGCGCAATCCCTTCCTCGACGAGACCACCAGTCCTCTCCGTGCCAGACCATGGATCTTATCCGCCACTGCCTTCTCGTCGATGCCGAATTTGGCTGCCAGGTCGGCATTGGCGGCCGGCAACTCCAGGAGGAAACGGGCCTCTTCAGGCGTCATGGCCTTCTCCAGAATCCTGTGCAGCAGATCCGAATCGCGGTGTCCGCCCCTCTCCGCCAGTTTGATATAGGCCTCATCAGTCTTCATGATTCTCCTCTCCTGTCAACAATTATGATAACCTAAGTTTTCACTTTCACTTCTCAGGTCGTGCGAACATGTTCTGCGTGATCTTCAGGCTCTTGGTCTCACCCCTGTCCCACATCTCTTCGAAGACCCGCTCGTATCCGGTATGATTTATCTTCCATCCCTCACCGACTTTGACATACTCATCGCGATAGAAAGCTGCCCCATGAACACCCCAATTGGACCGGGTGTCGATAAGACAATCCTCCAGCGCCCACACGCCTGTGGCTGTCTTCTCACCGGTGACCTCAATCTCCGGATGGTGGCCATGGTGCATGCTAACGCGCGTTTCACACATCCCTTCCTTGAGAAATTTCATGATGGCATCTCTGCCCTGGAAGCTGTATTTGCCGCCTGAATAGCTGCTTGTGGCACCCTCTGTGAAGCACTCCGCCAGGCCATCCCACAGTTTGCTGTCCAGACAGCGGAAATACTTGTACTTCAGTCTCTTGATAGCCTCTATGTCATCCCTGACAGCCTGTGCACGCTCCAGCTTCTTCATCCTCGCTTCCAGCTTCGCAGCGTCAGCCATTGCAGCCCCCTTTCTGCCAAGATACGCAACGCTCCCGCCTGAACGGCCCGACCTCCCCTCTGGCTCTACTTCTTTGCGGTCTGGGCCATGTGACGGGCGGCGATATAACCAAAGATCATGCTCTTGCCCTGTGCCGCACCGCTGTCGTAGTGATGTCCCAGGGGCAGCATGGCCTGGGTATTGCTGGTGCAGTAGAGGCCAGGTATCACCCGACCACGAACGTCGATCACCTGAGCCTCGCTATCGGTCACCAGCCCTCCCAGATTGCCTGCCGTGGTCAAGCCCAACTGCACTGCATAGAAGGGCGGCTTCTCCAGCGGGCCAAGAACCGAGGCAGCTCCACGGCCAGGGAACACGAACTCACCCCACTGGAGATCGAAGGTGCTCTCTCCGCGATGGAAGTCCGGGTCCTTCCCTTCTCTGGCATACCTATTGAACTGCTCAACGGTCTCCACCAGGTTGTCCGCCGGAATGCCCAGGGCATTGGCCAGTTCCGGCAGTGTCTCTCCACGCTTCATCCAGGCAGCCATGTCCGTGCCCCTCTTCAGCGTCATTACAGGCATCACATCCCGGAAAGCCTGGTCACAGATCCAGAATATCGGCCAGTTGGCAAATTCCCCTCTGATACGGTCATATTCCAGGAAAGCTCGGCCCATGTCAGGATAGAAGCTTTCGTTACAGCAGCGCCTCCCGTAACGATTCACCATGATCATGCTGGGATAGCCGTAGATAAAAGGCCGATAGAACGGCTTGCCGCCTTCCGCCACTTCACCGGGAAGGTTAAATCCAGGCTGGAATATGCTGTGGTCCATAAGGGCCACTGCTGCGCCTACCTCCATGCCCATGATATGGCCGTCGCCTTCATTAGACGGCGCAGTATAGGCATGCAGTGGCGGTGAATAGATGAATCTCCTGTTCATCTCCTCGTTCCATTCGAAGCCTCCAGTGGCCAGCATAACGCCCCTTTTGCCCTTGACATAGAAATCGCGCCCCTCGCGCTCCGCGCGGATGCCAATCACCCTGCCGTCATCGACGATCAACTCCTGACCGCGCACACTTGTGATTATGTCAACTCCACGCTGGACACAGGCCAAGGTCAGCGCGCCTATGAGGGCCCTCCCCTGCACCCACGGAGGACGTGGCCCGATGAGATATTTCACAGGGTCCTTGCGCACCCTGGCCACGATGGGATGGGCTTTCTCAGCCTCTTCAAGGATCGGCGGCATGATCTTGGGATCCGGCCAGATCTTGCGCCCCATGCATTTCCCTCCGGGGACATCCGCACAGTACTCGGTGCGGCTGGCGTCGGTCTCCGCAGTCATTTTCAGAGGCGTATGCTCCTCGATGTAACGCAGCATCACCGGGCCGTTGTCCAGGTAAGCAACCAGGAGCTGCTCATCATGGTGTCCCATGCTCACCCCTCGGACGTACATCAGCGCATCCTCTCGGGAATCGCTGATGCCCGCTGCCGGCATATGGTGATTGAACGGTATCCAGATGACCCCTCCAGAAAGGGCAGTGCCTCCACCGAGGACATCCGCCTTTTCCAATACCACCGTTTTCAACCCCAGGTCATGGCCCACAATGGCAGCAGTGAGTCCACCGCTGCTCGAGCCAACGGCCACCAGGTCAACTTCCAGGTCCCAACTATGAGGAACCTTATGCTTGATCATCGGTCACACCTCCGTCGTGAGATTGGCTGAGGCAGGTTTTCCAGCGAAGTTCCGCCTGCAGGAGTCATACTCCATTGTTCAACCATATGGTAGCACCACAGGTTGATGTTTATCAAAACAACAGATAACGTATTGCGTCAAAACAAAGTGTTACCGAAACGGATAATTGCCACAGGTGACCGCTGTTTACTACAATAGGTGGAAGGGGATGCATCGTGGAACTTGCGGGAAGTGCCCGGAAGACGAACATTCGACTGGGAGTATAGGCTATTCTGAGAAGCAGTCAATACAGGAGGTGCTGAAATGTATCCATTGTTCTCCTTGATAGATAAAGTGGCGATTGTCACCGGGTCCGGCCGGGGGATAGGCAAAGCCATAGCTCTGGGCCTGGCAGAGGCAGGATCTGACGTAGTCGTCCTGGCCCGCACGGCCGCCGATGTCGAAAAAACCGCAGAGGAAGTGCGTGCTCTGGGCAGGAAGGCTCTGGCCGTACCTACAGACGTGAGAGTCACAGACCAGATATATGCCATGGTGGAGACTACTCTCAAGGAGTTCGGCCACATCGATATCCTGGTCAACAATGCCGGCGCCGCCTTTCTGGCTCCAACTCTGGGGCTGAGCGAGGGTGGCTGGGATGCTCTGATTCGAGAGAATCTGAAAACGCCATTCCTGTGCAGCAAGGCGGCAGCCCCAGCTATGATAAAACAGGGTGGAGGAAGCATTATCAACATCTCCTCCACGGAGGGAGTGCGATCCGCAGCCACTACCGCGGCCTATGCCGCAGCCAAGGCCGGCGTCATCAATCTCACCCGCAGCCTAGCCGTGGAGTGGGCCCAATACCATATCAGAGTCAACGTCATCTGCCCGGGGTTCATCGAGAATCCGGGACTTCCGGAGGCGCTTAAGGGAAACACAGGGCT
>MGMW01000014.1:13272-24702 GCA_001795035.1 Chloroflexi bacterium RBG_13_53_26
AGTGTGCCCACTTTGAAAGGATGTCATACCCAGGCTAGGTCGATGGATGAATTGGTGGAACGTATCAAGGAAGCAATAAGGTTATGCCTTGAAGAGCAGGGAGAGGAAGCCACCGAGCCACTGGAACTGGTAGGCATCCAAAGAGTAGCAGTATGAGTCGCCGGCCCAGGGTAACAGGGCAAGCGGCAGTGCGAGCTTTGTGTAGGATCGGTTTTGAAATGGCACGCCAGCGGGGAAGTCATATGTTTCTGAAACATGCCGATGGTAGAGCAACAGTGGTGCCTGTTCATGCAGGTGAGGTTCTCGGGCCTGGCCTAGTGTCCAAGATATTGAGGGACGCCAGGCTTACCCAGGAAGAATTCCGTGAACTACTAGAGTAAACAACCTCTCAACTTTGTTCGTTGCCTCACGACTCTAGGTCTATCCTTCGAGCTTGAACTCCCACCTGCAGGCGATGTCCTCCGGGCTTTTCCGTGGAGGCAGCACCAGGGGAGTCACCTTTATCCTCGGGTTGATCATGTACTTCTCGATGACCGGCTTCTCCAGATGCTGGCACATGGGGACGATCCTCTCCGGCTCAGCTTTCTCAAAATAGTCCAGCGTGCGGCACTTCATCACCGTCATGATGACATGGTTGGGACTCTTGATATCATACTCAGCCGGATACAGTCCCACCGTATTATCCAGTGGCAACTGTTCCGCCTTAAGAGAATCCAGCACCGTCTCCAGCTTGATGTTGGCTATTTTGGCATACCTCGGATTGACCTTCTCCCCCACCCTCATCCAGGATGCCAGCTCACACTCGTTAGCAGCATCTGCCCCATACCTGGTTTTGACCGCATCATAGTAGCCGCCGCTCATGATGATCCAGGCATACTGGTAGGCATGCATCAGCTTGAGAAGGAAATCCTTGGAGAAGTTCCTGTGGGTCAGGTTGGGATAGAAGGGGCCACTGTTGTCGTTTAGCTCTGGAATCTGATCTGAAGGCCTCTCATCGACTACCTCCGCCTTCTTCCTGATCCTGGTACCCTTGGGGACAGTGATCTTGTACTCCCACTGACAGGCAATTCCATCCTTGCCACTGCGGGGGGGGAGTTTGAGCGCCTTCACGTGAATATTGGGATTAACAATATACTTCTTGATGATCTGTGGCTCATTCACCTGGCACATGGGCCCTATTCTGCCCGGCTCCTCCCGTTCACACCACTCCAGGGCGACACACTTCCGCACTGTGACTATGGCATGGTTCTCGTTCTTGATGTCATATTCAACGGGGAATATCCCTCCCATGGTGTTGTCCAGGGGCAACTGGAGGAGCTTCAGGGAATCAACCACATTGTTCAAGGGGATGTTGGCCAGCTTGGCATAGCGTGGATTGCATCGCTCGGCCACTCTCAGCCACATCTCCAGGTCGCACTCCCAGGCTACCTGGTCACCATATCTCTTCTTTATTACATCAAACCAGGCTGCATCCATCTGCAGCCAGGCCCACTGCCAGACACCGATCAGTTTGACCAGAAACTCCTTGGAGAAGTCCGAGAATCTCAGAGCGGGATTGAAAGGACCACTGAGATCATTCAGCTCCGACATGAAGCCCCCTTTCGTTGCTTACCTTCTTTCGAATCTTTCGAATCCAACTGCATCGTCCTTCCAGGTTCCGAGATGGTGAGATCATCCTATATCTGCGCCGCCACCCTCGCCGCCTGGTATGCCACTTCAGCAGCATCCCGTGGCTTCACACAGTCACCAACCGAATAAAGCTCGGGGACAACACCTTCAAGTTCCTTGACCAGTTTGTTATCCGACTGCATGCCAACCGCCAAAATGACTGTATCAGCCGGCAGGGTATAGATCTCGCCTCCCATGGAGAAGATCACTGCTTTGTCAGTGATCTCCATCACAGTAGAATTCAAATACAGCGGAACATGCAGACCGAGGAGCTTCCCCGCCAGCGTCTTAAAGCTCAACTTCTCCAGCCTGATCCCATCCTCTCCCAGCCCGGCACGGGTGACCAAGCTTACTTCCTTGCCCTGCTCCGCCAGCCAGATGGCCACCTCCATACCTATGAAACGCCCGCCCACCACTGCTACCTTGCCCTCAGCCTTGGCCTTGCCCTCTATAACATCATGGCCCTGAACCACGTTCTTGCCGGTGCCACCCGGCACTCTCAGCCACACAGGAACGGCACCGGTAGCCACCACCACCGCATCGGGCCTGACGCCAATAACCTTGTCCTTGGTAATTTCAGTGTCCAGCGTAACAGTAACGCTGTACCTGTGCAAGAAACGCTTCAGATAGTCAGTGAACGTGCCATAGCTCTCTTTGCCCGGTGTGGCACAGGCCACATTCCACTGGCCACCAAGCTCTGAGTTCTTCTCATAAAGAGACACCCGATGGCCTCGTTGTGCCAGGAAGAGTGCGGTCTGCATACCACCCAGTCCGCCACCAATGACCATGACTCTCTTGGATGCTTTCGCCGGTGCGGGAGGGTACTTGGCCTCTCTATAGAGATAGGGGTTCACTGAACAGGAACCCGGCCCGGCCTCCGGATCAGTTTTGAGGCAGTTGTTGCAGTAGATGCACCGACGCACGTCCTCCACCAGATGCTGGCGAATCTTCTCTGGCAGATCAGGATCCGCCAGAAGGGGGCGCCCCATGGCCACAAAGTCCAACTTGCCCTCTGCCACCGCCTCCTCTGCCAGCTCCGCATCTATCTTGCCCGCAGCAATCACCGGCACCTTGATCGCCTTCTTGATCTGCTCCGCCATCGGTACCATGGGACCCTTGGGATAGGGATAGCACGGTATGCTCAAGGTGGACCAGTACTCCAGTCCTCCGGAAACGCTGATGGCATCGGCACCAGCGGACTCCAGTATCACCGCCTGCTGTACTGCTTCATCAAGAGTGATCCCGCCTTCTACATCATCACTGGCATTGATTCTTACCCAGACAGGGAATGTCTCCCCCACCTCCTTCCGGATCCGCTCCAGAACCATACGGGCAAAACGAGCCCTGTTTTCCACACTGCCCCCGTACTGGTCCGTCCGACGATTGGTAGCGGGGGACAGAAAACTGCTCACCAGACAACCATGACAAGCATGCAACTCAATGCCGTCGGCCCCTGCCTCCCTGGCCCGACGCGCTGCCTGACCGAAATCCTCCACATAACGCTCAATATCCTCTTCGCTAAGTTCATGGTAGGGATTATTGGTTTTCTTCAGCCAGGGCATCATTGATGGTACCAGTATCGAGACATCCGGGGGCACAATATCTGAATAAAGAAGGAGCATTCCCACATGCATCAGTTGTATGCAGAAACTGGCCCCAGCCTCATGCACCGCATCTGCCACCCGCTTCCAGTCTGAGACGTGGGCATCATCGCAGAGTGCCATAGTGTAGGGAAGCATGGAGTCCCTGCTGACCGCAGCGAACTGGGGAGTGACTAGCGCAACACCACCGTCCGCCCTCGTCCGATAGTAGTTGATCAAACGGTCGGTGACGCTACCCCCCACATCAGCCAACTGAGTGCCCATGGCAGGCATGATAATCCTGTTCTTCAACTGGAGCGTGCCTATCTTTCCGGGCTGGAACAATGAGGGAAATCGCTTCATCTCAAACCTCTCTGCGCAATCGTGCTTCGACTGGATAGTACCGAGGGAAAAAGCACATTAAATCTCAAACTCGCCCTCGGCTTAGCTGCTAATCCATCTTGTGGCTTTGAATAGAGATTATAGCTTTTGGGGGTCTCGCAGCGCAATTCAGTCGAGGCCAGAGTGGCCTGAGATGATGATGGGCAGAACACAGCCCACAGATCGAGGGCTATTTGACGATATTGAGGATCTCCTTGAATCTGTATCCTTCCGCCACACGCAGCAGTTCGAACAACACAGTCTCGACGCTGGTTATACTGGCGCCCGCATCCTTCATCTTTTGAAGGCCGATATCCCTATTCTCCGCTGTTCTCGAGGAGACTGCATCGGCAACAACATGTACCTCGTACCCGGATGCGACCAGATCAACAGTCGTCTGATAAAGGCAAACGTGGGATTCAATGCCCGTAAGCAGCACCTGACACCGCTGCAATGCGGAGAGCTCCTTCAAGAAAAGCTCATCTCCACAGCAGCTAAAACTCAGCTTGGGTATCCTCCGAACGTTGGGGACCAGGTCCACTACCTCCGGTATCGTCGGACCTAACCCCTTCGGATTCTGCTCCGTCAGCAGCATGGGTATGCCCAGAACCTGAGCCCCTTTGATGATCTTCTCAACATTTTCAAAAAGCAGTTCCTTGCGGTACATCGACTGGGCCAGCTTGCCCTGCATATCAATGACCACCAGAACACTCTTATCTGACGTAAGCATCGGACTCAACCTCCTGGGAAACCGTGATTGATCTAAAGGAGTTCAGCACTCCAGAGTATCCCAATGATTGAAGCCCTTGGAGTAATCCAGATAGTCGATCATCCTGGGGCTGATCTTGAGGAAAGGGATGATATCGATGGTAACTCCGTAGCCACCGAGGTACTTGTGCACTTGAGGGAACTTCTGGCCAAACATCCTCTGCACCTTCTTCAGTTGGCTCTCATCGGTGATCCATTCGACCGTGCCGGACAAATGCACTCCCCTGATCTCATCCCAGTCCAGATAGTCTTCCGTGACCGCCAAGGCTATCTTATTGCAGAACATAATGTTCTTCGCCTTCCGGCTGCTGGGGTCAGTCATAAAGAAGATATCAAGTCCCTGGTTCACGTATGATACGGTGCTGACATGTGCACCACCATCCTCACTCACCGTAGCCAAGGCGCAGTGCCGATGGGCATCCAGGTAGTCGATGATGGCTTTCCTCAGAGCTTGTTCCATATCTACCCTCCTGCCATGAAGTACGCCACAAGTAAGATAGAAAGCCTGGCCACCCTCACCCGCCGTGCTTCTGCTGGCCTTGCGAAGCAGAGGAGCGTCTCAGCTCGAAAACCACCGGGGTGCCCGGGTCGGGACAGGCAATCGTAGCCTTGCCAGGGTCGTCCTCCCAGGGGAATGAGCCACCGTACTTCAGCACCTCGGCGAAGGGGAAGAGCGCATGGAAAGCCCACGAGCACATGCCGGATGGGGTCGTTTCCCCAATGGAGAACTCGTCGCCCACCTGATGCCCTGCAGCACAGGTGCCCTTCTGCGATATCACCCTGGCCATCACCTCTACCATCCCGTCTCTCATGCTCCTTCCACAAGTAGACTGCTTATAGGTCAATGACGAATTGCCCGTTCTTGTAGAGCAGTTCGCCATCTACAAGGATCTGACCACCATGTCGAAGGTCGCTGACCAGATCCCAATGAACGGCCGACTCGTTTTTGCTGCCTGTTTCAGGATAGCCTGCTCCCAGTGCCATGTGGAAGCTCCCGTTGATCTTCTCGTCGAAGAGAATCTGCCGCGTAGCACGGGTGATGCCTTCATTGGTGCCAATAGCAAACTCCCCGACACGCCGTGAGCCCTGGTCGGTATCCAGCGTCTTCAGCAAGTACTCCTCATTCTTCTCCGCGCTGGCCTTCACCACTCGTCCGTGCTCAAACCGCAATCGCACCCCCACCACCTCACGCCCCCCCTCGATGGCCGGGTAAGAGAAATAGGCATATCCCTCGACGCTGTCCTCTACGGGCCCGGTGAAGATCTCGCCATCGGGCATATTGTAGCGTCCATCGCAGTTAATGAAGGCCCGTCCGGCGATGCTCAGTCGAAGATCAGTTTCGGGACCGATGACGTGCACCTGCTCCTTGCCCTTGAGCCAGTCAACTATCTTTTGCTGCTGTTCCGAGAAGCGCCGCCAGTAGCCCACCGGATCATTCATGTCAGGCAGGCAAGCGCCATAGGCAAAGTCTTCATACTCACTCAGGCTCATCTCCGCATCCTGGGCATAGGCGTTGGTAGGGAAAAGAGCAAAGGTCCAGCGCAGCTCTCCTGCAGCTGAACGCCGCAGGAAGGTTTTCACCAGCTCAGTTCGCGCCTGCTCACGGAGCACCATCCTGGATGGGTCAACACTGGTCAACGATTTGGTGTTCTCATCTCCACCAATAGAGATACGCACATCGTACGTCTCCATGACCAGCTTGCTTGGCTGGTGAATATATTGGAGTTGCTCGTCTGAAGCGTAGCGAAATAGCAGTCCCTCCATCCCCGCCGGGGCGGCATTCATAAGCGGGTGTCCGCCAGCCTGCAACACTTTGACATAGACCGCCTTCAGCAACGGTTCTGCCAGGCTGGCCCCCTCGATAAGCACCCTGTCTCCAGGGCGTACCGCCACTGAGTAGTTGACCAGGAGATCGGCCAGTTTCTCTACACGCGGATCTGTCATCCTTGCCCCCTCAAGCAACCATCACGCTTATGGCATTCGGAATGATCTCAAAAGTAGCAGGCAGGCTGCCCACCAGATCACCATCCATCTCCAGAAGCACCTCTTCATCCGAAGTGACTTCAACCCGGCGACCCCGTGAGTGGCTCACCTTGTCCAATCCCAGATGCTTCCCATTGCGCAGCTTGGGAACATGCCACAAGCCTTCAAGAGTACCGAAATTGCCGACACTAACGATATCAAAGAGACCATCATCCATCCTGGCCTCTGGCGCTGCCAGAAAACCCCGACCAAAATACCTGCCGTTGGCGACGATGGTGTTTCTTATGGCCATAGACGTTGGCGGACCGTCATCAATGGAGATGCTCACCTTCCTGGCCCTGTAGAACGCAGCAGCGGTGAGGATACCCCAAGCGTAGTTGGGGCGTGGCCCCAGTATCCGCGGCGCCCGGCTGGCCTTCTGGACCACCAGCCCTCCCGCGCCGAGATCAGCTATGTTGATGAAGAGGCGGGTCTCCTTCTCACCGCGGAGGTTAACGAACTCCACCTTGCCTACGTCAAGCCTCTTGATGCTGTTGGCGTCCAGGGCTTTGAGGGCAGGGGTTGTCTCTACGGTGATACCCAGGGTCCGGGCCAGGTCACAGCCAGAACCCAGAGGAACCACTCCCAGCACAAGATCCCTGTCCAGCAGGACGCCATTCCCGAACATGCCGTTGACTACTTCATTCACCGTACCATCGCCACCGACCGCCACCACCACTCTGCACCCCGATTTCACCGCATCCCTGGCCAGACAGGTAGCCTGGCCAAAAGAATCCGTTGTCCTCACGTCGGCATGCAGATGCCCGTTGTTCCTGAGACCTTCCTCAAGCCTGCGCCAGATGGCATCGCAACGCCCCACGGCGACGGAGTTGACTATGAACGCCGTCTTCAAGCTAATGCCTTCTCCTTATTCTGCATCCCTCCAGCCTCTGAACCAGCAACTGCTTTGAAGTAGAATAACACCCACACCACATCCAAGTCTAATCCCCTGCTCCATCAGCAGGTCCTTCTTCTGCGCCTAGTAATAGGACACCTCATCGCGCAAGACAACCACAACATGTTGGAGTAACAGATCATCGCCTGTTCCTGTAGTATTGAACATAGCCTGAGATGCCCGCCTCAACCATAATGGGCAGATCTGCTCCCGCCCAGAGACTCCTGACGTATTCCAGGACACGCTGGTATATCTTGGCTTCTTCCATCCCAGCCTGGATGGCTCCCTGAATGATCTCTCCCAGGGTGATACAGACTTCCCTGAGCCGGCTGGTCAGCTCCTTCACCTCGGTTCTGGCCCTGTGATGGGCATAGAAGATGATGTTGGGGGAGAGTGCTGCTAATTTATCTATAGACTTCACGTAGGCTTCTGCATCGAACGGCGGGAGTCCCACCGGAAAGGGCGTATCAGGCATAGACTCTGTAATGAATCCCAGGGCATCACCACAGAAGAGGCCCCCAGTAAGGCTATCCTGAATGGCGATATGGTGCGCCGCATGGCCGGGCGAGAAGATTATTGTGAGGTCCCTGCTCCGCAGACGAATCACCTCACCATCTTCAGCCACGTGTATCCTCTCTCTGGGAACCGGCAGAACAGGCCCCATTGTCTCCTCAAGGTTATTACCAAACACTAAACGGGCGCCACGTACCAATCTGGTGGGTTCAGCCAGATGCTCTGCCCCTTTAGGATGGAGCACCACTTTGGGTTTGTGCAGATGCTGAGTCAGGTAACCCACACCCCCTCCATGATCCAGGTGTATGTGGGTAGGGATGATGTAGGCCAGTTCTCGCACATCAATGCCCAGATCTCCAACGCTAGGCAGCAGCTCTGCAGCCACTGAAGTGGAGCCAGGGTCGATCAGGACAGGCAGGTCATCAATCAGGAGATAGGCCACCTGAGGAAGTGAAAATATGGAATCTTTGCCACAATCGATGAGATAGGTGTTCCGGGCTACTTCTTCAATCCGGACTGTCATTTTTCAGCCTGGCAATCCTGCCGGGATCAATGATAACACAGCCATATCGTGAAATGGCAGTCACTGGCATCAAGCTCGGCTATGATTCTTCGAGGTTTCCCAGTGTCCCTTCGATCAGTTCATTGAGGGCAGGATGGATGTGCATGCCATTGAAGATATGGTCCATCTGACCTCCGGAGGCCATGGCGTTGGTAACTTCCTGGATAAGCTCCGGAGCAAAGGGGCCGATGATGTGAAAACCCAGGAGTTTCCGGGTTTTCCTCTCCACGATGGCCTTGGCGAAACCCTCTTCCTCCATCATGGCCTCCCCTTTGGCCACACTGAAATACTTTGCCCTGCCCAGCAGAATCTGGTGATCCTTCCTGGCCTTCTCCTCTGTCAGGCCGACCGACGCAATCTGCGGATGGGAATAGACGGCATGAGGTGTAACACTCAAGTCCACCTTCGTCTTGCTTCCATGCAGAGCATTGTCCAACACCAGCGCTGCCTGCCTGTTGGCCGCATGGGTGAACATCTGCAGGCCATTGACATCCCCGACCGCGAAGATGTCCTTCACGCTGGTCTCCAGGTACTCATTGACTTTGATGAAACCCCTCTGATCCGTCTGTACTCCGGTGTTCTCCGGTTTGAGCAGATCGGCATTGGACCTTCTGCCCACAGCCATCAGAAGACTCTGCGCCCTGAATTCTCTTCTCTTGCCATCGCCGGTCTTCACTACCACTGCAACACCATCCCCATTCTTCTTGACCTCTTCAGCCGTAGCGCCAGTATGCACCTCCATGCGACGGCTCAACTGTTTCCTCAGAAGATCGGCTATCTCTGGCTCCTCCGCCAGCACCAGTCTATCGGCCATCTCCAGGATAGTGACCCTGGTGCCCATGGCAGCAAAAAAGTGCCCGTATTCGACAGCAATATAACCGCCGCCGATAATGATCAGGCTATCCGGTTTTTCTTCGAGCCTGAGCACTGTCTCGTTGGTCCAGTAGGCAACGCTTTCCACGCCCTTGATAAGGGGAACGAAGGGTCGTGAGCCAGAGGCAATGAAGACCTTTTCCCCCTTAATCTTCTGGCCATTTACTTCAATGGTATTATCGGCCACAAAATATCCTTCAGCTTCATAAAGGTCAAGTTTCTTCGATTCGGCAATGCCCCGCCTGACGTAATCCTGACCTTCTTTGACGCTTTCCCTCATCCGCTCCATGATGGAGCCAAAATCTATCCTCTTTATCTCAGCCTCTATGCCCAGCTTCCTGGCTTCCTGTATTTCCACTGCCCTATCCGCTGCGTAGATCAGCATCTTCGAAGGTATGCAGCCCAGATTGAGACAGGTGCCTCCCAGGGGCCCTTTGTCCACCACCGCAACTCTCTGACCATGTTCCACTACCTCATCTGCTATTGTCATTCCACATCCCGACCCGATTACAACAACATCGTACTCTTTCATTATGTGACCTCCTTCAGCTTGATCATCGGGTCTCCGCCCGCCTGCAGGCAGCTTGGTGAAATCATAATATCATAGACGATATAATCTATTACTCACTACACCTGGGTACTACCTGGTAGACGAGACCTATGATAGCGCTCGGATTGGTTCAAATGGGCGGGAGCTGGCGGACCGCTGCAATGAGGGGCGAAGGCCCACTATCCTTGAACGGCGGTCTCACCAAAAATATGGGGCAGGAGGCACCCAGAAGCACCTTCTCGGCAACACTACCATATGCCCAGCGGCTAAGCCCCGAGCGCCCGTGTGTCGCCATGATAACCAGATCACATTGGTTTCTGTTGAGATAGTTGATGACCTCATCAGCAGGACTGCCCTCAGACACCTCCAGTGTCGCCTTTATCCCAGTCCCCTCGAATCGATCCTTTATTCCACGCAGATATTCTTCGGCTGCTTGCCTGGTCCCCGCCATATGTTCCTCGGCCACCTTCGCCCAATTCAAAGACGCTTCGGGGGCGCCAATCGGAGGCACGATGAGTGGTTCGCACACCCTCATCAGAACCAACTCAACCGGCTCTGTGGTCCGCTGTTTTGCCAGAGCCTCCACATGAGGCAGAACCAGTTCGGCCAGCTCCGAGCCATCCAGAGGGACCAGGAATCGAAGCTGCTCGCCGTAGGCAGCGCCTTTGGCACCTGCTCTCACCAGCCAGACAGGTAGCCACGAAGTCTGAAGTACCTTGTCGGCCACACTGCCCAGCAGCCAACGTCTTATGCCTGACCTGCCATGGGTAACCATGAGGATCAGATCAATCTCATGATCACCAGCATAGCGCAGGATTTCGTCAGCCGGATAACCCTCAATAACCTCCCCCTTCACCTGCACTGACTCGCCTTCGGGGCCAGGACCGACTTTCTTTCGAACCTCGGCTGCTTCGAGCTTGAGAATCTCTGCAGCATGTTCAACGTAAGCTCGATACATAGGTAGAGAATCGGATGCCGCCGGACTGGCGACATGAAGCAAGACTACCTCCAGATCCAGCCGACTGGCCAACTCCTTGGCATAGGTCAGCGATTCCTCAGCCAGCTCTGAACCATCCAGCGGAACAAGTATTCTCTTATACATTTTCACCCTCCCTGGTTGTGTCTCCGATGATACATTAAACAGGGGATCGAATCAACATCTATTTCCACCTCAAGACGCGCGGTGCTTCAAACAAAGAGGAGACCATATCCCCACAGAGCAGTCCGAGCGGAGAGTGAAGGAAAGTGCACCATCTGACCGAAGTATGAGCGTATGTAGAGGGATGGCAAGTTGGATCGTGCTGTTCTCAGGCTACGGATGCCAGTGAACCATTCAACTGCTCTTGAAAGGTGAAGCCTTTCTCCTTGATCATCCTGAGGCAAGCAAACACCACATCGACATCATACAGCCTGCCGCTATTCCGCGAAATCTCCTCCAGAGCCTTGTCTATGCCGGGAGCCGGTCGGTATGGTCGGTGAGCGGTCATGGCTTCTACAACATCAGCCACAGCCAGGATTCTGGCTTCCATAAGGATATCGTCCTCCCGAAGACCGTAAGGATAGCCGGACCCATCGATCCTCTCGTGATGCTGAACGACCATATCGGCAATGGGCCAGG
>MGMW01000015.1 GCA_001795035.1 Chloroflexi bacterium RBG_13_53_26
CATACTGGGCCCCGCTCTGGGGGTTGTCGAAATGAGCGCTGATCTGGAGATATTCTTCGGCATCGGTGTCATCTTCATGTTCTTCCTGATCGGCGTCGATGAGATGGATGTGTCCGGACTTGTAGCCACATTGCAGGGACGTTTCTTTGTCGCCGGATTGATTGGATTTGCAGTGCCATTCGGGCTCGGCATGGTGGTGACATTGCAGGTGCTGGATGAACCTCCGGCAAGAGCCATCGCTCTTGCCGGCATCATGGCACTGTCAAGTCTGGGTGTCGTAGCCAGAGTCCTGGGGGACCTGGGGCAGTTGAAGCAGCCGCTCGGCTTACAGATCTTCACCACTGTGGTTATCCTGGAGATTATTGGGCTCCTCGTGGTCTCTTTTTCTCTCCAGGAGGTGAGTCAGGCCGGCAGCTTCACGCCTTGGGGAGTCCCTCTGCTGCTACTGGAGATCGCCGGCTTTGCTCTTGGTGCATGGATTCTGGCTGCCTGGGTTTTCCCGCCGTTGGTTGTCCGCCTCCAGCGCTTCATAGGTGCGCCGCAGTTGGCCCTCGGCTTGATAACAGGTGGTCTGCTATTGACCGTGGCCGGCGTGGAGAAGATCGGGGTGCATGGCTCTCTGGGCGCTCTGCTGCTCGGGGTAGCCCTCTCTGGCTTGCCACATCGTCTGCGCACGGAGATACTGCCCGGGGTACGTGGGCTGGCACATGGCCTTTTCATTCCACTGTTCTTCGCCTCCGCCGGACTGTATTTGGACCTCTCCTTCACTACATTGTCTGCCACTATCATCGTCTCCGTGGTCCTGGCCGCCGTCGCGGGCAAGTTCGGGGGCACCATGATCGGAGTAGTCGTGGCGCGCCTGGATCGCCCCCTGGCCATTGCCTCCGGCATGATGGCCAAAGGCGTGGTGGAGATCGCACTGCTGCTGGTGATGCTGAACATGGAGGCGATATCTCGGGAGCTGTTTTCGTTGCTCACCTTGATAATGCTGTGCTTCATCTTTCTGGTGCCACCTATCATGGGCGTGGCCGTCCGACAGACGAAGACCAGCGAGCACCCCAGGCTGCCGAAGGTTATGGTACCGTCGTTTGCCCGTTATGCTCTGGATGGACTGACAGTAGAGGACATTGTGGATAAGGATCGACAGTTCCCTGCGGACAATCTTACCGTGCAGAAATTTGTTGACTTGTGGGTGGTTCCAGAGCAGCACGAGTACGTGGTGGTCGATCAGTCTCGAAACGTGGCCGGTGTCGTTTCGGCGCATGATTTGGGCCGCGTGCCGAAGCATCAGTGGAACGCTACCACTCTGGCCAAACTGGTTCAGACCGGTGCACCGATAGCTGCCCTCAAAGAGCCGCTGGACGATGTGTTGGAGCGGATGGCGGACAACAGGGTCTCTGTGATGGCCGTGGTAGATCCTGACACGGGCAGACTCATCAGCTCTATCACCACGGCTGACGTACTGAGTCCGGTGGTCGGCCGGGAAAGGCACGACAAGAGGTGAGTCCTCGCTCGGCACAGATGGTATACAAAGGGGCTTCGCCACCCATCGCAAGCGTGGGGTGTGGGGAGGATGGGCGTCGATTCGGGGACTAGTGGCGGAGGAGGGCTTCGACTGAGAGGTCTTCATCGAGGTCCTGCCAGTGGATGCCAACCCCCTTGCCAATGAGCCGCCA
Source organism: Chloroflexi bacterium RBG_13_53_26 (assembly GCA_001795035.1). GTDB lineage: Bacteria > Chloroflexota > Dehalococcoidia > UBA2247 > RBG-13-53-26 > RBG-13-53-26. Next base: position 1,677 of record MGMW01000015.1, read on the forward strand.
GTTGTTTCGCTTCTTTGCGGGTGCCTTGCGCAGTGCGGGGAACCACTCAAGAGGAACGCTGATGACACGTCCGTCGGATAGCTGTACATTCATCTTGTCAGCTTCAAAGCGAACGTCTGTGGCCAGCACGGTTACAGTTCTAGCTGCTGAAATATTCATCCCATTTCCTCAGGAATAGATGCTTGTTTGTCTCAGCCAGTTGCCTCAACTCTCGAAGCTCTCTGGCATTATAGCCCACGGACTTGGCCAGGGCAACCGGTCTTAACCAGAATTTAGCGTAGTTCTCCGCCGTTTCAACGTGAATATGAGGCCGTTCATACCCCTCATTGCTGAAAAAGAAGAACCGGTGTCCACCGACACGTAGTACCGTTGGCACTATTAGCCTCAAAAATATTATAGCATACTGGCTGTTGCAGGTTGCAGCGCTCCCTGGCTGATTGGCAGCCACGGTGATGGGTCGTGGGTGGCTCGTGGTTCGTAGCTGATAGCTTGTAGCTGTGACGTTTGAGGGGAGGGCGATGCATGCGTCGCCCCTACATGGGGGTTGGCCCGTTCGGGGTTTGTTCTATGGTTGATCGTGCAGCACGGTGTTGGGTCGTGGCTGATGGGATGGTGGATTCCGCATCAAGTGCGGAATGACATGCCTCCCCTGGATCCGCCTGAGGCGGATGACATAGAGGCGCAGGAATGACGTTTGAGGGAAGGGCGATGCATGCATCGCCCCTACCTATGTGGCGGGGGCGCGGGATGGACGGGCGTCGGGTCGGGGACCTGACAGACACTACCTGTACGGCTTGGTGTGGTGAGCGCCGGCTTTGGGCAACCCGCGGGTGTATGTCTCGATCAGTTTTCTGAAGTGATACCCGTAGATGGCCAGAGTGATGGCGCGGGGGAATGTGCTAGGTCGCTTGAACAGAGTGGCGGCGAACAAGCGCCAGTAGTGTCTTCTGCCCTTTTCTTTGATGCCAAGATACCAGATGGACTTCAGCAAGGCTCTCACGTGGGTGGCCTTCAGGCCCTGACGTTTGTGCGAAACAGGGCGGTGCTCCTTCAACTGGGTGCGGACACGGGCATAGTACTGACGCGGCGAGTAGATGGCGGTGATAATGCGCTGGTAGCCGCTGACCAGGGATTCGCGGCCCATTTTGGGTACGAAGTTGAGCGAAAAGTCGGTGTTGTCCCCCGATGTCTGACCGACCAGTCGTTTCTCCTTCTTGAGGCGGTTGTAGAGTCCTGTGCCGGGTGGGGCATTGAGCAGGCCGACCATGGCAGTGACTATGCCGCTCTGTTGAATGAAATTGATCTGTCTATCGAAGATGTTTTGCGGGTCGCTATCGAAGCCGACGATGAATCCTCCCTGGACCTCAAACCCGTGATTTTGCAGAGTCTTTACGGATTGGACCAGATCGCGATTGGCATTCTGGTGCTTGCCGCACTCCCCGAGGCTGTCCTCATTGGGGGTCTCAATTCCGATAAATATGCGGTCGAAACCGGCATCTGTCATCAGCCGCATGAGGTCCTCGTCATCGGAAATCCCAATGGAAACTTGTGTAAAGAGCGTAAATGGATAGTTCCTTTCCTTCATCCAGGATATGATGGCCGGAAGTATCTCAGCCTTCAGCTTCTTTTTGTTGCCGATGAAGTTGTCGTCCACTATGAAGACGGAATTGCGCCAGCCGAGGCGGTAGATGGTGTCCATTTCGGCGATTAGCTGTCTTGCGTCTTTGGTTCTGGGGACATGGCCGTTGAGCAGGACTATGTCGCAGAAATCGCAGTTGAAGGGGCAGCCACGGGAATACTGGGCGCTCAAGGTGGCATATTTGCCAGTGTCGATGAGGCTCCAGTCCGGCCCCGGGCTGTGTCGGATGTCCGGTCTGTCATCGGAAGTGTAGATATGCTGTGCTGTGCCATTTTCGAGATCCGCCACTAGGTTGGCGATCACTGCCTCGGCCTCGCCCATCACAAAATGATCCACTCCCTGGAATTTGTCCTGTTGTTCATGGGCGGTGGCAAAGAGGGGTCCGCCGGCGACTATCTTGACGTTTGCCTTATTGCAGCGGCTGATGACCTCACGTGCGGATTGCTGCTGCACGGCCATGGCACTGAGGAATACGTAATCCGCCCAGGCGATGTCCGCATCCTTCAGCTTGTCGGTATTCATGTCGACCAGCTTCTTCTTCCAGCCGGTCGGGAGCATCGAGGCTACGGTCAACAGCCCCAGAGGGGGATAGGCTGCTTTCTTGGAAATGAATTTGAGGGCGTGCTTGAAGCTCCAGAAGGTGTCCGGATAGCGGGGGTAAATCAGAAGTATATTCAATTACTGCTCCTTGGTTGAGAGAATAGCGGCAGCCGAGGGTTGCTGAGCTGAGTGGTAGGAATCACAGAAACAATCATATCAGCCGAGTAGGCTATTGTCTACTGTGTTGACTGATGGGTGATCAGGCATATCTGATGATGAGGTAGATGTTGCAGAGAGCCACAGCCAGTAGTGTCGCCGGGATGGCGTATTTGCAGAACCGGCCCCAGGTAATGGGGTACCCTTCCTTTTCGGCGATGGCGGTACCGACCACGTTGGCGGAGGCTCCGATGGGCGTGGCGTTGCCGCCGATGTCCGTGCCAAGGGCCAGCGTCCAGGCCATTGTATGCAGATTGAGGCCCTGAGTAGCTGACAGGCTCTTGATGACAGGAACCATGGTGGCAGCGAAGGGGATGTTGTCAACGATGGCCGACGAAAAAGCCGAAATCCAGAGTATGAAGGGGATGACGATGATGATGTCTCCTCCAGACGCATCGGCGATCAAGTCGGCCAGCTTCACCAAAACGCCGGTGGCCTCGAGACCACCGACAGTGATGAACAAACCGAGGAAGAAGAGCAGCGTGCGCCAGTCCAGACCCTTGATAATCTGGCTGATGTGCTGGGGCGCGGTGACCAGAGTGAGCGCGGCAGCGATGACTCCGATGAGAGCCACAGAGAGTCCGCTTTGAGCGTGAGTGACCAGCAGGATGACCACCGCAATGAAGATGGCGGTGCTTATCTTGAACTGGCGGGGATCGGTGATGGCCTCTCGTGGTTGGGGGTAGGGGTTGGGCTGGCCGTTTGAGGCCTCTGCGGGGCGCTGGCTAAGGATGTTGCGGAAGAAGAGGTAGAACAGACCGAGGGTGACGATCATGCCTATCCAGGCGATGGGCCCGGTGTTGGTGAGAAAGTCAGTAAAGGTGTAGCCGAGGGCGGTGCCGATGATGATGTTGGGCGGGTCACCTGACATGGTGGCACTGCCGCCGACATTGGCCGCGAATATCTCGGCGATTATGATGGGAACGGGGTCGAATTTGAGGAGTCGGGCCAACTCGATGGTGACTACGGCGAGGAAGAGGAGCACGGTGATGCTGTCGATGAACATAGAGAGGAAACCTGCAAGCAGCATGAAGGTGACCAGGATAGGAACGACCCTGTAGTTGACCAGCCTGGCGACGAAGAGGCATAGCCAGCGGAAGAACCCGGCCGCACCGAGTCCCTCCACCATGATCATCATGCCCCCGATGAAGACGATGGTCTGCCAGTTGACGCCGCCGATTTCGGGGCCGCCGTTGACGCTGGCTCCATGTGACTCGGCGAGGCCGATGTGGTACCACCAGGAAGGGTGAATGAAATCTTCCAGCCGCAGCACGAGCCACAGAGCCTTGGGGCCGGAGTCAACCAAAGCGAGGATCAGAATGATAGTGAATCCGGCGCCAATCAGTGCGGGGATGAAGCGGTGGACTTTGCCAGACATGATGGCAATGAACATTACGACAAAGATCAGGATGGCGAGGATTTGTTCTATGCTCATCGCGGTTGCGTGCCAGTGCGTAGTATCTTACAGTCGGGCCTAGGTGGACTGCAAGTTTCTTGCGATGACGAGAAGGCCAGCCAATATCCAGGGGATGGGGGAGATGAGGTAGTAGTAGGTGTCCGATGCTACCAACGGGACGCCAGTGGGGGCACTCTCTACAATGCTCACCATGAGTGTTGCCACGCATGCCAGCACGATGCCGACGCCGAATCCGTACCAAGGGTTGTTTCGAGGAGATTTGATGATATCGAAGGCGATTTTGAGACCTACTCCCAGGAAAAAGACAAGAGCTATGGCACCGAGGATGCCGGTGTTGGAATAGAGTTCGAGGTAGGCATTGTGGGCGTGGGTAATCTCGGAAGTTATTGTGGCACTACCGTGGTAGACCAAAGCCCAGCAGCCCAGTCCGAGGCCGGAAAGGGGGGAATCCTTTATCATATCGATTGTGTCTCCCCATATGGGCAGTCTGCCGCTGATGCTCTCCCAGGTCAGCAGGCTTTTGAGGGATTCCCAGGTCACAATCAGCACGATCACAAGGAATGAGAGGCAGATGATGCCGGCAAGTAGCCTCGTTGCGGTATGATGGCCGAATATGGCCATTCCGGTAAGAATGGCAACAACAATGACGAGAGCCAGAGCCAGGCCGTGGTGGGTGCCGATACCACCGAAGACAAAGTTCGGTTGGGTTGAAGGACTGGGCAGGTTGAATAGGGCGAGAAGAAGGACGATGAGGAAAGCCAGAGGGGACAGAAGGAGAACACATTTCATCAGGGTGGATATTTTGATGTAGTTTACCCAGGAATAGTAGAGAAGCGACATAGCCAGCATGCATTGGAAAGCCCCCAGGCTTATGGTCCGGTTGGGTGAGGTGAGCAATCCGAGCAAAGCGGCAATCATGAGCAGAGCCAGAGGAAGGTCGAAGGGCGTGGCCAGTCTGGATGCACTGCGGTTGATGAGGCGCAAGGGAAAAGTCAGGGAAACCACTCCAAGACCGATCCAGGGGTAAGCCGGTCCGATGTTCAGAAGGTAGGATATGAAAACAAAGGCTACGGCTGTGCCGGTCCATAGAGGTTCAGTAATGGTCAGAAGGGTGATAACCTTTTGCAGGGCTTCGCGAATGAAAGTGGCTTGGGGGGAAGATAGAAAGGATCGAAACCAGGCCGATACTCTTAAACGAGGCGAATTGGGTGGCATGACTCTCAGTATGATAGTATTGTGACTCTTCGTTTTGCAAGCTGTGGACGTTTTCCTTTCAAGGCGGAGATTGTCTGCGGGGCTGGTGGCTCGTAGCTCATGGCTCATAGCTGAGCTCAGTGATGATGCCAGAGAGAGGCTGCGCTACGTTAGCTGCTTCCTTTACTTGCATCAAGCAAGGAATCTATAATTGGGGCTCGGTACGATGAGAGCGGCCGGGAGGTCATGAAGCACAACACCCTTGCTCAAGGGCTTATTCTATACCTGAAAGACCCTCTGCGGAAGAACTCCGCTTTCCTCATGGCCAGTCATGCGGTGCTAGGCCTATTGGGGTTCTTCTTCTGGGCTATCGCCGCGCGCACCTATGATACCGAGGAGGTGGGACTGGCCACTGCTCTGGTGTCCGCTGTGCTGTTGCTGCATACGCTGGCGAGACTGGGCCTTGATATCGGCATGATTCGCTTCCTGCCCGACGCGAAGGACAGATCGGCGATGATGAACACGTGTTTCACTCTGGTTGGCGTGTTTGCCGTGGTGCTGGCTCTGGTGTTCGTCCTGGGCGTAAGAACCTGGTCTCCGGCATTGAAAGTGGTGAGGGAGGAAGCGGACTACTTCGTGCTGTTCATCGTGTTCGCAGCAGGTGTCAGCCTGGTTGACGTGGTTCGTCAGGGCGCATTCGTGGCTTTGCGAAGGACGGAGTTCTCCTTGCTTATGGAGATCATTGCCGGGTTGAGGTTGCCGTTGCTGCTGGTGATGGTGTCGCTGGGAGCGTTCGGTATCTTCTGTTCCTGGGGGGTGGCCTCATGCGTGGCTCTGATCGCGGGGGTGTTATTCATAGCGAAACTGGAGAGGGGTTATCGGCCCGTGCCAGGCGTGGAAAAGGGGGTGGTTGGCAGGGTGTTGCACTTCTCTCTCGGCAACTACGTGGCTGAGAGCCTGAGAGAACTGCCGGGTTTCCTGTTGCCTCTGCTGGTGGTCAATGTCCTGGCTCTGGATATGAGTGCCTATTTCTACGTTGCCTGGACTCTGGCCAGTGTGATTCTGATGATTGCCTATGCCACAAGCTTCTCGCTGTTGGCCGAGGTATCGCGCGAGCCGGAGAAGTTTGGCAGCGATGTTGTCAGAGCCATGAAATTCATTCTGCTTCTGCTTGTGCCGGCGGTGCTGATTGTGTTCCTGCTTGGTGACAGGATTCTGTCACTGTTCGGTGCAGAGTATGCCGAGAACGGAGCCGATCTGCTCCGACTGCTGACCATTTCGGGGATCCCGGTGGCATTCAATATACTTTACATAACGTGGAAGCGGCTTCGGCAAGAAGTGTGGCCCATAGTGTATCTGTACGCTTTCGTGGCGGCGTTCACAATCGGGGTTGGCTATGTGTTGATGGAAGAGATGGGACTGGCAGGCATCGGCATAGCATGGCTTTCGGCGAACGGGATGGTGACCGTCTTGATAGGCCTGGCCATGCTGAAGAGATGGATTCAGAGTGGCAACACGAGGAGCGGTCAGGGCAAGGCGGAAAGATCGATCTGATAGACTTTGACATCATCCTGTGCATAGACCAGGTCGAGGTAGGGGCAACTATCAAGCCATACCTCTGTTGCCTGCGGCAGGTCGCTCCAAAGCTGGGCATCGGGTTTCAGATCAACAACAACATAGTCGATTGAATAGTCCTGGATAACCTGAGGGACTTCGTAGTGGACCAATTCGGTCGTGCTGGGGGCATCAGGGATAGTGAATGTGAAGACGAAGTCCACTGTTGCCTCGGTACCTTCGAGATTAAACGACAGCGGGACGCAGTCATTTTCAGACTCGGACATCGTGATGGCAGCGCCGGTGGCTTCAATAGCAATATGCACGGTGACTGAAACCACTCCCTTGAAAATGGTCTTGAACTCCTGGACTATCTCGATGGAGTGCTCAGCGGAATTCACTGTCACCGACTTTGGTTGATAACAGAATACTATGGGGATGTGGAGGCTGGAGCCCGAGAGACCGTCGCTCTGAATGGCGTAGGAGACGGTGGCGTATTCACTGCGCTGGTCTAACCTTGCCGTCTGGGTGACCCCTGTATCGTCGAGGAGATAGGAGGTTACCATTTCCATGGCCTCGGCAGTCTTGTTTGTGTAGACCTCTTTTGGGGCATCAATCAGGCTCACAGTGGCGCCGCCGCCCATATCAAAACTGTTCCGGCTGTCATCAAACATGAGCACGTCTTGATATGATCCGCCAATATAGGCACCCAGCACCGGGTTGCCTGGCACGTCTGCATATGGATAGCCGTTGGCCAGTCTGATGCTGCCGTTCTCTAACCCCTGGTGGCGGGAGAGGATTCGTTCTGCAGCCAGAGACCGCTCTGTGAGAATGCCGTAGGGTGCCATGTGCCTGGCTGTCACGCCATAGACAGTCCTTTCTGCTTCTCCTTCTATCCACCATCCAAGACTCTCAGGATAGGCAGCCGTGATGGCGTCTTTGTCCGTTTCAAGGCCGACCTGTTTCACTGCTTTCCAGCGAGCGTCGTCGAGGTAGCCGTAGTAGTCCAGGCCGTCGCGCAAGGCTCTCTGAGAGGTGACTATGGTGGAGGACAGCGAAGCGATGACAATGGCGACCGTGATGGCCTTTGGCAACCAGTGGAGTGAAGGTGAGAGGCGAGGGCTTTGCCATGCCCAGAGCCGTGAAAGAATGACTCCAGCAATGAGCCAAACCGGGAAGTACAGAAAGAAATGTGCCCGACGATTCAATTCTGCAAACGGGGGCGGCAGGAGGAAGAGGCTCAATATCAACGAGAAAAGGAACATGGCTCCCACAAGAATGGCCCGATTTCTGTCCTTCTCTCGGAGCCAACGCAGGCCGACGATGATGAGCACTGTGGCAACAACAATGCCTGCCAGCCAGGGCAAGTAGAGCAGACGGACACCCATGTCGGTGGCGGGCTGAATAGAGATGGAGGAGCCGGGCTCTGCTCCCTGTTGCATATCGAGCAGTCGAAGGTATATTGGCACATAGGGAAGAGACAACACACCGCCAAGGGCGAGTGATGCCACTATGGGCCGGAAGTTCTGCCGCAGGCTCTGACGGCCGAAGAGCCCTAGGGCAACGATTATGACCGCCAGGAGCAGCACGAAAAAGGCGAAGGAAAGCTGGTGAAAGCCGGCGACCAGGGAGAATGACACCCCCGTAAGAACGATGTTGAACTTGGAAGGCTTCTCGATCACCGAGATGAAGAAGTGCAGGGTGAGGAAGATGAAGAACATCCCGGTCATGGTGATATAACCCCAGGTCAACATATCCGAGTATGTCGGGGTGAGCACGAACAGGATGGCTGTGGCTGCGGCTATCCACGGATGGGAGATGCGTCTCGCTACCAGATAGAAGGGTATACCGAGCGACACAGAGACCAGGACCCCCAAGACCTTAACGCCGGTGAGACCGCCGAATACCAGGGTGAAAGGGAGCAGAGGCAGTGCAATCAGCGGAGGGCGGGTCAGTCCGAGGCCGGTGGGATCATGGCCAAACAACGTGTGCATGGTGGTCAGGTAGTTGGCGATGTCCTGTCCCATATCGAGATGCTGCATGACTGAGGCGTATCTCAGGCCAAAGATGACAGCCAGGCTGACAAGCAGGGCCGCCAGAGGAAGGTGTGACTTATATCTGTTCATTGACAGCAACAACGACATGCTCACATTGCCTTGTAGACTTGTTCAAGCGAGTCGACGACGGCATTCCAATCATAGGCGCTGGCGAATTCCTGGCATCTTTCGGCCCAATCGCAGGGGGGATCAAGTGCCAACAGTATCTTCTGTGCCATATCTTCTTCTGAAAGATGGCAGACAAAGCCGTTGTATCCGTCTCTGACCAAATCGCGGGCTGCATTTCGGCTGTGGCAGACAGTGACCACTGGTATGCCACAAGCATTGGCTTCGATCACCACGATACCGAATCCTTCTCTGAGCGATGGGAGGACGAAGACCTTGGCCGATTTCAGGTACGAGAAGACTTCGGCGTCTTTCTCCAGGTGTCCCTTGAAGCAGATGTTTGCCGAGAGGCCCAAATCGCTAACCTCACGTTGCAGGACTTGCTTCTCGGGGCCGTCACCGATCACAAGGCACCTGATGTTGTGGTGCTGTTCTCTGATGAGGTTCACAGCCTTGATGAGCAGAGTGACATTTTTCTCCCGGGTGAGCCTGCCGGCGTAGATGACATCAGCGCGCTCACTGGAGGGTGGTGCATTCCTGATGGCTGCGATGTCGGCCCCGTTGGGAATGACCTCCGCATCCTTGTGTCCCAGCCTAATCAGATCTTGCTTTGTGGCTTGTGAGACGGCGATAGCTTTGTGGGGCAGGCAAGCTACCATCCGTTCGGCAGCCTTTCCGAAGAAGCCTTTGGCGCCGAGGTATTCATACCAGTATTCACCCCAGATCTCGTGCCAGGTAATAGCCAGCCTGGACCTTCTGGTGAAGGAATGAAATGCTGCTGAGAAGCACGGGAAGAAGGGGAAATTGACAGCATCAACGAGGTCATATCTCTCCTTCATCAATGGCGGCAAGACCTTCCAGGCATAATAGACTGCTTCCCTGATAGAACGTTGGCCGTTGACGAACAGCGGCTGTGGACGGCAGACTCCCCACAGCCTGACTGACTGTCGGCAGACAATGTCATCACCGGGCCAGTACTTCATGCCGAAGATGGTGACCTGGTGGCCTCTATTGGCAAGCCTTGTTGACAGCTCCCATATGCGCTTCTGGGCCCCTCCGATGACGTAGGGGTGAATGACATCGTATACATAAGCAATCTTCATTGTTGTGCCAGATCAACTTCTTGGATCTGCTGCCAGAGGACCATGCTATTCATGGCGAGTCTGCAATCTCTCTGATGGATCTGCAGACGTAGTTCAGGTCCTCATCTCTCAGTCCGGAGCCAGAGGGTAGATACAGACCTCTTCTGGACAGATCTTCCGCGATAGGATAGCTCTCCTCCTTGAATAGGCCCATGGTCAGGAAGGCCGGTTGCATGTGCATTGGAATGAAGAATGGCCTGGTGTCAATGCCTTTTTCCTTCAACCTCTGCATAAGCTCATTTCGGCCGACCCCGAAATCGTCACCTATCAGTATAGAGTACATCCAGTACACGCTTCTGGCCCATTCCTTTTCCGGTGGCAGAGTTATGCCAGGCAAGTGTCCCAGTGCAGCATTATAGGAGAAGGCATTCTTGCGTCTGAGATCAACGAAGACATCGATGTTTTCCAACTGCGCCAGACCGATGGCGGCCTGGATATTGGTCATGCGGTAGTTGAACCCCAGATCAGTGTGGAGGAACCTCATGGCGGGAGAGTAGGCCTGGTCCTTGAGCCGCCGTGCCCTCTCAGCGATCCGGTCATCGTTGGTGACCAGCATGCCGCCTTCTCCGGTGGTGATTATCTTGTTGGCATAGAAGCTAAAGCAGCCCACATCGCCCACCCCCCCGGCCTTGCGGCTCTTGTACCAAGCACCGTGGGCCTCAGCGGCATCTTCCACGACAGAGAGGCCATGCCGCTTGGCGATCTGCATAATAGGATCTATGTCACAGGGATGGCCGTAGATATGAACCGGCATTATGGCCTTTGTCTTAGTGGTGACCTTCTCTTCTATCTTGGAGACGGCCAAGTTCCAGGTTTCCGGTTCCGAATCGACTAGAACAGGCTTGGCGCCGGTATAGATGATAGAGAATACTGAGGCGGCCATGGTGAAGGCAGGGACGATAACCTCATCCCCCAGGCCAATGCCCAGTGAAGCCAGGGCGAGATGCAGGGCTGCAGTGCCGTTTGTGGTGGATACACCGTGCTTACAGCCGCAGTAGCTGGCGAACTGAGTCTCGAATTGTGCAATGTATTTGCCCATGGACGAAACCCAATTGGTCCTGAGGCAATCGGCAACATAATCGAGTTCCTTCCCGGTCAGCAATGGTTCACATACGGGGATCATCTCATTTCACCTGTGCTACGGCAATGGCATTCCAGGCAGTCTCATTCAGCTTCTCTTCGAGATCGGGAAACGACGAAAGGTGGAGTACATTGAACCCGGCGTCGTCCAGGTGGTGGATGATTTCCTGGGGGAAGAAATAGCGGACGACGTGAGTCTCTGTGATCTCATCCACAACAGTGCCATCTTGGATCACGATCAAATGATAGTGGCTCTTGCAAAGGTGATGCACGGCATCCAGTTCAGGCTGCACCGATCTCAATATCTTCCTGCCCTCTCCAGAAGCGGTCTTGACTCTGGTCTCGGGCAGTATCCTGAGCACAGCCAATCCATTCCAGAAGTCGAAGATGAGAAGGCCTTTTGGCTTGAGGTGGCGTCTGATGTTAGCCAGTGCGTTTTGAATATCACTGGTCTCTGTGAGGTAGTTCATGGCAGCAAACATGCAGATGCAGGCGTCGAATTCCTCTCCGATGTCGAAATTACGCAGGTCCATGACGTGGAATGGAACTTGATCGGACTTCTCTTTGGCTCTGCGGATCATGGATTCAGAGGCATCGAAGCCGGTGACACGGTATTTCCTCCTGGCTAATGGTATGGCGTGACCTCCGGTTCCGCAGGCAGCGTCCAGAACACATGACACGGGACTTAGGCAGTATTTCTTGAAAAAGCCTTCGATGATATCGCACTCTGCTTCATAGTCCTTGTCCTGGTAGAGGAGGTCATAGTATTTGCCGTATGCTGCAAAAACTTGGGACATTGTCAACTGCCACCGGCGATCTTTCGATGGGCTTTCAAAAGATCTTTCTCAAGATCTCCCCATATTGAGACGCTTTTGCCGGAACGGGACGAGTCGTAGACTCCGTGAGCCATCTGCACTGCCCTCAACCCATCAAAACCGCTGGGCAGCGGCTGGCGGTTTGTCTGGATAGCTCTGACGAAATCATCGAATTCCAGTTGATAGGACTGAGGAGGCTGACTGGAGAAGTCAAAGACATCCTGATGGCCATTCCTTCTGCCGAGGATGGTAAGACAGTGCGGCTGCCTGCCGTCAATGCGCAGGTATCCTTCCTTGCCATAGATTTCGAGGTACATGTACTCGTTCCATTCTGTCCATGAGGAATGCAGCGAGGCCAGGGTGCCACCGGAGAATCTGAAGATGCCCATGGCGTTGTCCTCAAGAGAGCCTATAGGCCAGCAGGCGGTAGACACGTATCCAGTGCACTCCAGCGGTTCGCCGAGGAACCACCGGTAAATATCCAAGAGGTGACTGCCATTATCCAAGAAAGTGCCGCCCCCTATCATATCGGGGTCCGAGTACCAGGAATCCAGTTGCCAACCTGAATTGCCGATCCAGCCCCGGACGAACAGGACATCGCCGATAGCCAGATTGTCCAGCAATTCCTTTGCTTTCAGGACATTGGGGAAGCACCTGAGGTTGGAGCCTATTTTCAGAAATCGGCCATTCCGGATAGCTGCTTTGACTATCTCCATGGCTTCCTGTGGGTTCCTGGCCAGGGGCTTCTCGCACCAGACATGCTTGCCTTGATCGAGAGCGGGGATGACAACAGAGGGGTGGTATTTGTTGGGTACGGAGGCGACTACACAGTCTACGTCTGTTCTGGACATGGCTTCGCCAATAGTAGCGAAATCCCTTCCTATATCCCTGGCTACCTGCCTGGCTCTATCCGTGTCGCTGTCAGCCACGCACGTGAGCTCTGTATTGGGATGGTCAAGAATAGTCCGGATCCTTCTCAGCCCCATCCTTCCGCAGCCAATAGCAGCGAATCTCAGCCTATCAGTGTTCTTTGCTTCCACTCGCGCTCTGTTCTTTCTCGTTAGCTGGCATGTATCACTTGAGAATACAGAATCTCGACTTTTTCAGCAACTATATCCCAGTCCTGCTCTCTGGCAAAGACCAGTGCCTTCTGGGCCAGCTCTGCTCTCAGCGATTCGTGTTCCAGGAGCAGCCTGAGCTTATCGGCGATAGCTTCAGCAGACTGTTCTGCAACAAGCAGCCCATTGTACCCGTCAGTGACTACCTCGTTTGTTCCCAGTTTGCCTGACCGGACACTCACAGCAGGCAGACCACAGGCATTTGCTTCTATAATGCTTACTGACCAGCTGCCTTCAGGCATGGCCGGGTAGACAAATATCCTGGCCGACTTCATCAGTGAGATCACTCTGGCATCGTCTTCGATTCTGCCCAGAAATCTTACCTGATCGTGTATACCCAGCTCCCTGGACAGAACATCGAGACTGCTTCTCTCTGAACCATCTCCGATTATGGTCAAGCCAGCCGCAATGGAGCTGGCCTTCAGGCCGGCAATGGAATGGAGCAGAGTATCTACCCCTTTAGCCTTGATCAGCCTGCCCACGAAGATGATGTCGGCGTGGTCCGTGGCGGGAGGTATGTTCTCCACGTCGGACAGGGATATGCCGCCTATGGGGACAAGTCTGATACGATCCTGGCGGGCACCGATGGCAATCAGTCGGTTTTTGTTGTGCAATGTACCCACGGCATTGACACGGGCCAATCTGGTGGCCGCCTTCTCGACCAACTTGCCGAAGATGCCGCTTCTGCCGAGATAGTCAAACCAGTAGTTATCCCAGATCTCGTGCCAGGTGATTATCAGTCGGGATCGCCGGGTGATGGAGTGGAAGGCGGCTGAAAAGCAGGGGAAGTAAGGGAAATTCTGACAATCTATGATGTCGAATCGCTCTTTGAGCAAAGGGGGCAGAACACGGCATGCGAAGTAGAGCGATTCTCTCACAGAGCGGTGACCGTTCACAAAAAGCGGCTGGGGAGGGCAGACGCCCCACAGCCTGACGTCTTTGTTGAATATGATATCATCACCTTCCCAGTGCTTCATGCCGAAGATGGTGACCTGGTGTCCTTTGTGTGCCAGCCTTCGAGAGAGCTCCCATATGCGCTTCTGCACCCCGCCGGCGACATAAGGGTGAACGACGTCATAGATGTAGGCGATTTTCATTTCATCGGTTCAGCGGACCAATCTCTTCTTGGCTATATGAAGCAGATCAATGAAACCCACTTTCCAGCCATTCAGCAGTTTGGTCTGGCCGGTGCGTGCTCTATAGTGGACGGGCACTTCCTTCCAGCGACATTTGGCATAGTAGCAGGCCTCAATCTTGATTTCATGAGAAAGCGGCCATGAATCCGAATGTAGCCTCAGCTTTTTGAGGATATCTTTCCTGAAGACCCACATCCCTGATTCGACGTCTCTGATGTTGAGTCCGAACAATAGTCTTGCTGCCAGGGTGAGTATAGTATTGCCGATCATGTTCTGGCGGGACATTGCTCCTTGAGCGAGATCGGCAAAGCGGTTGGTGGTTATGAAGTCGAGGTGTTCGTTCTCAAGGGTGTTGAGGAGCAGCGGTATGCTCTCCAGTGGATAGGTGGCATCGGCATCAGCGGTGATGATGATACTGCCGGTGGCGGCAGTGATACCTGCCTTGAGTGCGCTTCCATAGCCCCGCTCTGGTTCAAAGACGACGTCTGCTCCTGCTTGTCTTGCCAGATCGGCCGTCCTGTCGGTTGAGCCGTTGTCAGCCACCAGAATCTGAACCGCGTAGCCCATCGTCTCCAGATCGTGCCTGGGGATAGCTCTGATGGTCGTCTCTATACCCTGTTCTTCGTTCAGAGCCGGGATGACGATGGTGAGGCTTCGACTCTTCCCGTTTGCTGCGCGTGTTGCGTCGATTTCCATAGGCTGCTTCAACCAATGAGCATATCTTATCCTAGGGCGAGGAGTGCCAGCAATGTCGCCAGGGTTGGAGCTATATGATCATCTATCATAGTTTCGAGGACCGGGGGCATGTGGGTGGCCTGGCGTCTTACCCCACCTGGCTCTTATGAGCAGGAATACGGCTATACAGCAAATTACGAGGAAGGTGATGCCGCTGATAAGACCCCCAGCCTTTCTGAGCGGCGAAGCAACGAACTCTAGAGTAACGTCATATTCTCCAGGTTCCAGGTAGAAGCTGTTGAGGCATCCGTAGATCATTTCAGAAGGGATCTGCTCGCCTTCCAGCCGCGCTACCCAATTTGGATGGTAGGACTCTGACAAAACGAGGTAGGAGGGCGAATCAGAATTGATGTGAACTACATATTCCCCAGGCCGGATCTTGGTGTATTCCAGGTTGGTATTGATTTCCTGAGTAACAACCGAAAGCTTATCGAAGTAAAGCTCAAACTGGCGTGGCTGATTGCTATCGCCTTGCTTCCCGATGCCAATGTAGAGCCTGTCGATCTGGTCAGAGTCGAGTTGGGCATTCTCGTCGACAGAGTATCTCAAATTAAGGAGGGAGAGCGGAAAACTTACCTCATTCCAGCCGGCCTTGATGCCATCGACCGAATTCAGGACGACATCATATCGGCTGTCATCCTGCTCGTAGAGCCCGAGGCTTACGTGGACGTCTGGCAAATCATACTGGCTGTAGAAGGTCAGATGGATGGCATCATCCTGTCCAAAGCTCACCTGTTCGACATTGACTTCCAGGCAGAGATAGTCACGGGGGGTGGTGAAGTGGTAAGAGCTCTTCACAGCGGGTTCATCTGAGAGGTGGTACTCGTTGCTTAGAGAAAGCACAGGCTCCTGCGTACCCTCGGCATAACTCAGATTGATGGTATTCCCATCGTAGAGGTAGATGACACGTTCATTGGTGTTGGAAAAGGAGAATATTCGGGGCTTCAATGCGTGGTTTTCGTAGATATCTATGGTCTGGCTTGGCCAGACCAGTTCGAAGTTCTCGTCCAGGATGACGTTGGAGGAAAGGGGATTGGTCTTATCGAGGAGAACGTACTTCACGTTGAAGATGCTGAGCCATTCGCTCATGTCAAAGGGGCCTTCCTGGAGGTCGGTGTTAAGGGATTCGAGCTGAATTGCTGTATATTTGATTGCCAGTGATGTCCCTGCACCAAATACGTTTTCTTTCCCATGCAGGTATGTCCAGAGGGTGGGCCTTATTATATAGCCGTAGCCGGCCTTGGCATCATAGGCATATGCATCGAAGGGCGGATCTGCTATGCGGTAGTCGCCGTCTTCTGTATCCCTAAGCCAGGCAAGGGCATTTTCCTGGTCAGCAGGCAAGGTAAAATTGCTGAAGGCTGTTCGGGTCTCTTGCCATGTGTTGCCAACTACAATCAG
>MGMW01000016.1 GCA_001795035.1 Chloroflexi bacterium RBG_13_53_26
GGACAGCCCTGGGGGCTGTTGACACGACCAGGAAAGCATTAAGGACTGCGAAGGCTACGAGACAGGCTGGTCGTGCCTTGAGGGGCAAGGTCAAACGGCGCTCTCGAAGAAGCAGAAAGCGCTAGTATCGGTATTGCTTCCTTGCCAGAATGACCAATGGTCAATATGCTGGTGTGGTGTCTCTATTTACGATTGGGGTGAGACCGGTCGGTCTAAAGAGGCTTGCAGACTATCTCGTGAACGTGAAGGTCAACCAGCCTGGTTGTAGGTGCTGCGGTTACCACTATTGCAGTGTCGGCACCCAATCCAGAGCCAGCCATGGCGATGACCTTCTCACCCGGAGCGACCAACCCTCCGTCGCAGGCCATCAGAGTGATTTCAACGCCCACCTTGATGCCCTGGCAGAATGTGCGGAGAAGTGTGGCCATGAGCCGGGGTGCCCTGCTGCCGTAGAAATCTTCGGTATGGAATAGCATGGTGCTGAAATGGACATGGTGTCCCTTCTGCTCAAGCTCCGAAACCAAGGCTTGGGGAAATCGCTGCTGTTGTCCGAACCCATACTGATGAGGGATAACTACCAGTTGGATGTCTGATCCAGAAAAGGCTGCGCTGGCAGCCCACGCCGTATCTCCCCGGGTGGAAGCCATGACAACTTTCTTGATGCCTCTTGCTGTTGCCCTTTCCTTGACCAGGCCTATGGTCTCAGCGGTATTGTGCTCACCCACCGTCTCAAAATAAACTATTTTCTCTTCCATTTACGGTCTCCTCGCGAATCGCTGGCATTATCCAGGCGATTCTATCCTGCGGTAGTTCGAGAGTCAATTCGCTGTTGTCGTTCATCCGTGGGTTCTGCAAGGACTGAAGCGGGTCAGGTCGGGGGACCTGACACCCACTGGCGATAGGAGGCCGAGGGCCTCCCTACAGGTGGTTCGTAGTTCATAGCTCGTGGGTCTCTGGATTCCCGCTTGCGCGGGAACATAAAAGAGCGCGGGAATATAAGGAAGGGCAGGGATGACATGAAAAAGGAGAAGGAATGACGTATAGAGTAAGCCACGGACTAAGGACTGTATGGCATCGGTCGGCAGCAATTGCACCCCAAAAGTCTGCCAGTGTACAATTGCTTCGGCATCAGGAATTACCATCATTATGAACCTTGGTGTATGCAAGTTGAGGCTTCGCTTGCCTGAGAACCAGTCCCTCAAAGGCAAGAGGAAGGTATTGCAGTCCATCATCAGCCGCGTCGGTAGTAGTTACAATGTGGCGATAGCAGAGGTTGATGATCAAGACACCTGGCAATTGGCTACGCTGGGCATAGCTTGCGTCGGCAATGATGCTCAGCAGAACAACAGGGTACTGTCGAAGGTGGTTGAACATATAAGTCAGAGCAGACTTGACGTAGAGATATTGGATTACGAGATTGAGATCATCCCTTTCCCCTAGTCCAATCTGCCGAAAACCCTGAAGCAAACCTCGAAGAATGAAGCATGGCGGTTTCTTCCTTTGTCAATTACATAAAGAGCTTGCCTGACTACAGCAGGCAGATCGTCCATGTTGAACACCTGCCATCTCAGGAAGCGAGCTACGGCGAACTGATCCAGCCCCTGCACCAAACCCTGGAGGCAGCCCTGCGGGCGGCAGAACTGTATCCCCTCTATTCTCACCAGGCGGCGGCAGTAGATATGGCCAGCCTCGGGGAAAATGTCATGGTGGTTACGGCTGCAGCCAGTGGCAAGACACTGTGCTACAACCTGCCAGTGCTACAGTCGATGCTGACCGAGAAGGGCAGCCGGGCTCTTTACGTTTTCCCTACCAAGGCCCTGGCACAGGATCAACTACGGAGCTTGAGCGAGTTGGTTTCACTGCTTCCTTCACCGATACACCTGGCTACCTTCGATGGCGATACCCCTGCGGGGGAACGTTCTCAGATCAAGAAATCGGCTCGTATTGTGTTCACCAACCCGGATATGCTCCATGTGGGCATCCTTCCCAACCATCAATCGTGGTCAAGATTCCTCAGCCTGATAAGGTACGTCGTGATCGATGAAGCCCATGTGTATCGGGGTATCTTCGGTTCCCATGTAGGCAATGTGATACGAAGGTTGAATAGACTCCTCGGCTCTTACAACATCAAGCCCCAATTCATTTGCTGCTCTGCTACCATTGCCAACCCAAAGGAACACATTGAGAAACTTGTAGGTTTGCCATTTGAAGTGGTAGATGTCGATGGGTCTCCACATGGGCGGAAGGACTTCATCTTCTGGAATCCGCCATTGATCGACAAAGCCAAGGCAACGCGGGTCAGTGCCAATAGTGAGGCCTCCTCCCTGTTGACTGAGCTGGTACGAAAGGGCGTTCGCACTCTCACGTTCACTCGAACCCGCAAGCTGACCGAACTTATATACGTGTATACCAAACGACGGCTGGCTGGGTCTGACCTGGCGCAGCGGGTCAAACCTTACCGGGCCGGTTATCTGGCTGAGGAGCGACGCAAAATAGAGCGTGAGCTCTTTGAGGGACAGCTTCTCGGGGTGGTGGCTACCACGGCGCTGGAGTTGGGCATAGACATCGGCGATCTGGAAGCCACCGTGCTCACCGGCTATCCGGGCAGCATTGCCAGCACCTGGCAGCAGGCAGGTCGCAGCGGGAGGAGGACTGGAGAATCCCTGAGTTTCCTCATCGGCCTGGATAACCCGCTCGACCAATACTTCATGCGTCATCCTGAATCCTTCTTCCGAAGGAATTTTGAACATGCCCTGATCAACCCCAACAATCCCTATGTATTGGCGTCTCACATCATATGTGCGTCATGGGAAATGCCTCTGATCGGCGACGACGAGCGCTTCTGGGGGGAAGACCTGGATAGCGTTCGGGAGGGGCTGGAAAGGGATGGCCTGCTCAAGGCCCGAAGAGGCAAATGGTATCCGTCCCCGTCAGTTACCTACCCCTCTGAACGGGTCAACATACGCTCTGCTTCCTCTGTCCAATATGCCATCTTCGATGCCTCACAGAACAACAAACAATTGGAGACGATCGGTGCCGAGACAGCCTTATCACAGGTTCATCCGGGGGCTATCTATCTGCACTATGGTGAACCCTACCTGGTCATGCAGTTGGACTTAGCTGCGCATGCTGCCTACGTGGTGCCTGCCAATGCCCCCTACTATACTCAGGCCAGGGATATCACCGATCTCCGCGTATTGAGGGTACTGAAGGAGAAACAAACACAGCGGGTCCGCAGCTATCTCGGGGAGGTAGAGGTGACCAACAGTGTGGTTGGCTTCAGGAGAAAGCTGCAGTTCACTGAGGAGGTCGTGGGGGAGGAACCGCTTGACTTGCCTCCTCAGTGTTTCGATACCATCGCCCTCTGGTTTGATATACCCGGTGAGGCAACAGCGCAAATAGCTGAAGCCCGGCTCGACTTTGCTGGCGGCCTGCATGCCCTGGAGCACTGCTCCATCGCCATCTTGCCCCTGTTTGCCCTGTGTGATCGCAATGACCTGGGCGGAGTGTCCACGCCGCTCCATGCTGATACCGGAGAGGCGCAGATATTCATCTACGATGCCCATCGGGGCGGAACGGGTATCGCTGAGAAGGGCTTTGAATTGGTTCACCATCTATGGCAGGAGACATTGAGGGTCATTGAAGAGTGTCCCTGTGATGAAGGGTGTCCCAGTTGTATCCAGTCGCCGAAGTGCGGGAACAATAACCACCCTCTGGACAAGAAGGCGGCACAGATAATACTCAAGGTTCTGACAGGCCACTAAAGATTTCTTGCAGTGAAATCAGGGAAACGCTATTATTTGGCTTTCTTGCACCGCACAGGACAACGGGAACAAGGAGGTACAACAAGTTGCCTGGTAGCAGTCCGCATTTGCAGGGGCAGACCACGCACATAGTGGAGAAGGTGGGAACTCCGGCTCTGATGATGAACAAGAGAACGATCAGGGAGAAATACCAGGAGTTTCGGGACCAGTTCAAAGGAGCCAGGGTCTACTATGCTCTGAAGGCGAATCCACACCCTGGCATTGTGCAGCTTCTTCAGGAGCTTGGCTGCGAATTCGAGATTTCCTCGCTGGGTGAGCTTGAGTCACTGCTTCAGTTGAAAGTGCCGACCCAGGGGATCATATCAGGAAACCCGGTCAAAGAGCGGGCTTTTGTCGAACGGGCGCATGTCAGTGGGATAGACCTGTTTGCCTTCGATTCATACGCAGAGATTGACAAACTGGCAGAGTGCGCTCCCGGCAGCAGGGTGACTGTTCGTCTTACTGTACCTAATGACGGCAGTGAATGGCCTCTAAGCAACAAATTTGGAGTGGAATCGGAAGACGCTGCTGACCTGCTGGTGCGAGCCAGTGCCAGGGGGCTTAGGCCGGTGGGGATTACTTTCCATGTTGGCTCGCAGTGCACCAAAGCGGCCACCTGGGCAAAGGCTATTGACAAGAGCAGGATCGTTTGGGAACTGGCGGCAGACAGGGGCATACAACTGCATCTGCTCAATGTCGGTGGCGGCTTTCCTATCGAATATCTAAGGCCGGTGCCTTCCACAGCAGAGATCGCTGAGGTAATCCACGAGTCAGTAGCCAGGGCTTTCCCCGGAGGCGTTGATCTGGCGATAGCGCCGGGGAGGGCTCTTGTGGGAGAGGCGGGCATTCTGGCAGCTACGGTCATAGCCAAGGCTGTGCGGGATTCGAAACCATGGATTTATCTGGACGTCGGTGTTTTCAATGGGCTTATGGAATCAGTGGGCGGCATCAAATACCGCATCCTGACCCCGAGGGATGGGCCGCCGATTCAGTGTGTCCTGGCAGGGCCATCCTGTGACAGCTTCGACGTTATTTCAACCGAGGCGGAGGTGCCGCATCTGGAGGTTGGAGACAGAATCCATATTATGTCGGCAGGTGCCTATACCACAGCCTACGCTTCCCAATTCGATGGCTTCCACATTCCGGCGATTCACTATACGGAGTAGAGGTTAAGAATGGCCAATTTTCTCTTTCAGGAGAGGGATCCTTTTTCCCCTATCAACTATGAATATGAATTTGAGGAGGTACTCTGCCGGCGTAAGACCAGGCATCAGGATTTGCTTATCTTCAGAAATCCCTTTTTCGGCAGAGTGCTTGCCCTCGATGGCGTGGTCCAGCTCACTGAGAGGGATGAGCACTTCTATCATGAAATGCTGTCCCACGTGGCATTGCACGCCCACCCCCATCCCATCGATGTTCTGATCATTGGTGGTGGCGATGGCGGGACGCTGCGCGAAGTACTCAAGCACGAGACAGTGAAGAAAGTCCTCCTTGTGGAGTTGGACAGGGATGTCATAGAAGCCTCCAGGGAGTACCTGCCCACTCTATCGAGCGGCTTCGCCGATCCAAGGACGGAGATCGTAGAAGCAGAGGGGAGCGATTTCCTGGCTCGAACGCAACGGAAATTCGATGTCATTATCACTGACTCAACAGACCCTGTCGGCCCTGCGGCATCGCTTTTCACCGATCAATTCCTGACCCGTGTCTTCTCAGCGTTGAAGGCAGATGGGATGTTCGTAGCCCAGACCGAGTCGCTTCATTTCCACCGGGCCTTTGTTCGTGAGGTACAACAGAGGCTGGCCACGATATTCAATAAGGTGGACCTCTACACGGTGCCACTGGCCACCTATGCCGGCAACTGGTGGACCTTCTCTATCGCCTCGAAAGTGCACAATCCCAGAGAAGTGAGCAGGAAACACCGGGCGCCCACGAAGTACTACGCAGAGGATGTTCATCGTCATGCCTTCCTTCCGGAGAGCCTCTACAAGAAACTGATAGCTGATGATTGATAGTGCATGAAGAGAGAACCATTCACCCTTCAGGTTGAAGAGATTCCCATTGCAGGGGAGCTACTTCGTCCCGAAGATGGGGGAAGTCTGCCTGCTCTGTGCATCTGCCATGGCATACCATCCGGCAAGCCTGCAGATCCGGATGACGGAGGCTATCCTCATCTGGCTGAGCGATTCTGCTCCGCGGGGTTTGTCACAGCCATATTCAACTTCAGAGGAACCGGGTCGAGCGGGGGCAATTTCGACATGATGGGCTGGGTGAGAGACCTGGAAGCTATCATCGAGTTTCTGCACAAGACTCCTGAAGTGGACAACTCCCGCATTTACCTCATGGGCTTCAGTGGTGGTGCTGCCATCTCAGCCTATGCAGCAGCCCACAGTCAACGGGTTGCCAGGCTTGTCCTCTGTGCCTGTCCTGCCGAATTTCGAAAGTTCACCAGCCCCCACAGGGAAGACTTCTCCATTGAGCACTTCCGCCAGATCGGACTTATCAGAGACAGGGATTTCCCTGGTTCTGTGGACGAGTGGCTCAACAGCTTCAGAGAGGTCAACCCGATTCGCTGGATCGACCGGATTGCCCCCAGACCCCTGCTGATATTGCAGGGTGAGAATGATGACCTGGTTGAGGTGGAGCAGGCCTGGCGGCTCTATGAGAAGGCGCAAGAGCCCAGGGAAATAGTCATAATCGAAGGAGCAGGACATAGGCTGCGGCTGAGTGACAAGGCGATGGCCATTGCCCTTGAGTGGCTATTGAAGCCATAGATTGACATCTATCACAGGCGTCCTTAGCTCTTGCAAGTCAATCCATTATGTGAGAAACTCTTATTGGTCCGGCATTAAAGGGCATGTCCGGGAGTAATCGACGAGAGGAGGTGAAAGGCATATGAATGACACATTAAAGCAGGAAGCAAAGAATTGGTTGGCCGATGTGCCCGATGCGTATGTATTCTGGTGTTCGGATGGCCGCACGGTGAGAAACATGAAGGATCTTGCAGAAGCCCTTAGCACCATGACAGATGAGATTTTCACCTACCATGCAAACGCACAGAAAAACGACTTCAGCACCTGGGTGAGGGATATAATCAGAGATGAGAAGCTGGCGGGCGATCTTATGCAAACTTCAAACCGAATCCAGGCAGCGAACATGGTGGCGGAGAGGACGGCTTCTCTCATTGAGAGCCTGACCCCATCCAGGAAGCCATCCCAGACAAGGCCATCCCGCAGCAAATCACGCAGGTAGTGGCAGTACGAACAGTGGCGAGAATCAGAAAGGCTGTTATCACCGCCGCCGGCTGGGGCACGAGGTTTCTACCGGTGACCAAGTCCCAGCCAAAGGAGATGTTGCCGCTGCTGAACAAGCCGCTGATCCAGTACAGTGTAGAAGAGGCGGCTGCCTGCGGTGTTGACCTGGTGGTTATTATCACCTCGCTGGGCAAGAGGGCCATGGAGGACTACTTCGACCGCTCCTTCGAGTTGGAGCAAATGCTGGAGCGGCAGGGCAAGACCGAACTGTTAGATGAGATCCGACGCCTGTCCAGCCTGGCTGATATCTGTTATGTCCGCCAGAAAGAGCAACTGGGGCTGGGACATGCCGTACTGACAGCCAAGAATGTGGTAGGCGATGAGCCCTTCATCCTCTTCCTGCCGGATGACATTTTCGAGCACGGGGAACTGGTGCTCAAACAGATGCTCGCCATCCACGAACGCCACAGAAGCAGCGTCATTTCCGTCAGAGAGGTGGCTGAAGAGGAAGTAAGCAGATATGGGATCATCAAGGCCAAAAAGGTGGCCGAGCGGGTCTATGAGGTGCAGGACCTGGTTGAAAAGCCAAAGGTCGGGGAGGCTCCTTCGCGACTGGCGATCATGGGGCGCTATGTTCTCAGGCCGGAGATTTTCGCAGCCATCGAAAGCACCCCGCCGGGCAGGAATGGCGAGATACAGATTACAGACGCCCTGAAACGTCTGGGCCAGAAACAGCCCATATATGCCTACGAGTTCGATGGAGAGCTATACGACGCAGGCACCCTTCTGGGCTGGCTGAAGACAACCGTAGCGCTGGGCCTGAAGGACCCTGTTATCGGGTCGGAGCTGAGGGACTACCTCGGCGATCAGCTCCGAGATTGAGCTGCCGCCGGCAGAGGGCTCAAGCACTGCCCGAGCTGGTTGACCCATGTTTTCCAGGCGCACTGAATGCTTGTCTGGCAGAGATCAGAGCACTACTCCCACTCCCGAAAAGCCTTGTATGCTTAATTCCCAATTAAGCGCACTCCAGCTTCAATGATGCCTGTCGCTACGGGTTCTCCCTCTTGCTGCTGCCTGAGTCTTGTACCATACGCAACAAACATAGCTCTTGATGTCCTCAGCGTAAAGGTTTCAAGGTAGCTTCACTTCAAGGTTCACTCGCCTCGTCTTTGCTCGTCTCGCTACCTTTGATAAGGAATTAGCTAGTTTTTCGTTGCTTGAAATACAAATTTCAAACAGTGCGAAAACAAGAAATACAGCAAAGCAGTGGAAGGATCACCCAATGTGAACCGGCAAACCTCCGAAATAGGGACTAAGGTCTCAAGCCACAGCATGACTGAGCTGCTATTCTCGGCATATGGTTGCCAAACGGAGGGACAACGTCGTGGTCACTGAGAAGCACAGCCGATTCAGGGCGATCCACATCGACTGCAAGCGGTTGATCCGATGGAAGCAAGAGCATTTGAACCGATTCAGCCTTGCCGTAGCATTCCTGATGGCACCAATCTGCAGTGGCCCCCTTGTAGCAACGGCATGGACGAACTCCGAGCATCATGCCCCTGCTTGGCCTGTGGTTGCGCCCTGGGCGGGAGCATTTCTGATTCTTGGCGTTCCTGCCCTCGTGGCAGTACCTCTGCGACTCTACAGAAGCATGATGGTTCGCCTACGAAGCCTTGCCTGTGGCGTGCTGCTATGCGTGGTTGGCGTCCTCATCGCTGTTCTTATTGTAGGGTTCTCAGGATACCCAGAGGAACGAATGGGTAGTGGTGCCCAGCTTGTGATCCTGGCAGGAATGCTGGCCGTTCCATTGGCTTTAGTCGCTGCTGCTGTCCTTTTCGCCAAATCGTGGGTAGGCGCAGATAGCAACGAGAGAAGGATGAGCACGTTCGGTTCGGAGCATAATCGTAGATCGGTACACGGGAGAACCCTGTGCTGGGCAGCACGGATAGTCCCCATGTACATTGGGCTATGGCTTGCCGTGGGGGTCATGATTGCGTACGTCGATGCGATATTGCCACATGACTATGAGGTTGAAATACAGGACCCTATGGCAGGTTTGATATGGCTTGTTCCGCTCGTGCTTGCCGCCATTGCGTGGAGATGGCATCTCATCGGTGGCATATCCATAATCCTGGCAACTGCTATTTCCTTCTTGTACTTCGTCTTGAGGCCGCCTTACGAAGCCGGCACCTTTTACTTCGTGTACTTCCCATGGGCGATGGTCTTCCTTGGAGGAGGCATCCTGAATCTCATCGCCTGGGGAAGGGAGAGGCGGAGGTAGCGGGTTCGACAGATAGACTAGGGTCAGACCTCCTCTGTCGCCACATATGCCAATGTCGGAATCCGTTGCGGTAGGTACCGTGTTGAAGAAGATTGACCTGGAGCATAGTAGTAGACCTGAACATGGGAAAGCCTTGTGCTGGGCGGCACGGATAGTCTCTCTACTCCCCGGCACTGCGGCCACTGCGTATGCTGCGTATGTCTCGATGCGATGGCCGGCAGCCTATGGCTCCGAGGGCCCTCTATTTTTCTTCGCCATACTTGCACTTCCTGGGCTGATTGCCTGGCGCTGGCATCTCACCGGAGGTTTACTGATAGTGTTCTCAGGCACCATGTTCGTCTCATACTGCATCGTATGGCTACCATACGAATCTGTGGTCTTCTACTACCTTGTTTGGCCATCGGCAATGGTGTTCTTTGCTGGCGGCGTTTTACATCTCGTGGTAGCGGAAAGGGACAGGCAAAGCTACGTTAGCAGCAAAGGTAGCGTCCTATCCTGGACTGCGCGGCTTGTTTCAGTTGGCGCCTGGATTCTGGCAGGGTGGTGGACTTTGCGGTACTGCCACTACGCCCTTGACTGGCATTCTGGAATGCCAGCGTCTTGTGTCTATGTTCCAGCCGTTTTTTTCGGGCTTGTGCCAATGCTGCTCGTTGCAATCGCCTGGCGCTGGCGTCTTGCTGGTGGTATAGCTATGCTCGGTTACGTACCAGTCCTTTTCCTTGGAGCCACTGCGATCAGTTTGGCAAGCGAGGGTCATCGGGACGTGTCGCACCTCTACGTCGCAACACTACTGTTTCTGATTGGTGCTGTGCTCCATCTCACCCAGCGCTGGTGTGAGAACAGGAGCCAGTCTTGCCGCAAAACCCAATCCTCTCGCCCCAGCAGTGGTATTTCAACACCAGGCTGTCCTTGATACTGCTGCTCCGATTTCCAGAATCCCGCTTCCTACCGAACCAGCCAAAGTGTAGCGCCAGCGTACTATCAAGAATAGGGACCAAGGTCTCAAGACAGCAGGATGACCAACATGAAATACTGAACATGCGGTCACAAGCAGCGTAACATGAGTGATGCGAAGATGACCAATTTCGGTGTGATCAATACTCGGAAATCGGCACATGGGAAACCATTGTGCTGGGCGGCACGGATTGTCTCTCTGATTCCCGGAATTGGCTACACTGCCTATGCCTCCGTAGATGCCGCAATCTGGGCGGCAAGATACGGCGACGTCTGGGACATCTTTCAGACGGCCGGCATGCTCTTTGTTCTGCTCGTGCTTCCTGCTCTGGTCGGATGGCGCTGGCATCTTGCGGGAGGCCTGATCATGATGCTTGAGTCAAGCGTCAACATCCTCATGATCGCCAACTCCATCGCTACTCACGATTCCTACGCCTATTTCGAGCTGGACCCATCGTATGTCCTTCGAGCCATCCTTCCCATGTGGGTGACAATCCTAGTCGGATCTTGCCTGCATCTCATGGCTTGGGCAAGGGAGACACGGACGTAGCAGGTTCCACGTCAAACCCCTGCTGTCTTCTCTGCGAGCGCCCTGGGCAACCTCAGGTTCTCCAAGGCACAGCCGACGCCCCTTGCAAGTGTCGCGGTTGCAGCCCCTTCTCAGCACAAGTGTGCCAGTCTGAGGCGGATCGCCTCGTAGCGGCTGCTGATGTTGAGCTTGGAGTACAGGCGCGTTATGTGGTTTTTGACCGTCTTCTCTTCTACCGCCAGAGCCTCCGCGATTTCCGCATTGCTCCTCCCCTCTGCGATCAGGTCCAGAATCTCAGTCTCCCTGGCGGTGAGAGGGTCAGCTAGTTGCTGCTCCTGCAGGTACTGAACCCTTGATTCCTCCTCGGGTAGGTCTGCCAGAGCCAGTACTACGGCCGGTGAGGGCGGAATCTCCTCACCCGATGCGACGACATATACTGCTTCCAACAACTCCTCTGGCGAGAAGCGGCTGTAGACCAGGTAGCCCCTTGCGCCGGCCCGGAGTGATCGCGCCAGTGTCTTGGGGTCTTCCGAGACGGTCAGTATCAAGATCCTGGCCTCTGGCTTCGCTCGCAAGATCTCGGATGTGGCATCAACCCCGTCTATGATCGGCATGCGGATGTCCATCAGAACCACATCTGCCGAATGATTCTTCATCCACTGTATGGCTTCTGCACCCGTCGAGGCCTCACCAACGACCTCGATCCCATCCTCCGGCTCCAGCAGGCTGCGCAGCCCCTGGCGGATGACTGTGTTGTCGTCCACGATCAGCAATGTTACGTCACCCATGGTCATTCACCTGGCAGGAACCAGCGGCACGGTAATCAGCAGTCTGGTCCCGCCGTGGCTGCTGTCGATCGAGAACTGGCCGTTGAGCTGCTCAACACGTTCCTTCATCCCGAGCACTCCGTACTTGCCCTTGGCGGCAACTCCGTAGACCTGTTCCCCCGAATAGCCGATCCCCTTGCCATTGTCCGCGATCTCCAGCCTCATCTCGCCAGGCAGAAACTCCACAGAGATGTTGACACGGGAAGCCGAGGCATGTTTGCGAGTGTTGTCCAGCGCTTCAGACAGAATGCTCCTGAGGTTGTAGCTGGCCTGCAACGGCAGACTACGGTCTTCACCCGAGACGGTGACATCGGTCTCAACCCCTGTGGTACTGCCCCATGCATCCACGATGCGTGACATCTGTGACGCTATTCCTTCAACCTCGGCTTCGCTGCGCAATTCATCGATGATGTCCCGAATCTCTTGGCTCGATCGTTGACAAACATCCTGAATGTACTGGGCCTTGTCCACAGCCGGCGGCGAGTTCACCTGTTTCTTGAGAGCATGGGCTTCGAGGGCCAGTCCGTGGAGGGTCTTGAGCACGGTATCGTGCAGGTCCCGTGCGATTCGGTGGCGCTCCTCCAGAAGCGTGCGCTCTCTCACCAGCTTTTCGCTCCTGCGGCGTTCCCTTCTGGTCTCCTCGGTCGCCAGTCCGACCGACAGCGCAATGAAGAACATCAGGACGGTCCAGAAGACATACCCGGGGATGCTGAAGGTCAGATCATACTCCCGCTCGCGGTACTGCATGGCGATCGCCAGGCCCAGGGCAAATGCAGCCTCCATGACCAGGCTGCCCATCAGGCCAAACCGGATCGCGCCTTCGACAA
Organism: Chloroflexi bacterium RBG_13_53_26; assembly: GCA_001795035.1. GTDB lineage: Bacteria > Chloroflexota > Dehalococcoidia > UBA2247 > RBG-13-53-26 > RBG-13-53-26. The sequence continues at coordinate 12,473 of MGMW01000016.1, forward strand.
TCACGACGGCGAACGCGCCGTAAGCCGCTGTCTCGCTGCCCCCGACAAACTGAAGAATGAAGGCCCAGGCGAATACTGCTACCACCGCCTGGGTCACCATACCCAGGCGCAGTTGCCCGTCGATACTGGCAATCCGATGGTTGAGGAAGGCAGCAACTGCACTCCAAACAGCCAAGAGACCTGCGAGGATGACCACAGTGCTAACGGACACTGGGTCGTGCAGCATCCCCATGGCGATTGCTGCGGGCACCCCGAGCGAGTGGGTGGCAATGAAAATCCATTCCAGGTTCTTCATTTCCTTCAGGCTGCGCTCGCCGGAGAAGGACGTTAGATTCCTGCTGAAGAAGTGTCTCATATGGAATCGCCCAGCAATGTCAAGGCATTCGCGAACGATTGACCATATTGTACACCATCAAGCCAAGTCCGCGCGGAGCCCGGCTCGCCGAATAGAGACTAAGGTCTCAAGACACCATGTGACCAACGTGGAATACTGAACACGTAAACAAGGAGAGGAGGATATCAAAATGAGTGAGATTGGTGCAGGGGGCGGCTGCAGATTGATGCATGGCAGGACCGGCTGGTGCTGGATGATTCGGGCTGGCTCTCTGGCTTTTGGAATCTTCCTATCTCAGTGGCTGGTACGGTATGGGCTAGCGTGGTACAGACGGAACAGAGGTTTCGATGCCGAAGATGTCTTGGCAGTGTGCCTCTTGTCGGTTCCCATATGGCTGGCTCTTGTCGGCTGGTGGTGGCATCTGGCACTGGCAGCATCTCTGAGCATGGTTAGCGTTGTCCTTCTCGGTTATGCGGGGTGGGAACACCACTGGAGCGGGAGGACTGAAGAGGTTGTTGGATGCACTAGACTTGGGTCAGTCTTGTTGGTCGGTGCCTTCCTTGTTCTACTCGCCTGGTGGAATGAGAGAGAGCGCACGCAAGATTCATAGCAGAGTCGGCCGTCCCCCCCACTTTGCCCTGTAGAACGTCAACCTGTCTCCCTTTGTATCCAAGCTGAGGTTGGTTGTGAACACTCTGTGACGCAGTTGTCTCAGTTAGAGACTTGCCTGTGAATTGGCTGTGGTAGCTTGAGCATGGGACAGACTGCCTGACAGAAGCACGTCCAAGCGACTAGCAAAATAGAGGCTGGGTATGGTGGTCAGGGGGTGGGCTTGGCGGGGGACGCCAAGGCACCACGCACCATCCCAGCCTCGCAAACATGATACGTTCCGCCAAGAATTCAATGCAAGCCACCGGGATTCGGCATTATGCTTCCTCCGCTGTTTGGCACAGAGGTAGATGACCCAGGCTATCACCCTACCAGTGCCTTCCAGGCTGCCGCTTTGTATCCAAGCTGAGGTTCGGGTGGTACAGGACAGGGGGACATCACTCAGAGCTACAATCTGTCTCTTTCTTATGAGGACGAACTGGCTCTTTCCTTGATCGATCTATGAAGTGACGCATTGCCATGATGGGATGTCTGCGAAGCATGCGAGGCCCGGAATAGCGCATTACGGTTCTGATCTTGTCTCTCATGGCAGGCTGGAAACAATGAACAGGACACTTGGCACAAGTCGTCTTGCCCTCCTGGAACGGGCATTTCTCAAGATGCTGCCTGGCATAGACCAAGAGTTCAATACATTCGGAGCATGGTCCATCGACTCGATGATGGCTGCGACAGTAGAGGTCTATCATGACGGCGACAGTCTTGCATTCCCTGGTTATTCTGGGGTGTCTCTTGTCCACTGCGAATACATTCTGGCACAATAACAGATTGCAATCCACAGAATTGACCTACATCGACCCACCTTCCTTCCAAGATGAGGCTGGGTGGTATTATAGTATCTGCCAGGATTTCGTCCTGCTAAATCAATGAGAGGAAGATCGTAAAGGAGAGAACATGAAAGACTTCAAGGGCAAGACTGCCGTCATTACCGGTGCAGCCAGTGGAATAGGGTGGGGTCTGGCTAAACGTTGTGCTGAAGAGGGCATGAACGTGGTCTTGGCCGATGTTGAAGAGAAATCCTTGGCCGACACTGAAAGAGAAATGAAAGTGGGAGGTGCATCCGTTCTAGCCGTGTTGACCGATGTTTCCAAAGCCGGTGATATCAAAGCGCTGGCAGAGAAGACACTGGAGACTTATGGAGCGGTTCACCTTCTGTTCAACAATGCTGGTGTGTACGGAGGCTGGACCACATGGGAAAGCACGGAGGAAGATTGGCAATGGACTTTGGGTGTCAATCTGTGGGGTGTCATCCACGGAGTTCGTGTCTTCATTCCCATAATGCTGAAGCAGGACATAGAGTGCCACGTCGTGAACACAGCTTCGGTAGCCGGATTGATGTCTGGCCCAGGCGAAGCGATTTACAAGGTGACGAAGCACGCAGTAGTCGCTCTCTCCGAGACGCTGTACCACGAACTGAGGTATGGAGGCCCCAAAATTGGGGTCTCAGTCTTCTGTCCATGGTTTGTCAATACACGAGTCATGACCTGTGAGAGGAATCGTCCATCCAGACTCTTGAATGCCCCTGACCTTGAAAGAGAATGGAAGGCAAATCCAACTTATCAGATGATGTGGAGAATGGTGGATGATGGAGTAAAGGCTGGGATGTCCTGTCAGCAAGCAGCCGACTGTGTATTCAATGGCATCAAAGGTAATGAGTTCTACATCTTTACAGACACAAATATCACCAAGTCCCTAGTGCAGTTGCGAATGGAGGATATCCTGCAGGAGCGTAATCCAACCAACCCAGTATCCGTGTTAATGCCGAAGTGACGGTTGTCGGACAGGCCTAACCCCACCAGCGCCCTGTAGAACTTCAGAGCCGCTTCGTAGCCAGGCTGAGGGTGGGCTGGTATAATGTCGCATTAGAGTCTCACCTTATGCACCCATTCTGATGAGTCAGAAAAGGAGGGAGTAATGTTCTGTCCCAAATGCGGGAAAGAAGTCTCTGGCAGCCCCACTTTCTGTCCCAGTTGTGGAGGTAGACTGGCCGAAAGCCAACCGGCCAAGAAGACAAGGCTGAGTACCGTTGCAGGAATCCTTGACATCGTCTCCGGCGGCTTTGGCTTCGTGAGTGCTTTCTTCGTGATCATCATGATTATTCTCATGGCCACCGACCCCTATCTGCCCGAATCGGACGAAGCGGACTTCATGGTCTTCATACTGGCTATCACAGTGCCGATGGCAATCGTGCAGATATTGGCTGGCATATTGGCCATAGTAGGTGGTATGTATGCACTTCGAAGGAAGAAGTGGGGAATTGCCCTCACTGGCGCCATAGCTGCAGTAGTGGCATTCTCCCTGATGGGTATAGCCGCTGTGGTACTCACTGCTCTATCCAGAGATGAATTCGAATAACCACCGACTTCTAGCCAGAACACCTGTTCTCCCCACCCTTCCTCATGCCACCAGCGCCTCGTAGAACCTCAGGCTGGTCCTTTGTGTCCAAGCTGAGGTTGACATCTTCTGCGATGGAATGCTATTGTCCAAGGAAATCTTCGCCCAGGAGGTAGGGGAAGGATGTTCTGTCCGAAGTGTGGCAAGGAAACCCCAGAGAATCAGGCCTTTTGTTCTAGCTGCGGCGCTCCTCTTCAGGGTCTTGGCACGACAAATACATCTGGCATGGGATCACTCGCACAGATCCCGCCCGAGATCAGAGGCTGGAACTGGGGAGGCTTCTTTCTGAATTGGATATGGGGCATTGGCAACAGCGTCTGGATTGCACTACTTGGGTTGATACCCTTTGTGGGCTTCGTCATGTCGTTCGTGCTTGGAGCGAAAGGAAGCGAGTGGGCATGGGCCGCCAGGAAGTGGGATAGCGTTGAACATTTCAAGAGAACCCAGAGAATGTGGGCGTTGATAGGGTTGATCATATTTATCGTTGGCGTGGTATTGTGGGCAATGTATATTCTGGTCGTTGTGTTCGCTGTGATCACCTCAGACGACGGCCTGGGGGTTGACCTGCGCAACAACAAGAGTGCGTCAGATCCCACCTGGGATCAACTCCTGGATTTCTTGATCACAGATCCCACAGATGAGCAGGCATACTATGAGGGAGTGAGAGTGTGCACAGACTTTGCCGAGGAGTTGCACAACAATGCCGAAGCGGATGGGATCAGGGCAGGATATGTGGAGATTCAGTTTGTCGATTCGGAAGTGGGTCATGCTTTGAACGTTTTTGAGACGGTTGATAAGGGCTGGGTGTATGTGGACTGCACAGGACCAGACATCAGTACTGTCATGCCAAGCCTGCCCGGTGGTGGACTCGATGTGAGTTGTGAGTACGACAGTATAGCCTACGTTCAAGTAGGCAAGGAGTATGGTGTGGTCGGTATCGATGCTGCAGAATCCCCAACCTACACCTTCTATGAGGACTACGTGAGGTGGTGGGAGGAGTACGAGACTGCCCTGGAGGAATACGACGCGGAAGCAACTGCGTACGACCTGTTGTACGACCGGTGCGGGGGGATCGCTTCACCGGGTGAATGCTCGAGTCTTGTCTCAATGTATGATGCCCTGGAGAACGAACAGCTGCGGTTGGAGGCTATGCTGGAGGATCTAGGCAGCTGTAGCTGGGAGTCTCTGGGCATAGTGTCTGATATCGATATTTACTGGTAGAGCGCTGCATCAAAGCCCTGGGAGGAACCCTGCTGAGCGGAGGTATGCATGAGAACGGGCGGGCTTTGTTCACCTATCTTGGCCCCACCAGCGCCTTGGAGAACTTCAGGCTGTCCCACCACATAGTCCTCCACCAAGCTGCTGAAACAATCATTTATCTGATGAATCCTCTAAGATTCTGCCTTTTCATGCTATATTTGTAGCAGGTTAACACCCTAGGAGGAGGTATTGGCATGGGATTAGAATCTTGGGGCATAGTGATGGGAGTGATTGCCATACTCGCTACTGCAATACTGGGTTTTGTCTTCTGGCGGCTCACATCAAGGCAAACAGAGGAACTGCGCAACTTTCTTGTCGATGCAATTGCAGCATCAACTGAAGATCCTGATACCACCAAGCGGTTGATAGACGACCGCCTCAAATCAGGCAATTTGAGAGGTAAGGTAATCAAAAGGGCTGACGGTAGGCACCAAATCCAGTTTGAAATGATGGCTACAGCAAAAATCGGGATTGGTAGCCATGCATCCACGTCCAATCAGAGTAAACCTAACCTTCTCAACATTGGCATTTTGTTCTTCGGCCTTTTCTCATATTTCCGACTGATTCTTCACCCTAGTCCTGGACTTTCCTACTACATGTGGGCATTTCTTGCGTTGTCCATCATCATGGCAGTAGTCATCTTTGTTCAGATGTTGTCGCAGATAGGGACGACATGGCCTAACGGAATAATCGAACTCAAAGAAGGATGGACGCAGTTGTTAGATCAAATACGGTCTCTGCCAAGGTGGATTGGCAGTCTTGTCCAGAAACTCAGGAATCTGAGGCATACCCCGAATCCTCAGTGGCATTGGTCTAAGCTGAGGGATTTCCCTAAGTTCTTCCTGGAAGCGTTGGCCATATTTGGTGTGGTGGTCGCATTCATTGTCGGTTGGATCAGCGGTATGCCGGATTGGTGGGTATTCAGCCTGGGTCTTGTATGGTTCATGTTCATAGTGATGGCTATGATGAAGGATGCACCGT
>MGMW01000017.1:0-3404 GCA_001795035.1 Chloroflexi bacterium RBG_13_53_26
TTAGTCATTGTTCTGATTTCCTTTGGCAGTGTGACCTGCCCACCACTGGTTAGCTTTGTCAGCATACCCATCAAGGCCTCCTCCATTATTGGCTCAAGATTTCGTTGACTCAATGAAATCTTACCATATATGGGTTGCCAGGACAAGATGTAGTTGATGGATCGCTGGAAAGTCCCACTGGCGAGGCCCTGCAAGTAGTTACAGTCCAGGTTACACTAAAGGGACAGGGTATTCCGAGATTTGTTACGGCTTATCCTGGAGGGTTGCGGTGAAGTTTGACAGGTTAGAATGCGTGGTTCTGGCAGAGGATATCCCTGGGCATGGCCTCCGGACGGGAGACATGGGAATCGTGGTCGAGGTCTACTCTGGGGGTGGAGTTGAAAGTCCCTCATGCTACATTGGGCTTTGGACAGTCGTGCCCTGCGGAGGCTGAGGTCGTGGGTTCGAGCCCCACCAGGCGTGCCAGGCGGGCGGTTAGCTCAGTTGGTTAGAGCGTCTGTTTTACACACAGAAGGCCAGAGGTTCGAGCCCTCTACTGCCCACCATTTCGTACAATAGGAAAAACCTTCTCAAAGACCTTCGCACTGGCCTATTGAGGATATCCGGTATATCCTTGCCGACTTCTGTTAAACCCCTGCAATTGGCTCACCACCTTGTCCTCAGTTGCCACTTTGTTTCTCCTGCGCCAGCGCACTATCAGTTCATAGATGGGATAACGTCAAGACGCCGTTTGGCTGCACTTTTTGCACAGGTGAGCACGAGGAGACTTGTCCAGAGATGAACTCGTATCAAATCCTCAGGTCAAGAGCGAAGATGATTGCCTTGGCGACACCCGTCATCTTCGCGGGGGAAAGTGCGGTGATCCGCTGGCTTAGTCTGGACTTGGGAATAGTGAGAATAGTGTCCAGGTTCACCGTACACTGTGTTGGCATTCCGTCTTCTGGCCCCAGCGGCACTTCTACCGGAATACCACGAATCGTGCGGGTGACCATGGCAACAGTAACCGAAGTTCTCACCTTGTAGGCAGAATCTCTCGACAGCAACAGCGCCGGGCGTCTGCCGATGGGCAGAGGCAGTTCAGCCCACCATACCTCGCCACGGCGCACCTTACCACGACTCCTTGGGCACAATCTGACCGGCCAGGGCTATTTGGGTCTCTCCCATGTCTGGTTCCTCCGGCACTGCCTCGTATCCCTGTTGATAGCGCCTGTCCAGCTCTTCATACTCAACCTCTCTTAGGTAATGCCGGCACGCGCGGCGAATCAGCTCCGATCTGGCCTTGCCCTGCTTCTTGGAGAGCTGGTCCAGGGCCGTAAGTAACTCGGTATCAACAGGAACCTGTATCACCTTCTTGACCATCGAATTCCTCCGTATCCTATTCTTAGCTAAGATAATACACATAACCTTACACAATGTCAACATTTCGCCCGCACTGCTCCGTTGACGCCTGCCACCAACCAGTGCTACCCTGTTGACAGCCCAACCAGACCACCAATGAATCTCTCAGGGAGAAGAGTAAATGCCAAGAGCAGCAGTGAACGGCATTCACATATTCTATGAGGTCCATGGCACCGGAGAACCGCTGATTCTGATAGCTGGCATGGGTGCAGATCACCGGTCGTGGTTCTGTCAGATGGGTGCCTTCGGAAAACACTACAGGGTCATAACCCTCGATGGCAGAGGGATCGGGAAGACAGACAGGCCACCCGGACTGTACAGTTTTAAGACTCTGGCAGATGATGTGGTCGGGGTGATGGATCATTTGAAGATAGAGAAGGCGCATCTACTGGGGGAGTCTCTCGGCGGCATCATAGCCCAGGAGATCGCCATTGCCTTTCCCCACAGGGTGGACAAGCTCATCCTGGCCAGCAGCAGCGTGGGCAGAGGCGTGGCAATGCAGGTTCATCCAGCTCTCATGAAAGCCTATGGTCGCCAGGGTAGCTCCACCGAGACCGACTTCGACAGCAGCAAAGTGGACGTCGGCAAGGCTATGAGGGCCATGATCTCCCTGTCTTTCAATAGCAGAATTTACAGGGTGGCTATGAGTCTGATGGCCACTCTCTACGTGAGGCCCTCCGCATTCAAGGGCATGGCAGAGCAGATCAAGGCGATTTCCACCCACAGCACACTCGACAGGCTCCATCTCATCAAGAGCCCAACGCTGGTAATAACGGGCACCGGGGACAGGATCGTCCCGCCGGGTATGTCGGAACTGCTGGCGAGTCGGATACCGAATGCCAGGTTGGTCAAGATCGATGGTGGCTCACACGCTGTCCGGGTGGAAATGAGGAAGAGGTTCAACAGAGAGGTATTAGGCTTCCTGGCAAGCGCCCAGCCTGGTCAGCGATGAACCGGTGACCAACAATGGTCCATCCAATTGTTCACTTCTTCGGAATCCATGGAATGAGTGCCGAGACCTTCTTCCTGCGTTCTTCGTATCCCGGTCTCCTCTCCATATTCCTCTTTTCCATCATCGGAATGCTGACAAACAGAAAGAGGGCAGTGATCGCAAGCGGCCCGACGACTGTCCACCAATAGCCTGAATCTGCGGACAGCCCAAAGACGAACAGGCCCCACCAGAACGTTATCTCACCAAAGTAGTTCGGATGCCTTGAATAGGCCCACAACCCTGTGGCCATGATCTGCCCGGGTTGCTGCTTTTTCCTGACAAATCTCAACAGTTGCTCGTCGGCTGTCGCTTCGATGATAATCGCAGCGGCGGTGATGGCTATGGCAACGCCATCGAGCCACCTGAAGGAGTTCTCTCCGACAGACAGCGCGGGGTAGAGGGAGAGACACCCCAGAAAAACAACCAAGGTCGGCATCAGTTCTATGCCAACCAGATCGACGAGCCAGAACCAGCCCTTGGATCTCTTTCTGAAATCCGCATAGCGCCAGTCTTCATGCTTCAGTCCCTGCCATTGCCTGGCCCAGTTGTATGTCAATCGGAAACCCCAAAGGAATACAAGAGTCACAACGACTATCTGACGGGCAACAACGGCATTCTCCGACGCGGTTGCCAACATCCAGTAGAGCGCAATAGCCAAAGGAGCAACACTCCAGTATGCATCATAGAAACTGGCGTTCCGGAACCTGCGGCTGAATGCGTAGATTACCAGGGTGGCAGCGACGTCTGCCACAAGGACAACCAGAATTGGATGTCGGTCACCAAGTGCATATCCGACCAGGATTCCAATGCACAGTGCCAGGGCGTACGCGGACACACAGAGGGCAAAGGCCCCCGGTGCGATTTTGAGGCTTGGAGTGCAGGCTATCCATTCTCGTCCCATATCCTACCCTTGGGCGATTGCCTGAGTCAACCGACGCAGAACAGTTGTTGCCAAGAACGTCCTCCTGCATATACCATATGCTCACCATGACAAAGGAGGCCGTCGTCTGAGGTG
>MGMW01000017.1:3464-3591 GCA_001795035.1 Chloroflexi bacterium RBG_13_53_26
CTTCAGGCTTTTTGAAGTTGATCTGGTGCTTCTCAAGGATGGCTCGGTTTTCTGTGCTCATGACAGGAACGAATGGAAGTACGGTCTGGACAAATCGTTCAAGAAGACTACCGCTGATGAATTGGCA
>MGMW01000017.1:3631-3737 GCA_001795035.1 Chloroflexi bacterium RBG_13_53_26
CTATATGCTTAATACCTTTGTCTGCAGATGCACTCCTGACCTATCCTGGTTCTGGCACATGAGCGAAAGTGAAATCATTGAATTCGTCAAGGACAGCCACATTCGC
>MGMW01000017.1:3751-3893 GCA_001795035.1 Chloroflexi bacterium RBG_13_53_26
GGTCGGCTGTATTCTAAGCTGTCATGTCCTATGTAACCTTATCGACTATACGCGAGCGGCAGCAGTACTCTGTGCGCGGGTTCGCTGAATACTTCAGTATTGAGCGTTCTCGGCTGGTCAGTGACTCCACAAGGATCATTCA
>MGMW01000017.1:3964-4479 GCA_001795035.1 Chloroflexi bacterium RBG_13_53_26
AACCCTCGTCCTCTATACCTACAATGCCAGGGAGCTTTCGCTTTCCACAGCTCTGGTGCCTCTGGCTGTTGCCTCGGCTTTCGCCCTGCTGCTGTTCTTGCCGACCTGGTTGATCTGCGGGAATGCCAACAAGGCCGGAATCATCGTATCCCTGTTCCTGGCACTTCTGTTCTCCACCGGCTATGTGTTTGACTTGACCAAGTGGTTGGGAATCGACAGCCCCTATGTGGCCGTAGCCTTCCTGTTCCTCATCTGGGCTTTGCTCTTTCCCTATGTCGCCTATCTGATTTTGAGATCGCGCAAAACGCTGCGCTACCCCACAATCATCCTGAACGTCATGGCTATCTTCATGTTGTTGAGTTGTTCAGTCAGGATCGGATTCAATGAGGTCAGAAGGCTGGGTATCGATCAGGATTCTCTGGGAACTGAGACCGTAGTGGAACTTGACCTCTCAGGAAACCAAACGCTGCCGGACATCTACTACATTATTCTCGATAGGTATGCCAGCGCCAGCA
>MGMW01000018.1 GCA_001795035.1 Chloroflexi bacterium RBG_13_53_26
TTCCTAAGGGGCGTCTCCTCCAACCAACTAGCATCCTACTCCGAGAATTCGGTTTGGAGATCAGTGGCTATGAGGAACAATCACGCTCCTATAGACCCCAGTGCAGCAATTCTCCCAATTTGGTCCTGAAGATATTCAACGAGAAGGATGTACCCATTCAAGTAGCAGTGGGAAACTACGATCTGGGGATCTGCGGACAGGACTGGGTTGCAGAGCTCCTCGCAAAGTACCCTGCCAGCGCTATTGTGAAGGTGAAGGACCTGGGGTACGGCAACAGAGAGTTGTGCATGGTGGCCAACAATTCCTCTCAGCTAGCCTCAATGAATAAATTGCCGACTAAGACAGGGCTGATTCGCATAGTCAGCGAATACCCTAACCTGGCCGAGTCGTTTGCACTCAACCTGAGACTGAGGCGGTTCAGCATAATCCCCGTTTGGGGCGCAGCTGAGGTTTATCCCCCGGAGAGCGCTGATCTGGCTTTGATCTCCCGCACCAATGACATCCCCCTTGAGGATGAGCTATTCTCCTTGACCACAATTCTCCGCTCAAGCGCATTCCTGATAGCACACCGTCCCAGTTGGGAATCCAAGAACATGGGCTCACTGCTTCAACGGGTCTATGCTGCTAACAATGTGCAGAAGGCTACAACAGAAAGAGTCAGTACCAAGCCTGGGGATATCGGGAATCGCTCTTCTCGCAACCCTCCATGGGACTCGACCGCCGTTCGGCTCGCCCTGCCTGATGGACATCAGCAAGCACCCACCCTCGAATTCCTGAGAAGAGCCGGCATCAAACTTAGTCGCAACCCCCAGGAATCACGGCGGCCAGGCATAAACCTAGAGGGAGTCTGCACAAAGATAGTCCGGCCTCAAGATATGCCCCTCCAGGTTGCCAATGGAAACTTTGATCTGGCTATTACCGGTGAAGACTGGCTCTACGAACACCTTTACAGATTTCCATCCAGCCCCGCAAGGAAGATCTTGACATTCGGCTTTGGCAAGGTGAAGATAGTCGCTGTAGTGAGCAAAAGACTGCCCTTCGATAGCACACAAGACCTTAGATCACCATTCAGAAGGCATAGCTTCCCCACTCTCAGAATAGCTTCTGAGTATACTAACATAGCTGATAAGTATGCCAGGGACAACCACCTTAGCCCTTACCGCTTGCTTCCCACATGGGGAGCAAGCGAAGCCTTCATACCCGAAGATGCAGATGTGCTCATTGAAAATACCCAGACTGGACGCACCTTAGCTCAACACAATCTCAAGATTGTCGACACTCTATTTGAATCTTCAGCATGTCTTATCGGCAACATGCATTCCATCAACAACAGCGAAACCAAGAACAACCAGATCGCCGGTATCATCGAGCTTTTCAGCAAGCTGGTGTAGGAAGACTAATCTAGAAGGAGGTCACTATGGAATTCAAGACTATCACACTGCAAAAGGAAGAAGGGATCGCTACCATCACTCTGAATCGCCCTGAGGTTCTGAACGCTGCAAGTGAGGAGATGGCAATCGAACTGGTCCATGCAATGGACGACGTGTCCGAAGATGACGGAACAAGAGTACTGCTCATCACGGCAGCCGGTCGTGCCTTCTGTGCAGGCGGGGACTTCAAATTCGACAAGATAAAGGGCAAACAGACCCTCACTCCCGAGGATCTGGACATATGGCCCAAGACAACACGAGAGGTAAGAAGGGGAAAGATCCCACCAAAGGCTCAGAGACACATTATCCTCGGCCTTCAGAAACTGGACAAACCGACAATAGCCGTGATCAACGGTGTTGCTGCCGGCTTTGGCTTCGATCTTGCACTGGCCTGCGACATGCGAATAGGCTCCCCTAAGGCAGCATTTGTTATAGGCTACACCTCAGCCGGCGTCGCACCGGATAGCGGGGGAACATGGCTGATGCCTCGTGTCATGGGTGTAGCTAAAACTCTTGAGTACATCTTCACCGGGGATCCTTGCACCGCTGAAGAGGCCTACAGAATAGGGTTGCTCAATAGACTTGTACCTGCAGAGCAACTGCAAGAAGAATCGCTCAAAATAGCCCGCAAGATAGCTAAGGGTTCGCCCATAGCCTATAGATTATCCAAACTGCAGGTATACAAGGGACTGGGTATGGACCTGGAGACAGCTCTTGCCTTTGCCATGGCCTGCGTCACCATAGCCACTGGCTCTGAGGATCACAAAGAAGCGATCAGATCCTTTGCCGAGAAGAAACTACCCGAGTTCAAAGACAGATAAGAAGAATACATGAAGGCCGAAGTTGCCTTTGCCAGTGTGTACTGCCCTTGATGGTCCTGGGGCAGTAGGTAAGAGTACCGTTGGGAGAATCGTGCCCCAGAAGTACTCATGCCAGAACAGGCTGCTGATGAGATAGTGCAACTGGCCAAGGAGGTCGATTGTCGATAAGTATTTACGATTTCAGCAGGCCGCCGATAGCAGTGGCGCTTTCAATTGTGTGTGACTACGAGATCAAGAATAGGAAGGTCAACATACCCGATGAACCACTCATTCTGGTCTCCAACCACCTCAGCTGGTTTGACATTCCCCTCCTGGGCATAGCCATACCTCGCAGAATATCCTTCATGGCTAAGAAGGAGTACTTCCACTCTCCGGTTCATGCCTTCCTTCTACGTCTTTATGGCAGTTTCACAGTCGATCGCGGCAGTGTCGATAGGACCGCATTCGATCAAGCAGCCAAAGCACTGCAAGACGGACGCGCCCTTGGCATATTCCCAGAAGGAACAAGAAGTCGCACTTTGCAGCTGCAGCAAGGCAAACTAGGCGCAGCTTTCATTGCCCTTCGCAGTAATCCCGTTATCCTACCCGTAGGTATCTCAGGTACGGAGAAGATAAGGCAAAAATACGAGGGCAAGAAAAGGCTGTTCTATCGTCCCAAGGTGACTGTGAACATTGGTCAACCCTTCAGACTGCCGCCGGTTAATGGCAAACCGGGCCGGGCAGACCTGACAAAATCCACTGAAACCATCATGAGACAGATCGCTGATCTCCTCCCCGAGGACTATCGAGGAGTATACCGCCACAATGGACATTGAAAAAGCCACCGAAATAGGGTTTTGCTTCGGAGTCAAGAGAGCTTTGAAGATTCTGGAGGATACCATTAGAGACCATGGCGAAGTAGAAACCCTGGGGCCAGTTGTACATAACCAGCAGGTGGTGGACAAATTCAGTCAGATTGGAGTCAAAGTGGTAACAGCACCCGACCAAATCAAGGGGAATGTTGCTGTTATTCCTTCCCACGGTGTATCGCCCAATATGCTGGAAGAGCTCGCATCTCGCGGCCTGAAGATAATGGACACCACTTGCCCTAACGTTCGAAAGGCACAGACCGCTGCCAGGGAACTATCAGAAGCTGGTTTCTGGGTCATAATCTTTGGAGATCCGACTCATCCTGAGGTGAAAGGCATTCTCGGCTGGGCTGGGCACAGGGGTATGGCCACCTTGGACAGCAAATCGATTACGAAGCTGGATGAATTACCTTCACGTTTGGGAATCCTTTCTCAGACCACTCGAAACCCTGCCCAATTTGTGGACTTTGTAGATAACATCATCGGTTCACTCACCTCACAGATAGACGAATTGCGCATTATCAATACTCTATGCAACATCACCAAGAATCGGCAGACAGCAGCACTGGAACTGGCCAAGAAAGTAAGCCTGATGATAGTGGTCGGAGGACGAAATAGCGCCAATACCCGTTGCCTTGCCCAGGTATGTTCTTCAACAGGAACAGAAACACATCACATTGAGACAGCAGACGAGATCAAAGACGCTTGGCTAAAAGGTCAAGGTTCTATCGGGATAACCACCGGCACCTCAATACCACACAGTGTTATAGATGAAGTTATGTTAAAATTGGAGGAAATGCGAAGGAGACTGGATGCAGACTGAGAAGCCCTCCATCTACCTGAACATCAACAAGCAGAAGAAAGCTCGGTTTGTTTCCCTTGTCGACTGCTCTGGGGAGGCATACCTGCGTTTGCAGGAAGATGAGTAACATGCAGATCAATGTCGCACAACTGCTCAAGGAACCCACCGGATCCAGCCGTACCATGACACTCGATCATACCGTATGCCTTGAGCAAAATGAGGCGTCTCATGTCTGCGGCCAGTCGGAACTGTTGCGGGTGGCAAAAGGCGTCCTTGTTCGGGGAACATTCACCGTCGAACGCCAATTGATCTGCAGTCGATGTCTGACACTCTTCCCCCAGGCACTGGTATTCAGCACAGAAGAAGAGTTCTGTCCATCTATAGACGTAATCAGCGGCAATACCTTGCCTTTGCCTGAAGATTCAACTACCTTCACAATTGATGAACACCACATTTTGGACATGACCGAGCTTGTTCGCCAGTACAGTCTACTCGCTACGCCAATGAAACCTCTCTGTACACCTGACTGCGCCGGTCTCTGTCCACATTGTGGAGCCGATTTGAATCGGAAGCCTTGCCACTGCGCTGCCAATATCGAAACACCGTTTTCGGTCGCATTCAACAAACTGAAATCTGCAAGAAAGTCGAGGTAAGTCAAATGCCACCACTACCCAAGAGAAGAACTTCCAAGGCACGTCACCGTGAACGCCGAAGCCATCTGGCTCTCACACCACCCTCCACCGAACCCTGCCCGAGATGCCACGCTTTGAAGCTATCCCACACCGTTTGTGCCAATTGCGGAACCTATGGAGGTGAAGAGGTTATCAACCCCAAAAACAAGAAGAAAGCCTAGTAGTCGTCATTGAGCAGAAGCGGCATTCCAGTCTGCCAGGAAATAGCACAACCACGGTGTGCACATCAAACCCATGCCTCTTCAGTCTTGAGATAATCCCCATCAGCACTCATGAATAAACGAGAACTGACTGCTTATGTCTTTCCTGGTCAAGGTTCACAGTGGGTGGGCATGGCACATGACATCTATGAAAGCTCAATCCAAGCCAGGGAGGTCTTTGAAGAAGCCGACTCAAGTCTCGGTTTTGCCCTTTCACGGCTGTGCTTCGAAGGGTCCCAGGATGTACTTCGTCAGACCATAAATGCTCAACCAGCAATCCTCACGGTCAGCACAGCCTATCTAAGAGCCGGTGTGCAGCTTAATGACAAAGCCACTCTCCCGTCTTTCGTAGCTGGCCACAGCCTGGGTGAGTATACAGCCTTGGTGGCTGCCCAGGTACTCACCTTTAAAGATGCTCTCTACCTTGCTAGAGAAAGAGGACGCCTTATGCAGGAAGCCGGAGAGAGGAATCCCGGTGGCATGTTAGCTATCATAGGCCTCGACGAAATGGCCGTGAGGGCCGTCTGCGACACCACCGGAATTCAAATCGCCAACATCAATTGCCCGGGGCAGATAGTGGTTAGCGGCCCTGCTCATCTACTGACCCAGGCCACGGAATTGGCCAAAGCCAAAGGTGCTCAGAGAGTCATACCCCTCCAGGTCAGCGGCGCCTTCCACTCCCACCTGATGGAGCCAGCCGTTGAAGGAATGTCTCATGCTATCTCAACCCTTACCTTTCGAGATGCCACCATCCCAATAATCGCCAATACCACTGCTCTCCCACTGACTAGTGCCCCAGCTCTAAGAGCTGAATTGCTCAGCCAGCTACTTAACTGTGTCCAGTGGCAGAAATCCATAGAACACATGATCAAAGAAGGAGTAACTACTTTTGTCGAGATAGGACCAGGGCAAGTGTTGACCGGGCTAATCAAGAGGATCAGCAGCAAAGAGGTCAAAGCCATCAGCATAGAGAACGACAATCACAGGAGCGATAACAGCTAGTTTCCATGCATTTTGCATACGTCGAGAGGGAGACTATCAACAAGAACATGCCAAGACATCTTCACTTGCAAACAGACCAATGCTATACTAGGGCGACATGCCCATTGTGCTCTGTGATATTTCGTTGAGCAATAGCGCCATGAAGACATCCCTGCCCATCAGGCGAGAAGCAAGAGCGTTGGCTCTCCAGACGTTGTTTGAGGTTGACTGCACCCATCATAACCCAATGGAGTCTTTGGCCAGGCTAACCGAAGACTCATCGCTGCCTGACGAAACCATCAACTTCATACGGGAGCTTGTGCTCAAGGTACAGGAGAATGGGGGGGCTATCGATGCATTGATCCAAAGGTTTGCGCCTGCTTGGCCCTTGCAACAGCTTTCAATTGTTGACAGGAATATCCTTAGGCTGGCCATCTACGAGCTTATATCCGAGATAACGCCGGCAAAGGTAGCCATTAATGAAGCCGTCGAACTGGCCAAGGTCTTCGGAAGCGACAGTTCTCCAAAGTTTATTAACGGTGTTCTGGGTTCTGTCTACGCCGATCTCGTCAATCAGAAGCAGAAAACTAAATAAGGAGGTGACTACCTAGTGTCCACAGTCTTCGAGAGAGTGAAACGGGTTATCGTAGAGCAACTTGGCATCAAAGAAGAGGACGTAGTTCTCAAAGCATCGTTTGTCGACGATTTCAACACTGACTCCCTGGATTTGGTCGAACTCATAATGGCGTTGGAGGAGGAGTTCAGCAATCCAAACAAGAAGGTGGAGATCCCCGACGAAGATGCAAGGAAGATTGTAACCGTCGGTGATGCCGTAGACTATATCAAGGACTTCGGGATAGAGGACTCATAGGGGTTTACATCACTTAGTGGACCAAACAATAGCAGCACCAAAGCTTTCCCTTTTCCCACAAACAGCAGGAGTGAATAGTCCAGGTCACCTCACTCTCGGTGGGTGTGATGCCGTGGCTTTAGCAGCCAAACACGGCACGCCCCTCTACGTTTTCGACGAAACCACCATACGCAAGAAATGTACAGAATACCGCACTGAGTTCAGCCAACGCTATCCAAATACGCTGGTTATCTATGCGTGTAAGGCTTTTGTCAATCCCACTTTGGCCATTCTGCTTCATGAGGAAGGGCTGGGACTGGATGTAGTCTCAGCCGGTGAGATCTCAATTGCCAGATCTGTTGCCTTTCCCTCGGATAAGGTCTATTTCCACGGCAACAACAAGAGCCGCGACGAACTGGCATTGGCCCTGGAATGGGGAATCAGTCGCGTAGTAGTAGACAACTTCCATGAGCTTCATTTGTTGGCAGCTCTGGCCGCAGAAAAGGGCGTAGTTCAAGATATCCTGCTGCGCATCTCCCCTGGTGTCGACCCTCACACCCACAAATACATCACCACCGGTGTTCTGGATAGCAAGTTTGGCTTTCCTCTGGCTACAGGCCAGGCTGAAGAGGCACTTGCCCGGGCGATAGCCACCCCGAGTCTCAATGTGGTTGGCTTGCATTTTCATTTGGGCTCTTCCATCTTTGAGGCAGCACCGTATGTAGAGGCTATTGAACTAACGCTTCGCTTCGCGATTCAAATGAAGGAAAAACACGGCTTCAAGCTGACAGAGCTGAATGTCGGCGGCGGCTTCGCTGTTCAATACCAATTACATTCTCCTCCTCCTCCGACCAGCGAATATGCTGAAGTCATAACATCAGCACTCCTCAGACT
>MGMW01000019.1:0-3653 GCA_001795035.1 Chloroflexi bacterium RBG_13_53_26
TTCGGCTGGAGCGGAAGATGGGATTCGAACCCACGACCTCCTCCTTGGCAAGGAGGCATTCTAACCGCTGAACTACTTCCGCTTTCCTTCGCTATGGTGAGGTAGCTTCAGGCCTGCCGTTGCCGAGCCGTATGTCGGAAGGAGATAAACAGGATATGCCTTTCCGCTACTACTCCTCTCAGCAATCTGGCACTATTCTACATGTTTTGTCTGTTGTCATCAACATTACCTGGGAAGGAGATCACTGTCATATGCAGTCGGTGAATTGAAATTCACTGACACTGGATAGTGCAGCCGCTGGACGAACAAAAACATCAGGCTAGCAACGAGGTTGGTGAAGTCTTTCTCGTTGCTAGCCTATTCTCTTTCTAATGTGCGCTGGCTGCGTTGGAGTCAACCTCTAGAAGAAGGGCAACTCAAAATCAGAGGACCCTTCGGTGGCAGATTGCGCCTCCGATGGCAGGTCTATGGAAACCGGCTGGTTATAGTCATAGGCCAGCAGTTCCAGACTCAGCTCTATCGTCGCCGTGCCTTCGCCTTCAGACATTCCCATGGTCTCAGGGTCCATAACCAGAGTCATGCTTATGTTGGCCTTCATGAGGAAGAAGGTCTCCTTGGCTACCCAGATCTTGAGGGTCATCTCCTGAACGATGCTATCCAGATCGGGCATCTCCGCCAACCCCTCACCGATCCCGGGCTGCTCCATTAGTGCCTGCTGTAACTGATCCAGGTCAGGCGTTAGCTCAAGTACGTAGCACCCAACTCCATTCACATTCTCTTCCTTGCCTAGGTCTGCCGCTACACTCTCGAGAAGGCCTTGTATTTGATATTGGCCGTCTTCTATGGTCTGCCAGGTATCTGCGGTGATCGCTTGCTTTGTCCACTCCGTCTGACCGAACATGGACGTCATGATATAGGTATAGTTGTCGACCACGTATGCCTGCATCTCTGCTGTAATGGCCAAACCGGTCATCTGGAGGGACAGATCAGCGGTTGCCTCTGCCTCTCTATCTGCCAGATCCACGGCGCAGTTGGCGTCGAGCGATATCGCTCCTTCTGTGTCTGAACTCTGAACATCAACTGTCAGAGTGGCGTCAAGCCGGAAGCTCTCTACATCTGCCTGGGCTGCCAGCGTATTCTCCAGCACCTGCTCTGCGGATAGCGATGCCCCTGACTCTTTGCAGGCGAGACAGACAGTGGCGATTATCACTGCCAGCAGCAATACGGACAAGTACTTGACTGGTTTGAAAGACATCCTTTGTCACCTCCCTCTATAGATTTGAGCCTCAAGACTGCTCTTGGCGAGTTGTATTCACTCGCTTCGGCATCTGCTCGGCAATATACTATACAGGCACGACCTCACTTCCCTGTCTCAAAAGGTACTGCTGTTGTCACAAATCTCTATCGTGTTGATTCCGTTTCTTCCCTTGGGAGGGAATGCGGGAGGTTTGGTGGAGTGGTAAACTTAGCATTGGAATGACAGATACTCTGCCGCTTCGCCTATTATGGGCCTTGCTGTGACTGACGCCGCCATCCGTATTGATAATCTCACCCGTGATTTCGGCTCGGTGAGAGCTTTGAATGGCCTTTCTCTGGAGGTACCATCCGGAATCGTCTTCGGCTTCCTGGGCCCGAATGGTTCCGGCAAGACCACCACCATTCATTTGCTGCTTGGCTTGCTTGAACCGACCAACGGGAGGGCTGAGGTACTGGGCTTTGATACGGTCAAGCAGGGCGATGCGATTCGAGCCAGAACAGGAGCGCTTCTGGAACATGCAGGCCTTTACGAGCAATTGAGCGCTGAGGCCAATCTTGAATTCTACGGGCGAATCCATCGCCTGCCTGCTGGCGAAAGACAGTCTCGCATCAAGGAACTGCTGACGCAATTTGGCCTTTGGGAGCGTCGCCAGGACCGTGTCGTCAAATGGAGTCGGGGCATGAAGCAGAAGCTGGCAATAGCTCGCGCTTTGCTTCACCGTCCGTCCCTCGTCTTCCTCGATGAGCCAACAGCCGGACTGGATGTCGTAGCCGCGACAGCGGTGCGGGAAGACCTGGCGGCTCTGGCAGCCAGTGAGGGAGTTACCATTTTCCTGACCACTCATAATATGGCGGAGGCAGAGAAACTGTGCCGAAGAGTTGCTGTCATCCGTCAGGGCAAGCTCCTGGCGGTTGGTCATCCGGATGAGTTGCGAAAGCGGACCAGCGGACCGCGGGTTGAGATCATCGGGCGTGGTTTCAGCCAGGACGCTTTGAATCTACTGCGGGGTCGGCCGGAAGTAGCCGCTGTGGAGAGTCAGGACAACCGACTGTCTGTATATCTGCGTGTACCTGTAGGAGTTGCGCCTCTGATCAGTTTGCTAGTTGGCGCCGGGGTTGAGGTGGAAGAGATCATCAAGGACAAGGCCAGCCTTGAAGAAATCTTTCTGATGCTGATGGAGGAAGAGACATGATAGCCGATATCCGGACCGTGATGTGGAAAGAGCGGAAAAGTCTGTTCCGTCAACAGGGCAGTAGGGTGAGAATACTCCTTACGCTCCTGATACCGATGATCATGGTGGCCATCTGGTTTCCATGGCAAATGGGGACCGACTGGGTTGAGGGGTACGAATCGCTGTTCTCTGTGCTAGCGCCCATGATGATGGTGTTGCTGACCGTCCCCGACTCCTTTGCCGGTGAGCGGGAGCGTCACACGCTGAGCACGCTTCTGGCCAGCCGACTTCCGGACCGGGCGATCTTCTTCGGAAAACTCGCTGTGTCCATAGGCCTTGGGTTTGGGATGATGATTATCGTCCTTTTGCTGTCACTGGTGACTGTGAACATAGTACACTGGGATGGTCACGTCATGCTCTACTCGTACAGGGTCGTCTTGGTTGATCTGGCTTTCAGCCTGATACTATCAGTCCTGATAGCCAGTGCCGGAGTGTTGATTTCGCTTCGAGCGTCAACAGTCCAGGATGCACAGCAGATGCTGGGAGCCGCGGTAATGGTGCCGCCCATGGTTATTGGAGTAGTACTGCTGGCCTTGCATGAACAGATAGCAGGTGTCTGGGGAGATCTCGATATCATCTATGTTGTTCTCATAGTAATGGCGGTACTGGTTGTGGCCTGCGCAGGATTGCTTGCGGCGGCAATGGCCCGCTTCCAGCGGGCGAGATTGATACTTAGCTGACACCCTATGTATCAGGGTGACAAGGTTCCTCTGAACTCTGTTCGAATTCCCAATTCAATCGCCTTGCTATTGCGTCGACTGGCTCCATCGCCGGTGTTGCCCCATTGACATTCCACTGGCCGAAGCTGGCCAACCAGGTGAAGACATGCCATCTGTGGCTGCCAAGACTTGTCGCTGTGAATTGAGACCGATACTTGGCCAACCGATGTCTTCGGCCTCCGTCCAGTCTGTGATAGAGGTAGTGATAGACAAGGCTGCAAGCCTCGCCTGATGTGAGAACACTGGCTGTGCTTACCTGCTGCATTTCTCCTCCACAATGGTCTCTTGGCTATGTTTTGTACCCGACAGTGCCCCATTCTTCTCCCGCATGAGCTTCTGGAGAAGTCGTTCCTGGAGCAAACCTGAGTTGGAAGGATATCACATGTGGATGTGGCCGAGGTAGCGCAGAAATACCTATTTGCGATGACGGATAATGCCTGTTCTA
>MGMW01000019.1:4137-9734 GCA_001795035.1 Chloroflexi bacterium RBG_13_53_26
CACATTCTTTGCCGATGGTCCTCCTGAAGAAATCTCCGCCAATCCCGGCACTCACTTCGATTCCATCCACGCCTGCCTTGACCATAGCCTCGGCGGCAGCTATCCCATCGGCCAGCGTGGTTCCCCCTGCTTCATCATCCATGATGCCCAGCTTGATCAGAAGGGGAAAGTCATGGCCTGCCTGAAGCCTCACCTCCTTGATCACTTCGATGTGGAAGCGACACCGATTTTCCAGACTACTACCCCATATATCAGCCCTCTTGTTGGTCAATGGTGATAGAAACTGGCTTAAGAGATAGCCATGAGCACCGTGAAGCTGAACGGCGTCGAAACCAGCTTCTCGGGCACGTGCGGCAGCGGATCCAAAATCCCTGATAATGGCTTCGATCTCGCCAACGGTCATCTCACGATGCGCAAACCCGATGCTTTCGACTCTCGACGGTGCCAGGCATATGATGCCCCTGTCTGCCAGATAAGGAGAATCAGCTCCTGCGTGCACTATTTGCAGTGCTATCTTGCCCCCTTTGGAGTGCACGGCCTCAGCCATTTTTTTGAGACCGGCGATCATCTCGTTGGCATGGGCACCGTACTGCTTCTTGAGCGCCTGGCCGGAGGTCGATATGAACGCATAACCACTGATGATGAGGCCTATGTCTCCCTCGGCCAACGCTCTATAGATGGATAAAGACTTCTCTGTCACCATGCCTGACTGGTGAGCAGTACCATCGTGCGTGGCAGACCGCATGAAACGGTTGCGGAGTACCATCCCCTTAATGCTTATTGGAGAGAATGCATCTGCCATGACGTCTTCCTTTCTCAACCTCTCCAACACCACGGGCGGCTTTGCCGAGCTGGGCCGAGGCTGCCATGCCGGGAGTTCTTGCCCAGAAGGTTCTCTATTCTGCCGGGCTACTGGCTCTGGAGGGGGCAAGAAACGGAATCTACGGGGCAGTAACCCAGGTTAAACTGCGAACAGGCTTGAGCACAGCTTCGAAATCCTTGAACTACTTCTTAGCTACCACCAGGCATTGAGCTATGATGTCGTGCAAACCCTGTTTCCTGCCTGTGAATGCGATCATCATGAACCCGGCGAGAAGCATCATGCCTGATATGACCTTTGCCCAGTATCGCTTGGTAGCTCTGCCAAAGGAGATACTCTTCCCCTCTGTGTCGGTGACCATGATGTCCATTGCTGTTTTGCCTGGTGTCCCCTGTTTGGAGGAGCGCTCGGTCAATGAATAGTAGAGCCATGGGACAATGAGCCAGAAGAGGATGACTGCGCCTACAATATAGATGTCGTCGGGCAGTCCTACCAAGGGGGCGATCAGGATGGGGACTATGATGGCAAGAGCGAAGCCCACAAGCAAGAGCACCGCAAAGTCGATAACGGAGGCAGCCAGCCTTTTCCAGAAACCGGCGTATTCCACAGCGCCGACTGGAGGAGCGGCCTCCGCAGTGCCTGAATCTTCGGCGTGCTGATTGAGCTCGGCCTGATCATTGTTTGCCGTGTCACACTTTGAGTAGGCCATCCGTTTCCTCCTTTGCAGTCAGGCCAACATCATCAGGTGGGCTGGTGGGAAAGTACCACAGGCTCTGCGTGTTTGTCAACGATCTGGTGTGCTGTCACACGGCCTGTTGGGCAGACTGGGCGTTCTGTTCCAATGCCAGCGGCTATTCAAATTCGTCTCGGGACAAGGCTGCAAGTATCAGGGCTGCCTGAAGTTCCAAGAGGTGCAGTTGTCTACGTCTTAGCCTTGATCTTGGCTAGAGCCTCGGCTGCAATCTCCCTGACAGAGACTTCTCTGTCTGTCAGGACTGCATTGAGGGGGTCCACAGCTCTCGAATCACCTATATCTCCCAGGGCTTGTGCTGCCCATTCTCTAACGGCTTTCTCTTCATCCTTTAACGCCTGGATAAGAGGCACTACCGCCCTCTTGTCTTGTAAGTCTCCAAGGGCTGTTGCTGCGTGCAGTCGGACATACCAGTCCTTATCCGTTAGAGCCTCAGCAAGCTTTTCCACCGCCTTTGCATCACCTATCTTCCCAAGGCTTTCAGCGGCCTTAAACCGAACAGACCTGTCCCGGTCTTTCAGGGCATATATGAGAGGGTCTACCGCACGTCCATCTTTCAGCACTCCAAGGATTCTTGCCGCCTCGGCCCGCACAGAGGCATCTCTCCTATACTTCAGAGCCTTCGTCAGTCCTCTAACGTCCCCCCTTGCCTCCAGCCTCTTGATGTTGGGTTTGAGTCCGAGCAGCAACTCAAGTATTCCCATCTCTCACCTCGCCAAAATTCCGCACACACCTTATGGCCAAGAATGGCATTGTTTTCAATCCTGGCTGAATCATGTTGGCTTAATCACCCGCGACATTATACCATCCCGATCCTGCCTTGGATACAAGGCGGGTTATCTGCTCAAACACTGGACGTGAACGCCGCCATGATTGATGCCGCGGTTGTTCAATGAGTCAGGCCGAAGGAGGGAGTAATTGTGGATAGTGTTGTATGTGGGTGATGACTATGGCCCGAAGGGCCGTATTGTCTAAGCACGTATGCCGCGTCTGTTAGGCCCTGGACAACCTACTACTCTACAAATCTAATGAGCTTCCTCTGGGGCAACTGCGGCCAGATCTGCCTTTTTCTTGAAAGTGCAATACCAGCCCGTGATAGCCCTTGGGCGTGCAGTCTCGGGCGACGTGTTGCCATTCAGACGTTCCCAGAACCAGTGTGGCTCCATTGAAACCACTTCCCATCCGCCGTCACCCAGTGCCTGGAGTTCCTTCTCTATCTTCTCCGCCTTATATGACTTTGCCTGGATCCGGGTTACCTTTCCGGAACCGTCATCAAGTTCCACAGCCTTTGCTGCGGTCATGAATACATGCTTGTACTCCCAGCGGGCCTCGTGGTGTCCGTTGCCCCTGACCGTGTCCAGGCTATCAGGCTTTTGCTTGTCTTGTATTCCTATGAAACTGTCGATAGGTTGGTTACGCGTTTCAACCCGTGACTCTGCCGTTGCGCCTTCATCAACGGACAATTTCTTCAAGGATCCACACCGTGTGCAGTATCGTCCCTCGGCTTCGTAACCGCATTTCGAACATTCTGTCTTCACTGTTACCTCCATTGTTCTTCGGCCAGGCTGCCATCAACCTGATCAGTATGCCTCGGCGATGTCTGCCCAGGCTGGCAGAAAAACCTAATCCAAGTGGATAACATATACCATCTTGATCACAGTTGGGTCTCGGAGAGACTTGCCCGGCTCTCATCGGCCTCACAAATGTGCGCAGCTACATATGTTGTTCACATCTGCTCATGGAAGTCGTAGAAAAGCTTGAGGTACTTCGCCTTGAGGACCGAAGTGACGGAACTGGCAGACAGACGGAAGTTGCCTACGTCGTTCCGAACTACCCCGTCACCACCTGATGCCCGGTTGATTCGACCATCAGCCAACCAGCTTCCTGCGAAAGGATATCCTGCAACATGTTGACCTGCAGTTGGCCACTGCTGATGAGGTCATACAAACGTGCCAGATCAAGTGTCCGCATCACCAGTATGTGGTCATCGGCTGCTGCCCGGCACACAGTCGGCTCGATACGCTTATCCTTTGCCGTGATACTCTGAAGCGTGGCGAAGGTATTCGCCACCAATAGCGCCGGGAAATCATCTGGCAGCCCTCTTGCTTTCCTGTGCTCACCCACTTTGCCAATATCCTGCCGGGTGACATTGCCGTTCATATCCTTCACTTCGACCATGACTATGTCCTTGCCATCTCTGGTTATCCAGGAGTCCTCCTCAGATACTTCTTGCCTGGTTTCCATACCCAGCTTGTTTACGAAACTGGACACGCTTTGCCGCAGGCGGTACTCTCTCTGCCATAGGACTGTGCGCAAAGCCTCAAAGGATGCCAGCTCAGACCTCAGCTTTCTTACCCTTTCCTCAGCCCTTCGGAGCTTGTCCTGGATCGGAGCTTCTCTGGCGAATACGTAGCTCTTTGCCCACTGTGGTTCTTGTTCAGCATTTGCCGATAGATAGGTGAAGACTCCTCTGGCCAAAGAAGCCATCGCCTGGTCGAAATCGCGAGTCTCTTCTCTGAAATAGGGAAGGAATATGACATAACCTCCGTCATGCGCCTTGCAGAACCCGGCGATCGTGTTGCGGCCATCGAGGCAGATAACATCGAACTCCTCCGGGTTCTCTACTATGAAGCTCGTGTTCCCACCGGCATACCGTCGAAGGTAGCTCTGAAATTCACTGCGCTTCACCTGATAGGATGAGGTCATTTCTCCACTGAAATGCGGGGTAGCGCCTAGATTCCTCAGCATACGGTGACCAATCACGTGGCGTTTCAGCAACTCATCATCGAAGCCGAAGCCATTGTATACTTGCTCCAGTTCGGCATACTCGTCCCTCGGTTCAGTGCAGCTCACCAGGCTTTCAACAAGAAAACACACGGTCCGCCCTGACTGCAGTGTGTGAAGTATCTGCCTCTCCAAAGCTGCCATGAGGGTGAGCGGTGCCGAGCATGTGAGATTGATGGCCGGCCCTCTCATATCCAGGCAAAACGTATACGGCAGGGCGATGACTTCGCCCTCCAAAAGCTCGTCGTCTCTATGGGGTATCCGCTGGACTTTGCGGACAGCGAAATCCCCGTAGTCGTCACTACCGTAGGTTGCTTTCCGATGGAGGTTCTCTGCACCCAATAACAGTAGCTGCGGTTTCTTCTGAGCTGTTCGAGTCATATGCGACCTCCTTGGCTAGACAGATACAGAAGAGTCATTCAAGAAGTGTTGAGCAAAAGCCCGGCAATCAACCGGTGTCGTGCGGATTTTCAGTCCTTTCAGTGAACCTGATCTGTTGAGTAAGGCCTCATGTCTGTTAAGCATCTTTCCGACTTTGAGTAAGAAGGGCCTCCCAGGACTCTGCAGCAATGTAGATACTACCAGAGTATTGCTTATCCCATCATTGGAGTCAATTGTCAGAACCTCTGAAGGAGCAAGCGGAGTCCATATGGCACGTTACACTGATCTGGCATCACACGACTCATTGAACCTGCAGGCCCTGCACTTCCTGGGATTCCTGCATCCTATGGGTATGGCCTCTCCGTCCAATAGCTGCCTGATCCTGGAGACAGCTCTCAGCACCTCTTCCCGATTCTGCCTTGTGTAAGGAGATGCCCAGATCTCGTACCCTGTGTCCCTGTTCCGTATTCCAGCTATGATCGTCATGTTGGGTTCATACTGCTCTTCAAAAGCCAGGCAATAGCCCCAAGCCTGCAGCTTGCTGCTGGGCCATGCTATGTCACCGGGTTTGTCGTCGACTATCATGATCCTGTCTGGAAGGAAGACAATCTCATCAATGCAGCCAACAAGCTGTTCCCCCTTCACCTGGACTTCTCTGGCAGACAGGACAATCTGGTCTTCCTGTGCTTTTGTCAGAGCCTCATCAACGTCAAGTTCAAGCTCTGCAGCAGCTTTGTGAACCTCATCCATAGCAGCATGGGCTTCCCTGCCCTCCTTCATCTCAGGTGTCTCTTCTGCCTCAACGCCCCTGACGTGCTCCAGGTAGATCTGGTACTCACAGTAGCCGTAGCTATGCAGCCA
>MGMW01000020.1 GCA_001795035.1 Chloroflexi bacterium RBG_13_53_26
TACTAGTGCAGCGCCTCGGAGATCTCCAGGAAGGACGAAGGTCCACCCCGGAGCGAATCGAGCGAAGTATAGTCAAGCCTACCCTGAAAAACGCCACTCCGGGAGACCTCAGCTTCGTTCTACCCTACCGTCACCTCAAAGATATCGTC
Organism: Chloroflexi bacterium RBG_13_53_26; assembly: GCA_001795035.1. Lineage (GTDB taxonomy): Bacteria > Chloroflexota > Dehalococcoidia > UBA2247 > RBG-13-53-26 > RBG-13-53-26. Next base: position 150 of record MGMW01000020.1, read on the forward strand.
GAAATGTTGCAGGCTATGGACAAACTTTGCCCGGGGGTTGCTTCCCGCCACACCCTCCTCTACGGAGTTGAGGTCAAGTTCTATTCCTGCCGGCTCCAACTCAACAAAAGTATGGAGACAGAAATACCCGGCATGTTTGCCATCGGCGACGGAGCTGGAGTCAGCCGCGGCCTGGTACAAGCATCGGCTTCCGGGGTAATAGCTGCCCAGGAAATACTGAGAAGAATCAAGCCCGGCAGTCAACTCCATCATGACAATCACCCCCATGAGTGACTGCCATTCCATAGTCCGCTGTTTTCGACCAAGTCGCAGTTGACGCTTTCCACGCCAAAAGATACAATACACTACGCTGACACCTATGGAGACAGCAAAACAAAAAACCTGACCAGGAGGGGGGGATGATATGTGGCTGATGTAAATATTGGCGAGAACGAAAGCTTCGAAAGCATGCTGCGCAGGTTCGGTAGGCAAGTGCAGCAAGATGGTATTCTCGCCGAGATCAGACGCCGGGCGTCCTACGAGAAGCCCAGCGTGAAGCGCAAGAAGAAGGAAGCTACCAAGAGACGCAAGAGCGGAAGAAGCTCCAGAAGCTTTGAGCGATAGAGAGCAACAATAAAGAGGGTTAGGTGTCTTTAACACAAAGGTTGAGAGATGACCTCAACCAGGCCGCAAAGGCAGGTGACAAAACCCGTGTTTCGGTGCTCCGCTTTTTGATGGCCAATATCACCAATGCCCAGATCGCCAAAGGGAAAGATAAGCCTATGGATGACGGTGACATAATCACCGTCATCCATAAACAGGTCAAGCAGCACCGTGAAAGCATAGACGCCTTTCGCAAGGGAAACCGCAGTGATCTGGTGGCCAAAGAGGAAAGTGAACTGAACGCCTTGCTGCCATATCTGCCTCAACAGATGTCAAGAGAGGAGATCATAACGGCCGCTCGCAAGGTGATCGAAGAGGTGGAGGCACAGGGCCCTGCCGACAAGGGCAAGGTAATGTCCAAGCTTATGGCCCAGCTTAAAGGGAAGGCCGAAGGAGCTGAGGTAAGCAGCGTAGTCTCAGAATTGCTTGCTGGTTTGTGACCTTGATTAAGAGCAGCAGAGAACTTTCAAGGACCATCTTTATCTCCTATTTAGTCTATTGGCAGAAGCAGTAAGTTGAGGTTCGGCGTCATAGTATTCCCCGGCACGTGGAGTGACAAGGATTGCTACTATGTAATAGACAGGATGCTGGCCCAGCCGGTAAGCTATATCTGGCATCGGGAAAATGACTTATCCGGTTATGACTGCATTATCCTACCCGGTGGCTTCTCCTACGGCGACTACCTGCGGCCCGGCGCTATCGCCCGCTTCTCACCCATAATGGCTGAGGTGGAGCGTTTTGCCCGCCGTGGCGGACTTGTCTTTGGTATCTGCAACGGCTTCCAGATTCTGTGCGAGTCGGGTTTGCTTCCCGGCTGCTTGATGACCAACAACCACCTTCAATACAGGTGTCAGTCAGTCCACCTTAGAGTAGAAAACGCCTCCCTCCCCTTCACCCTGCAATGCAGAGAGGGTCAAGTGCTTCGCATCCCCGTTTCACACTACGATGGAAACTATTATGCTGATGAAAACACCTTGCAGGAACTGGAGGCAAACAAGCAGATTGTTTTCCGATACTCCGGCGCAGGCGGTGAGATAACCCGGGAAGCAAACCCCAATGGCTCTCTGCATAATATCGCCGGCATAACCAACAGGGAAGGTAATGTGCTCGGGATGATGCCCCATCCCGAGCGTGTTTGTGAAGGGATAATCGGTGGGACAGACGGGAAGCTTATCTTCGAGTCTCTGATAGAGTACTCGAAGAAACCAGCAGCAGCCTAGGTATCACGAATCGGGGCTTCCAGGAAGATAAGGAGTACACCAGCAATGACGGAAATCTCAGAAGTAAGCAGAAATACCAAGCTCATGATCGATGGTGCTCCGTTCGTGGTAGAGGACGTCAATTTTGTAAAACCTGGCAAGGGACGTGCCATATATCGCCTCAGGCTCCGCAACCTGTTCGATGGTATGGCAAGAGAAATAACCTATCATTCAGGAGACAGAGTCGAGGAGGTAAGCGTCACCAGCCACGAGATGCAGTACCTTTATGAAGAGAGTGGGAACTATGTATTCATGGACACCGAGACCTTCGAGCAGCATCCCATGAACAAAAAGCAGATCGGACCAAAGGCAGTCTTCCTCAAGGAAGGATGCATGGTTACCATTCTCATCATGCACGGCAGGATTATCGACATCAACTTGCCGAAGTTCGTCGAGCTGGCTGTCACAGAAAGTGCTTATACCACAAAAACGGATACGGTTACCGCTCAACAAAAGATGGTCACCCTGGAAACAGGTGCCACAGTGGGAGTGCCTCCATTTGTGAAAGAGGGAGACATAATCAAAGTAGACACCCGAACTGGCACCTATGTGGAACGCACTGGTACCAAGAAATAGGCAGTGGCTCAAGCAGAATCCCAGCGCCTCACCCAAATCAAGACCAATCTCGAGCGCCGAGCGCTTATTCATGATAGCATCCGTGCCTTCTTTCGGAACGAAGGCTTCCTCGAAGTAGATACACCGCTGCTGGTTCCAACGGTTGCTCCGGAACTCTACATTGCGCCGTTTCGAGCAGATGGCTGGTTTCTATCAACATCCCCCGAGATGCACATGAAGCGGTTGCTCGCGGGCGGATACGGGAATATGTTTCAGATCTGCCATTGCTTCCGCAAGGACGAACGAGGTCGACTGCACAACCCGGAATTCACCATGCTTGAATGGTATCGCCTCGATGCCGACTACACACAAATTGTTCAGGATACCGAACGTCTCATACTGCATGTCGCTGCCAGCCTTGGGCTAGGATCAACTATTCGCTACCACAACAATGAGATCGATCTGGCCCCGCCATGGCCGAGGATAACGGTGAGCCAGGCTTTCCTTGATTCCGCCGGCTGGGACCCTGTTTCTCACCCCGATACAGAGCGCTTCGATATCGACCTTGTGGACAGAGTGATACCGACTTTCCCCCTGAATCGCCCCAGCGTGCTTCTGGACTACCCCGCGGCCAACGCTTCCATGGCCCGATTGAAGGTCAAAGACCCTCTGGTTGCCGAACGCGCCGAGGTGTTCATAGGTGGGCTGGAGCTAGCCAACGCCTACAGCGAGCTTACTGATACCGCCGAACTGGTGCAGCGCTTCCAGTCAGAGATTGAGCGGCTCAGGGCAGACGGAGGCCAGAGCATCCCCATGCCCCACACCTTCCTGGAGGCCACCGCCAGCCTTCCTGCATGTGGCGGCATCGCCCTTGGAGTGGACCGCCTGGTCATGCTTTTCTGCGATGCTGCTTCCATCGACGAAGTTATGGCCTTCCCCCGCGATCTGGCCTGAAGACAAATTCCTCAATGGCCCTGAAATAGGTCGGCATGTCGGCCATCATAATGTCATTGTGATCAGCCTCGGGAATTATCACCAGGCGCTTCTCCTCGGTAGCCACGTTCTGAAAAAGGTCTTCCGCCTCCTCAAGAGGAATAAGGCTGTCATGTTCCGCATGGATGATGAGAGTTGGCAGAGCAACAGTTCGGATTTTCGACAGATTTGGGAATCCGAAGTCCTTTATGCCCAGGAGGTCCTTCGGAAACCCCAGTCGCGTCATCAGTCTGACTGTGCTGGCAAACCCGCTCTCGATAATCAGGCCACTGACTCTGTCCTGATAGCATGAAGCCAGCTCGATGGCAGACACACTCCCCAGAGAACGTCCCATAACGAAAACCCTGCCGGAGTGATTGCCATCACGCAGAATGGCTGAGAAGCCTTCGAATATGCGGTGGGAATCAGCCACCATGCTGCTGAAGCTTGGCCTGCCACCGCTGGCGCCATAGCCCCGATAGTCCGCTACGAACAGATTCACTCCCGCCTGACTGCCGTAAATGGGAGCAATGTAGTCATAGTCACTGACCACCTCACCATTGCCATGAAAGAACAGGATGGTGGGCGAATTCTTGTCATGCACGTAAAAACGACAGGAAATAGATATCGCCCCTTCCACAGCCACAAAATAATCAATTGCGTTGGAGGGAGGACTGGTGTGGTCCCTTCTCGGATAGAAGACGAACTGAACAAGCTCCGGTCTATCCAGAGCGGAGTAGTCATCCTGCTGAGGCATCGTAGCTCTGACCCTCTAATCTGGCTTTGCCGGCATCTCATATCCCGGGAAGAACAGGTCGATCTCCTTCCGGGCGTTTTCTTCCGAATCAGAGCCATGAATGAGGTTCTGGCCTATATCCAATCCGAAGTCACCCCTGATTGTCCCGGGCGCGGACTTCTTGGGGTCGGTGTCGCCCATCATTGTGCGCACCACCTCCACAGCTTTCTCACCTTCAACTACCACCGCCACAATGGGGCCCGAGGTTATGAAATCCACCAGATCAGCGAAGAAGGGCTTCCCCTCATGTACAGCATAATGACGCCTGGCCAATGCTTTATCCATCTGAAGCATCCTCAAGGCCACAATCCTCAGTCCCTTCCTCTCTATGCGGGAAATGATCTCTCCCGTGAGCCCCCTTTGCACCGCGTCAGGCTTTGCAAGAACCAGAGTTCTCAATACCTTATCCCCCTTTCTTGAAATGGTCCCATCCCCCCCTGGCCACATGAAAAGGCCGTCCATCCTTCGCCAGCAAGGATACTCCCTCCCCCTCGGTTACTTCACCAACTATCGTCACCGGGCAATCGTCCCCAATAGCCGAAGCCTCGATCTGAGCCTTCGCCCCGTTCACGGTCTGCCTATCGGCTGTGAACAGAAGCTCATAGTCCTCACCACCGGTCAAAGCAAAATCCAGGGAATCCTCCGGGAAAGCAGTTCTCATCAGAGGATGGATGGGAACCTGTTCCACCGCTATGGTTGCGCCCACTCTACTTGCCTTGCATAGGTGACCAAGGTCAGCCATCAACCCATCGCTGATGTCTATCGCCGCCCGCACACCGCACTTCACCAGAAGTTGCCCCTGAGCCACCCTGGGCTGTGGCTGAAGATGAGCTTTTCTCAGAAAATCGGCCGTCTCTGGAGCGAATCTGAGACCACGGGTCAGCATTTTCAGCCCTGCCGCCGCAGAGCCCAGGTAGCCGGTGACAGCCACCAGGTCTCCAGTCACCGCCTTCGACCTGGTGAGAATACCCTCGTTTTGCCCCTGGCCTATCACCGTCATGGTGATCGTTGTCACAGGTGCGCTGGTGATATTCCCACCCACCACAGCCACATCGAACTGATTCCCCAGTTCCGCCATCCCACGGTAAAGCTGGACAACACTGTCTGCCTCAGTATCCCCGGGAAGAGACAAGGCAACCAGAGCGTAGCGCGGTATGCCACCCATGGCGGCAATATCGCTCAGGTTCACGGCTACTGCCTTCCAGCCTAGCTCCCACCAGGGGCTTCCGACTGCAAAATGCACTCCTTCAACAAGCGCATCGATAGTGGCCAGAACAACAGAATCATCGCTCCTCCAGGCAGCGGCGTCATCCCCGATGCCCGCCAGGATTCGGTGCTCTCTGCTGCCCTGGGGAACCACCTCTGAGAGAAGCTCGATCAGCCCAAACTCACCCAATTCGGAGACCTTCATCGGCAAGATTATAGCCAATCGGAGATGCGACCTCAATTGCTGTTGATTATGGGTGACCCGTCAGACACGGTGGCTAAAAGCCATCAAACCTGATATAGTTGGCAAAGCTCTTTAGATGCGTTGTGCCATCCTAGCTGACATTCACGGCAACCTGGCGGCCTTCCAGGCAGTGCTGGAGGATCTACATAGAAGGGGAGCAGTTGATGAGCTGTGGTGCCTCGGCGACGTGGTCGGCTACGGCCCTCACCCCGGGGAATGCATCCGGCTTCTGCGTCAGCATGCTCACCTTTGCGTTGCAGGCAACCACGACTGGGCAGCCGTAGGCAACATAGATACCTCGTACTTCAATCCCGAAGCGGCCGCCGCGTGCCAGTGGACCGCCGAGCATCTGACCCCTGATGACATTGACTACCTGCGAGATCTGCCCCTGACGCTGCGCCAGGGTGACTTCACACTGGTCCACGGCAGTCCCAGAGAGCCCATCTGGGAATACATCCTCTCCACCTGGTCCGCACAGGAAAACTTTGCCTGCTTTGACACCAGGTTCTGCCTCATCGGACACTCTCACGCACCGCTGTTTTTCGAGTTGGATCAGGGTGGCCTCTGTCAGTCTCGCCAGCTTCCAGGCGATCTATCGCTGAAAGAGGAGAAACGTCTCATCATCAACTGCGGCAGCGTAGGGCAGCCCAGGGACGGTGACCCGCGGGCCAGCTATGCCATTCTTGATACCGAAGAGAGCATCATCTATCACTACCGCATCGACTATGACATCTCACTCACCCAGCAGGGTATGAGAGAAGCCGGCCTGCCTCCCCGGCTGATCGATCGTCTTAGCCTGGGGTGGTAAGACCTTCCTCATTTATGATAGAATTGAGTTTGTTAGGGCATGGATAAACCAGGCTTGAGTTTGGAAGAAGCGGCACTTGCCTTTCTTACTTCGCTGCCACCCGAGGAAAGAAAAGAAAAACAGCAGGAATTGAATAGATTCGTCCTCTGGTATGGCAAGGAACGTCCCATCAGTCAAATCACCCCCGTCGCGGTCTCCAGCTATGCTAATTCCGTGGGCACTTCCAGCGGTGATGCGGTTAAGAGACTCGAGCCGGTGAGGGCCCTGTTGACCTACGCTAAGAAGGAAAAACTCATTAAGACCAGCCTGTCTCCCCACCTCAGGACAAAACAGGCTTCATCTAAGACCCCTCTGATAAGCAGACCAAAACAACAGACTGCCCTGACCGCCGAAGACCACGCTCAGTTGAAATCGCAACTCGCCTCCTTGGGTGAGGACCGTATACGCGTCGCAGAGGAGATGCGTACAGCAGCCGCCGACAAGGATTTCCGCGAAAACGCCCCTTTGCATGCTGCCAGAGAGCGCCGTGATCACATAGAGGCACGCATGAAGGAAATACAAACGGCCATCGCCAACGGGGTAATAGTTGAGGCAGGCAGACCCACAGAGAACATGGCTGTGAAATTGGGAAGCAGGGTTATCTTGCGTGATCTTGCCTCTGGCAAAGAGCTGGCGTACACCCTGGTGACCAAGAACGAGGCTGACCCTGTCAACAGCAAGATTTCTATCGTCTCCCCCATTGGCAAAGCTCTCCTGAACCAACCACTGGGTACCGCAG
>MGMW01000021.1 GCA_001795035.1 Chloroflexi bacterium RBG_13_53_26
AAGCTGTGCGCCGGCCGACCGTTGTTTCGAACATACTACTATAATGTTGTCCAGGACCCACTCCAGCGTCCTGACTCCCACCGGGAACAGCAGGAGTTCCTCGATACACTTCGAAAAACGCCCTATCTGGAAGTTCGACTGGGCAGCACCAAACTGCTCCAGGGAGTTCCTGTGGAAAAGGGCATTGATATCATGCTGGCCACTGATCTCCTCAATTATGCCTGGAAGGACCTGTATGACGTGGCAATATTAGTCAGCGGGGACGGCGACTTCGCCTATGCTCTTCAGGCAGTAAAGAACGCGGGCAAGCATGTCGAGGTAGCCTACTTTGGAAGCAATGTGTCCAAGAGTCTTTTGGAGGTAGCCGATAATAGCCTGTTGCTGGACAGCAACTTCTTCAGGGGCCTCTGGCGGAGCAAGAATCGCCGCACACGCAGGCCGCGGAAGATTCTGAGACGGAGTGAGGAAACCGGCGCTCACGCCCCAGCCAACAGCGCTCCCATTGCTACCAATGCTGCTGCCCCCATGCCATAGCACGGGTGACTGACCAGGGGTATCATGAATCGATAATCGGAGGTGCCAAGTGAAGTTCCACAGAATGCTGGTTCCGTTGGATGGGTCAGAGCTGGCTGAGAAAGTCCTCGTATACGCAAAGGAGCTTGCGGGGAGACTGGATCTGGATGTAACGCTGCTCTATGTTTGCAGCAAGGAAGAATACCAGGTGCTTCCCATGCATCGATCCTATGTAGAGCGGGCAGCCGATCTCGCCTCGACGCAAACCGAAGCGGTTCGGGCAAGCGTCGGTGGTCAAAAGGGCAAAGCCGGCCAAGTGGCAGGCAGAGTGACTGTCGGCTACCCTGCCGAGGAAATACTTCGCTATACAGACGAAAACAACATCGATCTAATCCTCATGACCACCCACGGCCGGTCAGGAATAAAGCGATGGGTTCTGGGTAGCGTGGCCGATAAGGTGCTCCGTGCATCGAGAGCCCCCGTCCTGCTCATTCGCGCGGGGATTCCTGATGACATTGCTTATGACAAATGGCCGAAGACGACAATTGTGGTTCCCCTGGATGGTTCGAAACTGGCAGAATCAGTCCTTCCCCATGCAGAGGCCCTGGCCAAGCAACGAGGTCTGGACGGTGCTGAGTTGGTGCTGCTTCGAGTAACTGAGCCACCGACGATTCCATCAGACTACCCGGCCGCTATGCCCGAGAGTTGGGAGGAACATGTGGAGAAAGAAACGGCCAGGCGCAAGCGTGAAAGCCAGCAGTACCTGGCTGGCGTGGAAAAGCGTCTCAAGGATGCCGGCCTCAATGTACGCTCGGAAGTGCTGGTCGGCAACCCCGCCGAGGAGATAGTTGGCCATTGCAGCAGGAATCGCTTCAACCTTACTGTCATAGCTACTCACGGACGCTCCGGCCTCAGCCGTTGGGCCTACGGCAGTGTTGCCGAGAAGGTTCTCGTGGGGAGCTCTAGCCCTCTCCTTGTCGTCAGGCCGAGCTGACCACATAGCATCTCACACAGAGGCCCCTCGATACATCTGTTCCATCCGCGATGGCAGGTAGTATCGCAGGGTCGATGGATGCTCCGATCCCCATAGGCCTCCCCGCTGGCTCCTCATTGTGGTGGTCCAACATGGCATAGCTCCCCAGGTGTATCCCTGCCACCTCCTATGCCAGGATTTGACAGTCTCTGGCAGATTTTGGTAGATTTATTTGGATTGGCTCAGTTTGGTCAGCACAGCAGAACTGGACGCATGAAAGAGAAGGAGTCCTTCACCTCAAAACCGTTTCTCGGCGTGAGCAAGGCCAGCGAACTTCTCGGGATCAGTGAGACAACGTTGCGCCGCTGGACCGACGAAGGACGGATAAGAGTCTTCGTTACGCCGGGTGGTCACCGCCGCTATTCTGTGAATGAGCTGCGGCAATTCATGCAAGCCCGACGAGCAGTGCAGGGCATGAGCAGCATAGCCAGCCATCTGGAAGACACAGCACCGATTCATCGGAGTACAGCCCAGATAGACATTTGCGCCGCCCTGCCAAATGCCCATTTGCCCAAGGAATCCCAGGAGCGCCTAGCCCGATGCGGCAGGCAGCTCCTCAATCTGGTGATCCAATACATGGTCCACTCCGCCAAGAGAGAAGAAACCATGCACCTTGTCCGGCAGGTTGGGCAAGAACATGGTAGGACACTGGCCTCCATGGGATTTCCGCTGGTCGACTCCGTCGAGGCATTCACCAAACACCGTAATCTGCTTGTGGAGGCAGCCGTAAAGTTCGCTAAGAAGGGTCATATGCCCAGTGAGCGTGCCGTATCTGCCGTACCGTTGGTGACACGAGTACTGGACGAGGCATTGATTTCCCTGGTGGCCGCTCACCAGTCCCATAGACCGTCAACTCCAGGCAGAAGAACTGAGCACTGAGCAGAGTGACACCGATGCTTCCACCGTCAGGGAATAGTGGCCTGATGAAATCCAAACCATTGAGGCACAATGCAGAGCCAGCCCAATGCCACTCTTCGCACCACTGTGGCATCGATCACCTCCTCAGGCTGGTGGACTGCCGCAGCCCGTGACCGTGCAGGCTCCGCAGATCCATTCCGTAGGTTTGCATGAACAGCGTTTCATACCTGCGGTTTGATCCGATCCTGCCGTTCATGTCAATTACCACCCCATTAGCCCACAAGTAGTCATGATGTCGAGATTCTTATTGAAAGGGGGGTTAAATGCCTGGGATTCAAGCTTCATCAGCGCACCAACGGCGACCGAAGGCCTCAAGAAGGGGGAGATTCGCCGCTCCAGCTTCGGTTGTGGTTCTCTTATTCATTCTGGTTTTGACAGCTTCGCTGGCGTTCGTGTCCTGCTCTTCATCCTCAGCCGTAGCCGTGACCGATCTACTGGACCGCGCCGTCCAGATAGATGAGCCACCGGTCCGTATCGTCACCCTGCATCCCACTGCCACTGAAACACTCTATCGAGCGGGTGGTGTGGCTGTCGGGCGGGACACTTCCTCCCAATACCCCGAGGAGGTCCTGGATTTGCCCACCGTCGGCAGTGCATACAGCCCCAGCCTGGAAAAGGTGGCAGAGCTCGCCCCCGACCTGGTGATCATTGAGGCATTGACCCAGGCCAGTTTTGTGGACCAGCTCGAGCAACTTGGAGTGCCCGTCATTGCGGTACGCGCTGCATCCCTGGACGATGTATCCAAAAGTCTGACTCTGGTGGCGAAAATCATTGACACCAAGAAGACCGCAGACCAGGCCATCGCCGAAATACAGGACAGGATCGATACTGCCAGCGCCAACGCGCCTGAGGGCAAGAGTATTCTCATCTTCATCGCCGACGCAGACCAGAATATCTATGCTGCCAGGGCAGACTCCTACCCCGGGACCGTGGCAGCATTGCTGGGACTTGATAACCTGGCAGCCGATCTACAGGGTGCGTCACCCTACACCGGCTTCGCCCAGTTCACTCCCGAAATGGCCCTGCAGAGCACTCCGGATGTGGTTTTCACTATTACACCTGCGCCTCTGCCGGCTCCGAGGTTGTCCCAACTGCTGCCGATGATCCCCGGCTTCAAAGAAATGCCCGCAGTCAAAGAGGGGCTAGTTGTGGAGTTGGACCCCGTCCTGTTTCTGCAGGCACAGGGGCCGAGGATGGCCGACGCCGTCGAGGAGCTGCTCGACATCGTGAACAATCTATGAATGAGGTTGCCCTTTGAGGCGGTTTTCCCTTGTCATAGCCGGGCTGGCTCTCATACTGGTTCTGGGAGCATTGATGGGCGTGGCCCTGGGCCCGGTCAAGCTGGATATACATCAAGTGCTGTCGGCCATCCTGTCGGGTGAAGATCGCATGGCCCACGTAGTGGTCTGGGATCTGCGCCTGCCCCGGGTGGCCGCCGCTCTTGTTGTCGGCGCCTGCCTCGGACTGGCGGGGTGCCTGCTGCAGAGTTCGACTCGCAACCCTCTGGGAGACCCGCAGCTATTCGGCCTGGGAGGGGGAGCCGCTGTTGTGCAGGCGCTGGCCATCGCAGGCCTGCTGGGCATGGGAACATGGGCTCTGCTCTCGCTATCTGTGGCGGCATCCCTGGTCGGGGCTGGGGCCATTGCCCTTTTCGCTTCGCGGCAGGGAATATCGCCGGCGCGCCTTGCTCTGATCGGTGTTTCCATCTCTGCACTGGCGGCTGCCGCGGCCACCGGGATTCTAGCAGAGGCCAGGATCTTCAGTTCGCAGTCCTTGTACTTCATCGGCGGCAGCTTCGTCAATCGGGGATGGCAGGACCTCCTGCCTGCAGTTCCCTTCCTCGGAGTCGGGCTTCTGCTGGCTCTGCCTGTCGTGGGAAACCTGAACGTGCTGGGCCTGGGAGACCGGGTGGCTGCCAACCTGGGGGCGGAACCAAGACGAACGCGTACCATTGCCATTGTATCATCCGGCATCCTGGGTGGGGCCGCTGTGGCAGTGGCTGGTCTGGTCGGTTTCGTGGGGCTGCTGGTGCCTCACCTTGCCCGCCTGCTGGTGGGTCATGACTTCAGAAGAGTCTTCCTCGTCTCTATCCCCCTCGGTGCCGCTTTCACCCTGTACGCTGACCAGGCAGCACGTCTCATCTTCATGCCCTCCGAGATACCGGTGGGCCTGGTTACGGCTATAGTGGGAGCCCCCCTGATGATCTATGTGGCCAGGCGGGTGCTCTGATGCTGACACTCGAGGCGCTGTCTTTCGCTGTCCATGGCAAGGTCCTGCTGAGCAGTATGACCAGCATCATCCCGGACAACGCTTTGACGTGCCTCATTGGCGCCAACGGGGCAGGAAAGACAACCCTGTTGCGCATTCTCACAGGGGAATTGCAGGCCACATCGGGGAGATTCCTTATCGATCACACCGATGCCCGCTCTCTGTCTCAAAGCCAGATAGCACACCATTTCTCCATCATTCCACAGGATGTTCAACCGCCGCCGCACCTTACCGTCCTGGAACTGGTGGCCCTTGGACGGTTTCATCCATATGGAGCGCTCTGGTGGCGGTTGAGCCATCGAGACCATGACATCGTAGATGCATGCCTCAACCTTTGCCAGGTAGACCAACTGTCCGAACGGCGGGTTGACCAGCTTTCGGGGGGCGAACAGCAGCGGGCCTGGCTGGCTTTCGGCCTGGCACAGGAAAAAAGGTTTCTGCTGCTCGACGAGACTCTGGGGGGATTGGACGTCCTGGCAAAACAGTCCTTCTTCAAGCTGTTGAAACAGATCGCCTCCGAAGGCAAAGGCATTGTGCTGACCACTCATGACCTGGAGCTGGTCGCTGACTATGCCGACAGGGTGGTGGTGCTGAGTCATGGCAGGATAACCTACGAAGGGCCTCCGAATGCCCATTTGCACAATTTCCTTACTTCGAATGGCCGGCAGTAGAGGCATCGAGACATTGACAAACCCGGCGCCACCTGCCAATATCAACGATCTATAACCAGCAGTGAGGTGAACTTTGAGCGAACTACCTGAGATCGGCAAAATATCGGCCAGGATTTTCGACGAACTCATATTGCCCCGCCTGGGAGCTGACAATGCCAGTGTGATAGTCAAACCTCAGCACGGAGTCGACGTGGGGATAGTGGAGATAGGAGACAAGGCGGTAGCCATCACTACAGACCCCGTGTTCATTGTGCCGGAGTACGGCTGGGAGAGGGCCGCCTGGTTTGCCATTCATATCCTCGCCTCTGATGCTGTGACCAGCGGACTGAAGCCCACCTACCTTTCTATTGACCTCAATCTTCCCATGGAGATAACCAGGGAACAGCTCGAAATAATGTGGACCACCATGCACCGGGAGTGCCTGAAACTGGGCATGTTTGTTATCTGCGGTCATACCGCCAGGTACGAGAACTGCCACTACCCCATGGTGGGAGGAGCCACGGTGATCTGCGTCGGCGAGAAGGACAGGTATGTCACCCCGGCAATGGCCAGAGCGGGAGACAGGGTGATCATCACCAAAGGGCCAGCCATCGAGGCATCCGGGATACTGGCCACCATGTTTCCCGAACTCATTGCCAGGGAGTTCGGGGCAGCCTTCAGCCAGAAGGCCCAGGACATCTTCTACAAGATGTCCGTGGTCGAGGATGCGCTTACAGCGGTGAGCGTCGGGGTGAGGGAGGAAGGTGTCACTGCCATGCACGACGCCACTGAGTGCGGCATATGGGGCGCTCTCTTCGAGCTCTGCCAGGCTTCAGGCCTGGGCATAAGAGTGCAACCGGAGCGGATTGTGGTTGAGGACTGCGTGCCCGAGATATGCAGCCACTTCGGAATAGACCCGTATGCCTCAATCAGCGAGGGAACCCTGATCATCGCCTGCCGGGAGAGAAAGGCTGCGGAGATAGTCACCGCTCTGACCCGAAAGGGGATCAAGTCCTCCGTTGCCGCGGAGCTGACAGCCCCGAGACACGGCATGAGCATTCTGCAGGGCGGCAGGGAGAGAGAGCTGGTACATCCTGTTGTCGACCCTTTCTGGAGAGCCTTCTATACTGCCCTTGAAAAACGGGATGGCCCACAGGGAGAGCCAAAGCCGGAATAGGTTTGGATTACCTCCCTCCGCCGGGCTAAAGTGCTCTTTCGTGCTTCAACAACCATTCTTTTCGCCATATTCCGCTGGCATACCCTGTCAGGCTTCCATCGCTGCCGATGACACGATGACACGGAATGATGACCGCAAGGCGATTCCTCCTGTTGGCATTTCCAACAGCCCTGGCGGCCTTCTCATGACCGATGGCCCTGGCGATATCTCCATATGATTTGGTCTGGCCATAGGGGATCGCCCTTAGAGCCTGCCACACCTGCTTCTCAAAGCTGGTGCCCGTCAACAAGAGGGGTATGGAGAATTCCCTGCGTTTACCGCCGAAGTACTCACCGAGTTGCGCCACACACGATTGCAGGCATTGGTGCACTTGGACAACTCTCGGCTTTGGGTCATCAACAAAACACACTGACGAGATGCCTTCTTCAGTTCCACTGATCTGTAACATGCCGATTTCGGACGCGTAGTAAGCGGTATGTTGTTGGGACACGCTCACCTCCTGATGTAGTGTCTCCGAGATACCTCTACATAATACTCCACCATGTCCCCCCGCGACGATATCAGACCCACCAGCTACGAGCCAAGGCAGTGGGTGTCAGGTCCCCGACCTGACCCAGTGATCCACCTGTACGGGAGTCCCTCGTGGCCTCCCGTCGGGGCGGCAGGGGACAAACCTGAATAGGTCAGGTGAGGGCACCTGACACTCACATGAGCAGGACATTTTCGTACCTCGTGGTGATGGTTGCCACCATCATGACAGATTCCCGCGAAACTTGTCCTCGTGGAAACGGGGAGCAGGAACCCACCGTACCCCGCACTATCACCAACGTCCTTCCGCACTTCCGTTCAATGTCATCCCCGCGCTGCTCCGTTGTGTCATTGCGAGGAGTCCGCTTGAGGCGGACGACGAAGCAATCCCTGTGCCATGCCATCGCAGCGCCATACTACAACACCCCAACCTCCAGTGGCATCTTCACCCCGGCCTAACCAGCCCCGTGGTTTGACAAACCACGTATCGCCAAGTATTGTCCTCACTGGCTGGCCTGGGATATCCAGATGCGGCTGGCCCCCGGGTTTCGGCTTGGTGGAAGGCACAAAAGCAATGAATATCCTCGTCATGGGCGCCGGTGCAGTGGGCAGCGTCTTCGGAGGTTTCCTGGCCGAAGCAGGGCACCAGGTGTCTCTGGTTGGCAGAGCCACCCACATGGCTGCCATCAGGGAGCAAGGCCTTTGTATTCAGGGTATCTGGGGAGAACACCTGATCGGAAACCTGCGCACATTCACCGCGGCCGCTGAAATGCCGCAGCAAGACTTGGATCTCGTTCTCATCACCACCAAGTCATATGACACGGAGCAGGCCGCCGGACAGATCCTGCCTTTGCTCTCTGAAAAGACCCTCGTCCTATCCATCCAAAACGGGCTGGGAAACGTGGAGGCCATCTCCCGGATAGTGGGAGAGCACCGCACAGTGGGAGGCAGGGTCATCTTCGGTGTTGAGGCCATAGCGCCTGGCAGGGTTGAGGTAACCGTGTATGCGGACAAGGTCATGCTGGGCAGTCACACAGGCGAAGTGGATCACAAACGTATAGAAGAGACGGCAAATGCTTTCGCCCGGGCGGGCATCCCTACAGAGGCAACCACAGAGATAGACAAATTCATCTGGGGCAAACTGCTCTACAGTTGCTGCCTCAACCCCCTTTCAGCCCTGCTGGAAGTTGCCTACGGAGAACTCAGTGAGCACGTTGAGACCCGAACCATCATGACCTCGGTTATTCAGGAGATATTCGCTGTTGCCCGGAGAAAGGGTGTTGCCCCGGCCTGGGATTCACCCCTGGAATACCGGAAGCTCCTTTTCGAACGGCTCATCCCCGACACCTGTTCACATCACGCCTCGATGCTGCAGGACGTGAGGAGGGGCAAGAGGACAGAGATCGATTCCCTCAACGGGGCCGTCGCCAGGCTGGGGGAAGAGGTAGGGCTGCCAACGCCAGTGAACCGGATGCTCACCCAACTGGTCAAAGCCAAGGAGCAGATGAGGAAAGGTCTCCAGCCAGGCTAGGCAAACTCACCCATTCACCCCCCACCTCCGATGCCCCTGGTCGTACGGGGACGACCCCGGTCCTCGCAGACATGTTGTAGCGATCTCAGGCCAGCCCTGGCAGCCGCTCTGGCAACTAGACAAGCTAATTCGCACAGCGTTTGTGCGCTGGCTCTCCAAATCCAAGCCAGGGTATGAAATGGAAAAAATCTTCATCCTGTCACTGGGCAAGGTTGGTGATATGCACACCCAGTAGTCAGCCTCGCTGAGGGAAACAGTGGACAGCAATGACAGTGGCAATCTGGGACAGACCGAGGTTATACAAGGCACTGGTGGGGGGAGGAGAAATCCAGCTTGTTCTTCCTCATGTTTCTCCCATGTAGATTCTCCGACCACTAGGTCCAGAGGATTGGTTGCCAGTACTGGTGTTTGTGTTTTTCCCCCGGCTTATGTGATGCTCCAGACCCACAGTCCAAGTACTACGCCGACTATCATGCATATACCAGAAACGACCATGCAAATGGTTCCAGCCAGCCGATTTCGTCTGAAAGCGAAGTAACCCAGGACGATACCAGCTACTCCAAAGATGGGAGGAAAGAATAGCAGTGCAATGGCGGCACATACAGCCGAACCAACAACAAAACCTGTGGCACTCTTCCTCTGCTGTGATGGGGTGGCTCCAGCGGCACCACCTGGCAATGCCTGCTCTGCACCGCAGTAGCGGCAGAAGCTCTCGTCTCCCAACTGCTCCTTCCCACATTTCGGACAGAACATTGGTCCCTCCTTGTGCAATCAGGATATCCTACGTAATCATGTGCATGATACGCCTGTGACATTATACCACCCAACCTCAGCTTGGAGACAAAGAGGCCTGGTGGAGGACTATGACAAGATTACGCAAATGCATCAACTAGGGGTCGAACTCGAACTTGGCAGCGCTCATCTTACGTGTGATCTGAGTGATCGGCGCCTCTCCACCCGGCTCGGCATCCTCATCGATCCATACCTCCCATCGGCAGACTGGTGTCTCGTCAGCTCTCTTACGCGGCGGGCGGTGCACGGCCCGGGTACTGGCCTTTGGATTCACGGCTCGCATGGTTGCCACGAACGTCGCATCCTCGACGGGGTGACACACACGGACTACGTTCTCCTCCCCCATCGGCTCGACGTCGACTAGCGCCCCGCAGTGGTTGACTTCAAAGAAACCGCGCTTATCGTCGACAACCTCGTAGCGGGTGTCATGGAACTGGTGGACGAAGCCTGGGTCGAGCTGAAGCGACTTGAGGATGGCAGGGACATCGTTGTCCTTGATATTGAGCGCCCTACGTATTCTCTCGGTGTAGATTGGGCTTGCACCACGCCACTCCTCGATAGCTAGCTCCTCCATGGCCTCTGGGCCGTATTTCAGATAGACGGCGGTGAGGATGGCTCGTGTGACCAACTGAACAGCAATGCCCCACTCGCGCAGGAGCTTGACCAGAGCCTCTTTGGATAGATTCTCGTAGCGGAGGCCAGGGTCGAATGGGCCAGAGTAGTCATCCATGTTCTTGTCAGCCATGCTTCTACGCCTCCTCTCATCACGCGTCTATGTGGATTTGTGTAATTCGCCTCGAAAAGTATTATGAGAAGGCGGACAGTGTCAACCTCTGGGGTCAATAGCCTATACCAGCCCAACCTCAGCTTGGATAGAAATGACGAGCTAAGGTTCTGGTCGATAGGATTGCCGAAGGAACTTCGAGATGAAAAACACCATTACATAGAAG
>MGMW01000022.1:0-11855 GCA_001795035.1 Chloroflexi bacterium RBG_13_53_26
GGTGATGGCGGCTGCATCATCTGGCCGTTGCTGATAGGTATGTGCAAGGCAAAACAGTACTTGATGACCGGCGAGATGGTCAGTGCGGCGGAGGCTGAGCGCATCGGTTTGATAACCAAAGTTGTCCCGCCTGAGAAGCTGATGGAAGAGGCTTGGGCGTACGCGAAGAAATTCGCTGATGGGCCGACTTTGGCCATAAGCTTGACCAAGATGAGCCTCAACAAGATATTGATGGATCGGATCAACCTGCTGTTCGATACTACCATTGCCTATGAATACCATACCCTTAACTCGCCAGACCATCTGGAGGCGGCGAAGTCATTTCTGGAGAAGAGGCCTCCGAAGTTTAGGGGCAGTGAAGGAGACCCGTTCGTATTCTAGGTGACAAAGGGGCGCTGACTGGTGCAGGCGTGTCAATCAGTGCCCTATCATCACTGCGATGAATTCAGACAGAAGGAGGGAACATGGATCTGGGTTATAAAGGTAAGGCGGTAATCGTCACCGGAGGCAGCTCGAACATCAACCGGGCCAATGTCCTGGCCTTTGCCAAAGAAGGAGCGAGCGTAGTCATTGCTGACATCGATGAGAAGCAGGCGCCGAAGGTAGCTGCTGAGGCCAATGCTCTGGGTGGTGGTGGGAAGATCGTATTCATAAAGACCGACGTGACTAATGTTGAGTCCGTTGATGCCATGGTCAAAGAGACCATGAAGGATTTTGGCAAGATCGATGTGTTGGTCAACGGCGTCGGCTGGTTGGACAGCCCCTGGGGTCTCTTCATGGAGCAGAAACGGGAGACCTGGGAGAGGATGGTCAACCTGAACCTCTGGAGCGTTCTCAATTGTACCAGGGCTGTGCTGGAGCAGATGATTCCCCGTAAGTACGGCAAGGTCTGCAACATCGGATCAGAGGCTGGCCGCATAGGAGAGTTCCGACAGGTCGTCTATTCGGCATGCAAGGGTGGGGTCATCGGGTTCACCAAGGCGATTGCCAAGGAAGTGGGCCGCTACAGCATCAACGTCAACTGCGTTTGCCCCGCCGGTGTCATCCCTGAGAAGAAAGAGCATGTGTCTGAACTCTCCATGACCCAGGGTGTCACTCAGGATACCCTGAGCGAAGATATGAAGAAGATGCAGTTGAAACTGTATCCCATCGGGCGGGTGGCTGTTCCGCAGGATGTGGCCAACACGGTTGTCTACGTATGCTCCGATGCTGCCTCCTTCATCCATGGCCAGACCATCAGCGTCAATGGTGGATATAGTACACTGTAGTCGGTCGAGTCTGTCGCAGTTGGATAAACTGACCGGGCCAGGCTTGATATCTTGATAGAAGACAAGCAGGAAAGCGAATACTTGCTTTCCTACTCTTCGGTATTGGGGATTCGAGGTTGGGATGGGTGAGATAAAAAGCGCCTGGGAAATCGCCATGGAGAAAGCGGAGAAACTGGGCAGGCTTTCTCCAGAAGAGTTCAAGAGACAAAGAAGGCAGGAGCTTGACCCTGTGGGGCAGGGACTGGCGGACAGATACCTGGGCGGGCTTGGTTTGTGGCAATTGAGGGTCGAACTGGACCGCTACAAGGGGGAGGAGAAGACTCTGGTGACCGAGGCCCTGATATCTGGCCTGGTACAGGGGATTGAACTGGGCAACAATGAAAGACTGGTGAAGATAATAGAGGGGATTTCCGGTCTAAGAGAAAACGAGAGCCCTGGAATCAGAGAGATAGAAGGTGAGGTAGGAACGCTCTTCCAGGAGTATCAGGAAGTTGAACAAAAAGAGCGGC
Source organism: Chloroflexi bacterium RBG_13_53_26 (assembly GCA_001795035.1). Classification (GTDB taxonomy): domain Bacteria; phylum Chloroflexota; class Dehalococcoidia; order UBA2247; family RBG-13-53-26; genus RBG-13-53-26. The sequence continues at coordinate 1,778 of MGMW01000022.1, forward strand.
GGAAGATAGAGGACTCAGTGAGAGGTATATTGCACCAGTTGAGAATTTCGGGCAGCGCTATTGGCGGTATCAATCCAAAGGTTATGCCGGAGTGGCAGCAGGCGTTGGACGCATTTGCTGAACCATATGCGACAAGACTGGAGGAGCTGAAAGAGCGACTCAGGAGTCTCTCACAGTCGAATGCAGGAGACTCTTGATCGAAGGCTTGAAGTACATGAAGGAGGTCTTATGGAAATCAAGAAGGTAGGTGTGGTTGGTTGTGGACTGATGGGCGCGGGTATTGCTGAGGTATGTGCTCGTTCGGGATACTCAACAGTAGTATTGGAAGTCAACCAGCAGTTTCTGGATAAGGGCATGACTTCACTCAAATCTTCGCTGGAGAAAGCGCATAGCAAGGGCAAACTGTCAGCGCAAGACAGAGATGCTACCCTGGCACGTCTACACGGCACTATCAACATGGAAGATTTCAAGGATTGTGACCTGGTGATAGAGGCCGTGATTGAGAATATGGAGGAGAAGAAGAGGGTGTTTGCGGCTGCTGATAAAGTCTGTCCCAAGCATGCCATCTTGGCCAGCAATACCTCCTGTTTGTCCATTTTGCAGATGGCGATGGCAACGAAGAGGCCGTCCCAGGTGATCGGGATGCATTTCTTCCAGCCTGTCCCTGTTATGGCCATGGTAGAGATCGTGAAGACTATCGCTGTTTCCAAGGAGACCGTCGAGATGGCGGAGAAGGTCAGTAAGTCACTGGGCAAGAAGGTGGTCTTTGCCAAGGATACACCTGGTTTTCTGGTCAATCGCCTTGGCTTCCCATTCATGATGAATGCCATCCGCATGCTGGACGAGGGATGGACCACTATCGAGGAAATGGATCAGGCCTGGATGATGGCGACGAATTCGCCGATGGGGCCTTTCACCCTGATGGACTTCGCCGGACTGGACACCATGTATGCTATGGCCTGCGCCATGTACGACGAGTTCAAGGACCCGGCATATGCTCCGCCGCCGTTGCTCAAGGCCATGGTCACCATGGGACGCTACGGCAAGAAGAACGGCTGGGGATTCTACAAGTACACCTAGTGCGTGTTAGCTCATGTGTCACTGCGACGCGGCAGCCTCTGGCGCTAGGATTGAGATGTCTGTCTGACGCCAACGCTACCACAGCCCCTACTTCTGCGGGAATCATATGCAGAAATCTGTTAAACTTGAGTAGTCGAAATGAAGATACTGGTTACTAATGATGATGGCATACATGCTCCCGGCCTTTGGGCTCTTGCCGAGCGGCTAACCAAGGTTGGCGAGGTGGTGGTGTGTGCTCCCGATCGCGAGCAAAGTGGCACTGGCACAGCCATCAGTCTGCATCGATCAGTGAAGTTGACCGAGGTTGATTCGTTGGTGCCGTCGGTAAGGGCCTATGCGGTTGAGGGAACGCCAGGCGACAGTGTCATACTGGCTCTGCGGATGTTGGAGGACGTTGCGATGGTGTTCTCTGGCATCAACAGGGGAGCGAATATGGGGCATGACGTACTCCTCTCAGGGACGGTCGGCGCAGCTTTGCAGGGCTATCTTCATGGTGTGCCATCGGTTGCCATTTCGGTACAAGCGGGGCAGGCGGGGGAAGAAACAAACTTTCAAGTGGCTGCCAGGTTAGCACCTCTGCTGGCCAGCAGAGTCAACTCTAACGGGTCTGGGGCTCTACTGCTCAATGTAAACTTGCCCAATCTACCTTTGGACAGGATAGGTGGTGTCGACATCACCAGGGTTGGCAAAGGTGGCTACAGCACTGCAATCACCATGGGCCGCGATGGCAGCAAGGACAGCTACCGGATTACCATAGGGCAGCCATGGTGGGACGCTGAGGAAGGAACAGACATACATGCACTGGACAGGTGCAGGATCTCCATCACTCCTCTTCAAGGAGAGTTGAGCACTGCCAAAGAAGTTCCCCTGCCCGAGAATCTGGCCTCAATGCTGTTCCGTGAACTGTGATCATCTTCGTGCAGCGTTTGCCTTTCCGTTCTACCTCGTGTTAACCTAATCTCACGAGGATGCCACAGTTGTTCACAGTAGTTAGCCCACAGGAAGCCTGGTCCAGACTTGAGCCTCATCTTTCACCCATAGAACGGGTTGAGGTCGTGCCCACCGGCGAGGCTCTGGGTCGGGTGCTTGCTGATGATACTCTGGCACCGGTTGATCTGCCTCATTTCCCCCGATCAGCCATGGATGGCTATGCGGTGAGGGCCGAGGATACCCATGGTGCTTCAGAGAGCCAACCTGCGTATCTGAATGTGGTGGGTGAGATACTCATGGGCAAACCTGCCGGGGTAACCCTCGCTCCTGGGGAGGCAGCCTTGATCCACACAGGAGGCATGCTTGCCAATGAGTCAAATGCTGTCGTTATGGTGGAGAATACCCGTGAAGTAGATGCCTCCACCATCGAAGTAGTCCGTCCGGCGGCCAAGGGCGAGAATGTCATCCAGGTTGGGGAGGACATGGCCAGTGGTGAAGCCCTGCTTTCTCGGGGAAGCCTGCTTAGACCGCAGGACATCGGGGCACTGCTGGCTCTGGGCATCACAGAGGTATCAGTTTTTCAGAGAGTCAAGGTAGCCCTGATCCCCACTGGTGATGAACTGGTGGAGCCTGGTAATAGACCAGGGCCAGGACAGATCAGAAACACCAACGCTTATGCACTGGCTGGCCTTGCTGTGCAGGCCGGGGCTATTCCCCTGAGACTCGGCATTGTCAGAGATAGCTATGAATCCCTGAAAGAGGCAGCCCATTGGGCTATGAAAGAGGCGGATATAGTAGTTGTCTCTGCAGGCAGCTCGGTCAGCACCCGTGATATTACTGCCAGCGTTATCAACTCGCTTGGCAAGCCTGGGGTTCTCGTCCACGGCATCTCACTCAGACCCGGGAAGCCTACCATCCTTGGGCTGGTTGATCGAAAGCCCTTCTTTGGCTTACCAGGTAATCCTGCCTCGGCCATGATAACCTTTGAGATATTCGTTACACCGGCGATATACAGACTGAGTGGGTGTAACCAACTGCCGAAGCGGTGCGAGATCAGGGCAAGGCTCACCCGTAACATCCCCTCGGCACCGGGGAGAGAGGACTACATCCCGGTGAAGATCGAGGAAAGAAACGGTGAGCTGTACGCGGAGCCGGTTTTTGGCAAATCTAATCTTATGTTTGCCCTGGTCAAGGCGGATGGCATTGCCCGTATCCCTCTGGACAGGGCAGGGATGTCGGCAGGCGAGACAGTGATGATAAGAGTGTTCTGATTGTTGTCAAGGAGTGGTGCGGCAGTGTCAACCGGTTCTCATTCCAAAGAACAGAGGCGTTTCTACCTTGAAGATATTCCATTGGCTGAAGCTCTGGTCAGGTTCGTCTCTGATGTAGGTGAGGCCGGAGGTCTGGTGCCAACGGCCCCTGAACGTGTTGCTCTTGAAGAGGCGCTGGGCAGGGTTACTGCCGAGCCGGTTTGGGCCAGGATATCCTCACCCCACTATCACGCTGCTGCCATGGATGGAGCGGCCATCCGTGCGGAGGATACCAGTAATGCTTCAGAAAGGGCGCCTGTGCGCCTTAGGATGAGGGAGCAGGCACAATGGGTGGATACCGGTATGCCCTTGCCGCCTGGTTTCGATGCCGTGGTAATGATAGAGAACATTCATGTTGTGGAGGACGGGCTAATAGAGGTTATGCTGCCAGTAGCTCCGTGGCAGCATGTTCGTCTCATGGGTGAGGATATTGTTGCTTCAGAGCTTCTACTGCCGGAAGGTCACCTGCTCAAGCCGCCGGATCTGGGGGCTATTGTCCAGGCTGGCCTAACCCATGTTGAGGTAAGGCTTAGACCACAGGTGGCTATTATTCCCACCGGCACTGAGTTGGTGTCTCCAGGGGGAAGTCTCAAACCGGGGAATATCATCGAGTCCAACTCATTGGTCCTGGCTGGGTTGATAAAGGAGTGGGGTGGGGTGGCCACCAGGTTTTCGCCAATACCCGATGAGTATGTGCAATTGAAGCAGGTTATTCAGAATGCATTGACTGACCATGATGTAGTGGTAATCAATGCTGGCGCCTCAGCAGGCAGACGTGACTTCACTGCTTCGCTAGTGGCTGACCTGGGCAAGGTGATAGCTCATGGTGTGGCCATTCGGCCCGGTCATCCGGTGGTCCTGGGTGTTGTAGACGGCAAGCCGGTCATAGGTGTTCCTGGCTATCCTGTTTCAGCCGTGCTCACTATGGAACTGTTTGTCAAGCCACTGGTCTATCGTCTTCAGGGGATGGTTCCTCCCCAGCGGCCGACCGTCGAGGCGGTGATGACTCGAAAGGTGTTCTCTCCCATGGGCGAGGACGAGTTTCTGAGAGTCAAGGTGGGCAAGGTGGGGAACGAATTGTTGGCCACGCCACTTCAGAGGGGAGCAGGTGTCACCATGTCACTGGTTCGAGCTGATGGCCTGGTGCGCATACCTCGTGGCTGTGAAGGACTTCAGGAGCACCAGACAGTGCGTGTTGAAATCTTCAGCAGCCTTGAGGAGATAGAAAACGCCATCGTGATTGTGGGGAGCCATGACCTGGCTCTGGATGTCTTGGCCAATCAACTGCACAAGCAGTACCCGCAAAGAAGCCTCTCCTCCTCCAATGTGGGCAGTCTCGGTGGGCTTCTGGCGCTGAAGAGAAGGGAAGCTCATCTTGCTGGCTCCCACCTTCTCGATGAGGACAGCGGTGAATACAATGTACCGTATGTGAAACGCTTGCTCGGCGACCAGGAGATATTCATCGTCAATCTGGTCTATCGAGAGCAGGGGCTGATGGTGAAAAAGGGGAATCCCAAGGGGATCGGAAACCTCGCTGACCTCGGGAAACAGGAAGTGGGCTTCATCAATCGTCAGAGAGGCGCTGGTACCAGAGTGTTGCTGGACTTCAAACTAAAGGAGTTGGGGATAGCTCCGGAGCAGATCAAAGGGTATGATCGAGTCGCATTCACCCATTTGGCGGTGGCTGCGGCTGTCGCCAGTGGAGCAGCGGACGCTGGGCTGGGAATCCTGACTGCGGCCAGAGCTTTGGATCTCGACTTCGTTCCGGTGGTGAGGGAGCGGTATGACCTGATCATCCCTCGGGCTTGCTATGAAAGTCCTCTGCTCGAACCATTGCTCGCTATCCTGCAGCAGCCTTCCTTCAAGGCTGAGGTAGAGCAGTTGGGTGGTTATGATGCCTGCCACATGGGTGAGACAATAGCCAGACTGCCCATGTGATGACTGTGCCAAGATTGTCCATCCGATTCGATCCTCCAGCGGTGGTTGCCTGAGGGTGAAGTTATGAACGGGAAAGCGCCCACGAAATCTCTGCGTATCAGCGTTCGCGGGGTAGTCCAGGGGGTTGGTTTCAGGCCCTTCGTTTACAGACTGGCTCATGAGTATGGTCTGTCAGGTTGGGTGCGTAACACCTCAGGCAGCGTGGAGATTGAGGTGGAAGGGCAGGAGGCGGCTGTAGACAGATTTATCACTGCACTGAAGGCTGAAGCTCCTCCCATGGCCAGTATCGAGGAGATCACTACGGCACCGATGCCTCCGAAGGGCCATACAGACTTTGTGATTGTCAGTAGCCGTGCCGAGAGGGGCAAATACCAACTGGTCTCGCCGGACATTGCCACCTGTCGGCCATGCCAGGAGGAGATATTCTCTCCAGGGGACAGACGCTATCGCTACCCGTTTACCAACTGCACCAACTGTGGGCCCCGCTTTACCATTATCAAAGACATTCCCTATGACCGTCCCCGTACTACCATGGGGCATTTCAAGATGTGCTCTGACTGCCAGAGGGAATATGACGACCCACTGGACCGCCGATTCCATGCCCAGCCTAACGCTTGTCCCAAGTGTGGTCCCAGACTGGAGTTGGCTGATGGTCTTGGCAATGCTGTTGCCAGCAGCGATGTCATTCATTCGGCAGCCGACCTACTGAAGGAAGGGAAAATCCTGGCCATCAAGGGTTTGGGAGGCTTTCTGCTGGCTTGCGATGCCACCAACAGGCAGACAGTGCACACTTTGAGAGAGCGGAAGCGGCGCCTCTCCAAACCTTTCGCGGTGATGATGGCATCACTTGATGACGTCAGGAAGCATTGCCTGGTCTCTTCCGATGAGGAGAGTCTGTTGCTCTCTCCGCAATGCCCCATTGTCCTCCTGCGATGGCAGGAAGCGCAGTCAGACGTCTGCTCAGAGGTGGCCCCTGGGCTGAAATACCTGGGGGTGATGCTCCCGTATACACCATTGCATCATCTTTTGATGAGAGAAACAAACCTCCCCTTGATCATGACCAGCGGCAATCTCAGCGAGGAACCCATTGCCAAGGATAACGACGAGGCGTTAAGAAGGCTGGGACATATTGCCGAATACTTCCTTCTGCACGATCGGGGTATCTATGCCAAGTATGATGACAGTGTCTACACAGTAGAACAGGGCACCCCTCGGGCCGTACGACGTGCTCGGGGGTATGCTCCGTATCCCATCTTCCTGCCTTTCAAAGCCCGCCCTGTTCTGGCCTGTGGGGCGGAGGAGAAGAATACCTTCTGCCTCACCAAAGATGAGCATGCGTTTGTATCACAGCATATAGGTGATTTGGAGAACGAAGAAACGCTGCAGCATTTTGAGGATACCGTAGAGCTTTATGAGAGATTGTTCCGCATAGAGCCTGAGATCGTAGCTTATGATCTTCACCCGGAGTATCTTTCCTCCAAGTATGCCTTGGGACTGAGGGCCGAAGGCAAGCCGGGTTTGAGGCCGGTTCCTGTGCAGCACCACCATGCTCATGTGGTCAGTTGCATGGTGGAGAACAATGTGAAGGCCCCGGTCATCGGAGTGGCATTCGATGGAACTGGATATGGCACTGATGGCACTCTTTGGGGCGGTGAGTTCCTGGTAGCTGACTGGAAGGGCTTTGAGAGAGTGGGTCACCTGGAACCTGTGCCTATGCCTGGGGGCGCTGCGGCTATACACAGGCCCTACCGCATGGCGCTGGGCTATCTCTACGGTTTGACAGGGCAGGATATTCTCTTGGAGGGCTTGCCCATCTTGGGGCGGATTGACTCCGAGGAAGTGGCCATCATCAAACACCAGGTCGAGCGAAGGCTCAATTCCCCGTTGACATCTGGCGCTGGACGTTTGTTTGATGCCGTATCAGCTCTGGCCGGAGTCCGTGGCGTGGTGGACTATGAGGCCCAGGCTGCCATTGAACTGGAGATGCTGGCTACTGACGTGATTGATCCTGCGGATTCTTCCTGCTATCCCTTCTCTATTGTCGAAGAAACGGAGTGTCGGGTACTGAAGTTGGCTGATCTCATATCGGCCGTGGTTGAGGATGTGGAGAAGGGTGTTCCTGCTCCTCTGATATCAGCCAGGTTCCATCGAACGATGGCCCGGATAATCGTCCGGATGTGTCGGCTCATAGCCGGTGACAGAGGCATAAGGCTGGTGGCCTTGAGTGGCGGTGTGTTTCAGAATAGACTGCTTTCAAGGCTCACCCTTGAAGCTCTGCAGAAGGAAGGCTTTGAGGTACTCACTCACAGGTTGGTGCCGTGTAATGACGGCGGAATTTCGCTGGGCCAGGCAGTGATCGCCAATTTTGCGTTATCCTGACCACATTTTGCAGACAGACGAAGCGTGTACAAGAATCGTAGTATACTGAGAACATCGGAGAGTTGAGAAGGGAAGTCCATGTGCCTAGCCATACCGGCGCTGATAAAGTCGATTGATGGTAGCGAAGCTGAAGTTGAGATTGGTGGCATCAGCCGACGAGCCAGTCTGATGCTCACCCCCGAGGCTAGGGTAGGGGACTACGTTCTACTGCATACCGGCTATGCCATCAATATCGTCGATCAGGAAGAGGCTGAGGCAACCCTGAGCCTTCTGGAAGAGATGGCAGAGGCGGCTGACGAGGACTGAGGAATGAGATTCATTGATGAGTTCCGCAGCTCTGAGCTGGCCCAGGGGTTGATTCGCGGCATTAGTCGTCATTCCACCAGGAGGGCTCGCCTTATGGAGTTCTGCGGTGGGCACACGGTGACCATCATGAAGCATGGCATCCGCCAGCTTCTCCCTCCTACAATCGAGATGCTCTCTGGCCCAGGCTGTCCTGTTTGCGTTACGGACAATGCCGATCTCGACAAGGCCATTGCACTGGCGGGGGTCCCGGGCGTGATCCTTACCACGTTTGGAGACATGCTGAAGGTTCCTGGCAGTCGCACCAGTCTTCAGGAAGCCAGAGCTGATGGTGCTGACGTCCGCATTGTTTACTCCACCCTGGATGCCCTTCAGATAGCCAGGGAGAACCCAGCGAGATCAGTCGTCTTCCTGGGAATCGGATTTGAGACTACGGCCCCTACCGTTGCTGCCTCAGTTCTTCAGGCTGATGGAGAGGGAATGGGCAACTACCGCGTGCTTTCTTTACATAAATTATGCCCGCCAGTGATAAAGGCGCTTCTTGACTCGGGAGAGGTCAGGCTCGACGGACTGATGTGCCCCGGGCACGTGAGTGCTGTGATAGGCTCAGAGTCCTGGGAGTTCATATCCCGCGATTATGGCATACCCTGTGTCGTTTCCGGATTTGAACCACTGGATGTTCTTCAATGTGTCTACATGCTGGTATCACAGGTCGAGAGATCGGAGTCCAGGGTTGAAATCGCCTATCGGCGTGGTGTACGTCCGGAGGGAAATCAGCGGGCTTTGGAGCTCATGAACCAGGTATTCGAGCCCTGCCCTGCCCGGTGGCGGGGTATGGGTCAGGTCCCTGCCAGTGGTCTTAGGCTGAATAAGGCCTACCAGCACTACGATGCCGAGTTGGCCTTTGATTTCGACCCCGGTCCTACTTTGGAGCCAAAGGGCTGTATCTGTGGTGAGATACTCAGGGCAGTGAAGACGCCCAGGGATTGCCAACTGTTCGGCAAGGTTTGCACTCCTGCCAGTCCGGTTGGCCCCTGTATGGTCTCCTCTGAAGGAAGCTGCGCGGCCCACTACCTCTACGGAGTTGCTGAGTGAGCGACAAGATCATCATGGCCCATGGCAGCGGTGGGAAGTTGGCCCATGAGCTGATAGAGAAGACCTTCCTCGAGGCTCTTTCCAATCCCCTTCTGGCCAGGCTGGATGACTCGGCTGTCTTTGACTTCAAAGGCAGGTTGGCCTTCACCACCGATAGCTACGTGGTCAAGCCCATCTTCTTCCCTGGCGGCGATATCGGCAGGCTGGCTGTGTGTGGCACCATAAACGACCTGGCTATGTCCGGTGCTGTCCCTCTCTACTTGAGCCTGGCTTTCATTATCGAAGAGGGTCTTCCCTGGGAAGACCTGATGCGGATACTGGGCTCAATAAAGGCAACATCCAGAGAGGCTGGGGTTCAGATTGTTACCGGAGATACCAAAGTAGTCGATCGGGGCAGTGCTGACAAGCTGTTCATCAATACCGCTGGGGTGGGCCTGGTTCCGGAAGGTGTGAACGTATCGGGTTCAAACGCCAGGCCCGGAGACAAAGTGATTCTGAGCGGTGCTATAGGCGATCATGGCATTGCTGTGCTGAGCCAGCGAGAAGGGCTCAGCTTCTCCACTCTGCTCAGAAGCGATTGTGCTCCTCTGAATGGGCTGGTGGCTGAGATGATCGAAGCCAGCTCCCGAATTCATGCCATGCGCGATCCTACCCGGGGAGGCTTGGCAACCACTCTCAATGAGCTGGCGGCGCAGTCCAAGGTGGGCATCAGAATAGAGGAAGAGAAGATACCGGTTCGTGATGAGGTCCGTGGCGCCTGTGAGATGCTGGGACTCGATCCATTGTATGTAGCCAACGAAGGTAAGCTGGTGGCGGTGGTTGCCCCTGAGGACGCCGAGGCTGTTCTGGAAAGGATGCGGCGGAATGCCTATGGGAAACAGGCCTCCATAATCGGTGAGGTGCGGCAGGATCACCCCGGCAGGGTGGTCATGAAGACCAGGATTGGAGCATCACGGATAGTTGATATGCTGGTGGGTGATCCCCTGCCCCGCATATGCTGAATCCGAATTCAGCCTGGTTCATGATCACTATCTGGTAGATTC
>MGMW01000022.1:11918-12201 GCA_001795035.1 Chloroflexi bacterium RBG_13_53_26
TGGCCATCACTTGCGGCGAGACGTCATGTCCCCAATCCTCGGGATAGAATCCTGCCTGGACAAACAATCCAAAGGTACTATGCTGCCACTGGCTGGGGGACCGTACAAGCCCGTGCTTGACCGGGTTGTAGTGAATGTAATCACAATGCATATTGAAGTCCGTGTCATCACGGATACTATGTTCCCAGAACCTCTGCTGCCAAATGCCCCTCTCACCCTTCCGGAGTAGAGACGATGGAATCTGCTGGGTCCCCGAAGGTTGACAGGCGCGCGAGAAACCTGC
>MGMW01000022.1:12239-14115 GCA_001795035.1 Chloroflexi bacterium RBG_13_53_26
TTCGGCATGCGTGCTCTTTGTTCAATCCTTTGTCGGCGGGTTTCGTCCGCCACAGGCGAACTCTACCCGCCCTACATTACTAGGCAGGCAACAGGTCGAGCAAAACGTCAGCCTATGAACGGATTGCCTCGTGTTGATTCCAGAGGCGGGATTCACGTCAGGTGGGCTGTTATGTCTTTCGACGTCTTGTTGCTTTGTGGGATGGAGTGACCTTCACTAGCTTGATTCCCAGATCGAATGTGCTCTTGAACTCCACCCTGTAAGGCTTGTCCTTCAGGTCAGTCCGATTATTCCAGTGCTGCAATAGATTTAGAACAGATCAGGGAGCCGACTCGGCTACCAGTCGACCACGTCGAGGTGTCTTACCATCGTTGACCAGACCATCCCAATACATTATCAACTGGTAAACATCTTGCGGAGCAGCCGGTGCATCCTTGATTTCGTACACGTCCAGCCAGGAACTGTTCGGCCCTTCGTGAATAATGTCTGCCCTGACTCCGGTACCAGACCAGACGGGATAGTTGACCCATGCCTTGGATCCGGTCTCGAACTGCTCCAGGAGGTCCTTCAGGCCATCCCTGATTGCCACTTCGTCCCTTCCTGCGGAGTACTTTGGGGGCAGCAGTTCAGTGCGGCTGTTCAACTGCTCCTTGACTGCGAGCCACAAAGGATTATGTGGATCTAAGTCAGTCTTGTTGTTCACGGTACTGAAATTCCCACCCTCCAAAACAAGCTCACCTAGGAAATCGTTGCGTTCTCGGCGGCGTATTTGTCCAAGCCAAAGCTGCTCAAGCTGATGGGTCAGTATGACCTTGTTGCGGACAACAACATCTACTCCCTGTGTTCTCTCGGTATGCTGATAGTAGATCTCCAGTGGGAATGGCGGGTGGTCCCCCTGGGTCTTTGACTCATCGATTGCTCCAATAGTGTACTTCCCATGAGCCTTGATGCCATCCAGTTCCACGTCAATCGAGAAGCTCTGTTGATCATCTTTTATTGGCAGTTTGACAGCTGGCACTACAATGTCTCTCCATGCACTCGAGCCGTGTTTCCATCTAAGCCAGATCTGATTCCGCGGGTCTGCTGATAACCAGTGTCTGTAGAACACGCCTAGGTGCTCCGCCAACCTTGTCGCCAGAATATCGAGATTCTTAGCCCTTGGGTATAAAGTCCGGAAATAGTCATGGGTAGTCATCGCACTAACCCTGGTTCCTGTCGATCCTTTGCACAGGACCAAGTCTTTGAGCCACCGTCCGTCAGCCGCAAGACGAGCCTGCATGGAGGGGCGGAAAGGACCATCGACAGCCCATTGGAGGCCGAGCGCAGCGGTTTCATGATCGGCAGTGATTATGGCAAATGGCCGCTTGTTGCCTGTAAGTAGGCAGAGGCTATTCTTCAATCCAAACCCGTGTTCGTTGAGTAGTCCGGGCGATGCACCCCGGCCGCCAAGCCTCAGAACTGTTGTTTGAAGCTCGTCTTTTGAAATGCCCTTGCCATCATCAGCCACCGTTACTTGAATTTGTTCCTCTTTTGCTTCTAGCAGAATCTCGATGGTGAAGTAATCGCCGCGCTTCGCACTGATTGCGTTGTCGACCAGCTCTGCCAATGCCTGATGGAAGTCAATGCTTTGCTTGGAAAGTCCATCATACAGGAACGAGTAGTCGGCTGTGGTATCGATGTCCATTATTTGAGTTGGTGTTAGCTCGACCATCTGTCTTACCTCACGTGATAATGTTATTCATCGACGCTAAGAGCGGGATCAGTCGTAGTCACGAAAGCGAGACCACTCGCCGATTATACCACCGACTATAGGTCGAAGTCGCGAGCACGGAATGATACAAAAACAAGTCCTTTTGGCACGGCTCATTCTACAATG
>MGMW01000023.1 GCA_001795035.1 Chloroflexi bacterium RBG_13_53_26
CTTCTCGTTTCAGGATTACCCAGCTTGCCCTTGGTTTGCCCTTCGAATTGCGGTTCGTTCAGTCTCACGCTGACAACAGCCGTCAACCCACCACGGACATCCTCACCCTGCAGAGAGAACTCGTTATTCTTGTCTGCTTTCATCTTATGAAGGCTGTCATTGAGCACACGCGTCAGAGCCGAACGAAAACCAGTGAGGTGGCTGCCTCCGTCCGTAGTATTGGCACAATTGGCAAAAGATAGTATCAACTCGTTATAGCCATCGTTGTACTGCATGGCTACCTCCACCCAGGTGCCCTCGACTTCCTTACTCATGTGGATGACACTCGGATGGATCACCACCTTGTGCCTGTTCAAATGGCGAACAAGGCTGGCTATGCCTCCCTCGAAATAGAACACCAGCTCTTGACCGGTTCTTTCATCGTGGATGCCTATCTCCAGCTTGGGTTGCAGATAAGCTAGTTCGCGCAGATGCTGGGCCAGGAAATCGAAATCATAGTCCAGGTTGCCAAAGATCTCCACGTCGGGAATGAAGGTAACAGTACTTCCGGTATGATCCGCCTCGCCATCAGGCTTCACTGGACCTTGAGGGATTCCGCAGAGATACTCCTGACAGTAGCGTATGCCACCGCGCTTGCTTTCCACCTTCATCCAGGTGGAGAGGGCGTTCACTACTGATGCTCCTACACCATGCAATCCGCTGGAAGCTCTGTAGGACCTCCCTCCGAATTTCGCTCCGGCGTGGAGAATGGTCATTACGGTCTCCAATGCTGAGACGCCGGTGTCAGGGTGGGTTTCCACCGGAATGCCACGCCCATTATCCTCCACCCTGACCTGGCCCCCCTGGCAGAGTGTGAGTTGCACCCGGTCACAGCCGCCCGCTCCAGCTTCATCAACGCTGTTGTATACGATTTCGAAGATGAGGTGATGGAGCCCGCGGGAATCTGTGCTTCCAATATACATACCGGGCCGTCGGCGAACTGCCTCTAGCCCTTTCAGAACACGGATGTCCTCGGCAGTGTAGTTGTTTTGGCCTTCGAGGGGACGGTTTTCCTGCATTCTCGCTATGATTATACCATGTTTAATACACGACTAGCTAGATACAGCAACGAGCGGTTCAGTTCATATCTTCCGCCCGATTTCACTACCTTCACGTATCGCCTCCAACCCCCTGCGAGGTCTTGCAGCATCACCAATGACATACACTTCTGCCACTTTGTCTCCAATCTCGGTCGAAAGCCCGTCTCGGGGCTTGGCCCCGCAAGCCACCACTATTGTGTCGAAAGAGTCCCAGGTCTCCTCGCTGTCATTACGTACCACTACCGTCACGCCGCCTGGCCTTATTTCCTTGACTCGTGTAGATGTGAGGACTTGGATTCTCTGCTTTCTTATCCTGTTCATCAGATGCCACCTGACCGTTCCTCCCATGTCAGCCCCGGCACGCTTCAGTTGCTCCACAACTACTACATCACTGCCTCTCTGCGCCAGGAACTCTGCCGTTTCCAGCCCCGTCATGCCGCCTCCGATCACCAGCACCCTCTGGCCAACCGTATGCCCCTGAAGGACATCCCAAGCAGTAGCGACCTCATGACAATCGATACCAGGTATTGGCGGCACCAGAGGCGTTGCTCCAATAGCCACAATCACAACATCAGGATTAAGTCCCTCCACTATAGCGACGCTGGCTTTGTTGCTCAGATTACACTCTATCCCCAGTGTCTCAAGCTGCCAGGATAGATAACCTGTAAGCCTCATGTGATCCTGCTTATGTGGAGGCTTGGCAGCCAGTATCCACTGACCACCGATCTCCCCATCTTCCTCATACAAGCTGATCCAATGTCCCCTCAAGGCTGCCACTCTGGCTGCCTCCAGGCCGGCTAATCCCCCACCGATCACCAGCACCCTCTTCGGTCGAGAAGCAGGCACAACCTCCATCTCCCTTTCCCTGCCTGCTTCGGGATTCACCGTACAGGTAATCGGTTCGGTTGCATTTCCATCGATGCAGACATTACAGGCAATGCACGGCCTGATTTCTCTGAAATCTCCCCTCAAGGCCTTGTTGGGCAGCCCAGGATCAGCCAACAACCCTCTGGCTACAGCTATCAAATCAGCCTTCCCTGACAGCAGTACCTCATCAGCCAACCAGGGATCATCAAGCCGCCCGGCCACTGCCACCGGAACCTTGACCACCTCCTTTATACCCTTCGCCAGAGGTACGTTGCAGCCGCGTGGTTGGTCGTAAGGCGGCACAATAACAGGATAGGAACCATAGGCTCCTCCAGAAACACTGATAAGATCAGCACCCGCCTCCTCCAACAAGCAAGCGGTACGCTGAGCCATATCCAGAGTCACCCCACCGGGCGTGTAATCCGAGCCGTTTATGCGGCAACTGACCGGGAAGTCCTTCTCCACCCTTTCCTTGATAAGGCGCACGATCTCAACCATGAATCGAGCTCTTCCCTCCACACTGCCGCCATACTTATCATTCCGCTTGTTCGTATGAGGCGACAGAAAACCACTGAGCAAATAACCATGGCAACCATGAAGCTCCACCAGATCAAAACCAGCATCCCGGGCCCTTCGGGCCGCCTCAACAAACTTCTCTGCCATATCCTCGACTTCACTCGTAGTTAATTCTCTGGGCACTTCGTCCTGTGGCGACAGAGGAATAGGTGAAGGAGCCACAGGTCGGTAGCCCCCGATTCCCTCGCCCTGCCTGCCCAGATGCATCAACTGAATGCCCATCAAAGCACCACTGGAGTGAATCAGATCGGTTAGCTCCTTCAACCGTGCCACAAACCGATCATCATAGATACCCAACTGAATCGATGACGCCACGCTTATGTCAACAATCCCCGGCGTCAACACAATCAAGGCAACTCCACCCCTGGCACGAGCAGCATAGAAGTCCTTCACCTTCTCGCTCACCATGCCATCCACTGCCAATCTGTCTATCATCGGTGGCATGATTATCCTGTTCTTCAGCTCAAGTCTTCCCACCTTTATTGGTGTAAACAGTCGTTGCAGTACTCCGTCAGTGGATTTCATAATGCCAGCTCTTCTCTTCAACCTTTCCTGCCATCCGGTTCCTTCTTGCTCTGCCATCTCCTTTGTCACGAATCATATCTACTCCGTCTGTAAGACCACCTTCAAAAAGGATGCCACCTTCTCGGCAACTCTTGCTTCATAGCCCCACCAGAAATGATCAGCCCCGGCGATGATCTCACAGCGACTGATCCCGGGAAGCTCCGCTGCCAGACGCTGCACTTTCCTAGCAGCAATGAAGCCATCCTCGCTGCCGCACAAAAACAGCTTCGGAGTCGCGTAGCTCTTCAGTCGCTCCCACTCCACATCCGCCAGGAACGGGGACACCAGTGCTACGGCCTGCACATTCCGCTGTCGCAAGGCGACTGGTAGGGCTGCCTTGGCCCCGAACGAATACCCCGCCAGGCCTATCCGACTGCGATCGATACTGCCCAACGACTCCAGAAAGGCAAGGGCTGCAACTACATCATCCTGCTCTCCGTTGCCTTCATCGTATTCACCTTCACTCCCGCCGACGCCGCGGAAATTGAACCGCAAGGCTGCCATGGGGATTTCCGCCAGGGCTGCAGTTATTGCCATCACCACGTTGTTGTGCATGTCACCACCATGCAGGGGATGCGGGTGGCATATCACCACCGCAGGCAGGGCGGTATCACATTTCGGCAGGTGTATGATCCCTTCAAGCTTCAGACCAGAGCTGGAGAAGACTATGTGCTCTTCAGTCACCTTTTCTTTCTTTCCACCATTCCTCAAGTCGTGTCCCAACTTCCTTCTCGTAGCCCTCGTCACTGGGAGTATAGTAGCGCCTATCCCGCAGACTGTCAGGCATGTTCTGTTGCTTTACAAAATGCCCCTCATATTCATGAGCATATTTGTATCCCTTGCCATATCCCACCTCTCGCATCAGAGGAGTCACTGGGTTTCGCAAATGTAGAGGCACTGGCTGGTTGCCAGTCTTCCTTATGTCATGTTGCACCTCTGAGTAGGCCCGATACAATGAATTGCTCTTGGGCGCAGTAGCCAGATACACCACCGCTTCAGCCAAAGCCAGATTGCCCTCTGGCATACCCACAAAGTGAACCGCTTGTTGAGCTGCCACCGCCACTGTCAAGGCCTGGGGGTCAGCCATACCCACGTCCTCAGATGCAAACCGTATCAGCCGCCGCACGATGTACAAGGGGTCTTCCCCTGCTTCCAACATCCGACCCAGCCAGTACAGGGCAGCATCCGGGTCAGAACCCCTCAGAGACTTATGTAAAGCTGAAATCAGATTGTAGTGTTCTTCCCCGGCCTTGTCGTAAAGCAACGACCGATGCTGCAGAGCATCCTCAATGGTCGGCAGATCGATCTTCCTCCTTCCCTCTTCGTCTGGCTGGGTAGCCAGCGCGGCCAACTCCAGCGCATTGAGTGCTATTCGCCCGTCCCCGTTTGACATGGCTACCAGGTGTTTCAAAGCACCGGCATCCACTTCCACCTTGAGATTACCCAATCCCCTCTCCCCATCCTCCAGCGCCCGCTTCACAATCATCTCCACCTGCTCATCGGCCAAAGCACTGAGAGTGAATACTCTACACCGTGAAAGCAACGGCCCGATAACCTCAAAAGATGGATTCTCAGTGGTGGCCCCGATAAGGGTTATAGTGCCATCCTCCACATAAGGCAAAACAGCATCCTGCTGGGCTTTGTTGAAGCGGTGAATCTCGTCAATGAACAGAATGGTTCGCTTCTGGTACAGACCTCGCCTTTCCTTCGCCTCCTCCACAACACGGCGCAGGTCTGCAACTCCAGCACTCACAGCTGAGATAGGGCTGAAATGCGACTTGGCTATGTTCGCGATTATGTAGGCCAGCGTTGTCTTACCGCTCCCTGGCGGACCCCACAGGATCATGGAAGGCAGTTGGTCCGACTCAATGCTCTTTCTCAAAACCCGCTCTTTCCCAACTACGTGCTCCTGCCCCACAAACTCATCGAAGCTCCTGGGGCGTATCCTCGCCGCCAGCGGTGCCTCCCGGCTTGCCTGTTGTTCACGATTCAGATCAAATAGGTCCATCTCAAACACCGTATTCCCGGTACGCCATACAATGGGAATGCCTGCAAATAACGTCTCTCTAGCTGTCCCTCAGCATCTTACATCACACACCCGGCTTTGTCATCCAAACACGTTTCCCCTACGATTGCCTGCCTATCTGCCTGATCTTGTCTATTTGTTTGTTCACTCTGGCAAACACTGCTTCACGTTGCTCCCGAAACCTACGGTTCTTTTGCCTCTCCCCGGCCCATTCATCAAGCGAGGCCAGGATAGTAAAATGAACGACGCCATCCGTGCCACAGACAGGGTCTCTTTCCAGCGGAATACCCAGTCTCCTCAAGCCGTTTTCAAAGGAAGAGTCTCGCGAAGGATCATGGGTCTCCCAGCCATTCAAATAGACATCGCATTGCACATGGTCCTGCTCCGGCGGCAGATCACCAAGTTGCGCCGCCAACCCATTGTTCCCCTCGCCAACCCATTCCAACAGTTTTCGCTCTGCCTTGATCTTGAAGACCCTGTACCTCGCCGGGACCAGCAGTACCCGTGACATGGCCACTAGAAGATTGGTCTTGCCACAGCACATGCCCCACCCTTTTCTGAGAGTCTCTGAAGCCTTGACGTCCCAGTCCTCGAGTCCGTAGGGCAGTTCCCTTACAAACTGATAGATCCGATCCAATCTCTGCAGGTCATGAGAGCAACCTTCAGCCAGCCGAAAAGCCACCTCTGCTATAGCCTTGCCCTTATCAAAATCACACAGCCGGGTTGGTTGGAGGTAACTCTCTAGTCCATCCATGCTATCGCCCCCGTATCACCCAAAGAAGTCCGTTTGATGTAAACCCGGGAATTCATTGAGCTATTCCATCCTACTCCCCCGTTTCACAACTGACCGCACCAATCCACAGAAACAATCCTGGTCATCCAATGGGCAGGTTAGAGAACGGATTTGGTACATGGTGTCTGTCGGGTCCCTGACCCGATGCTTAGTGTTTTCCGCAATCGGAAGGTCACATCGGGGACCTGACACTCACAGAAGTTGGCGAATTGACAGATAATGACCTGACGCAACACTCGTACTTGGTGGCGCACGAGTCAATACAGACATCTGAACCTACGCCAAAGCTATGTGGTCGTCTAGAGAATCATGCAACCAGGCACTAGCCCGTTGACTTCCGTCTCGCGGGTATGGTATTAGTCCTCCCGCAATGAGGACATCTGATGCTGTCACCCCTGAATTTGGGCGGCACCCTTAGCTTTGTGCCGCATTCACAGTTGACCAGCCCATAGTCGCTGTACTTCCAGAGCAGGTCAGACGTCTCCCTGACGCGTTCCACCTTCTCAGGTACAGCCTCTGCAGCTTCTGGCTTCCGCGCAGCCACAGCCGCAGCACCCACAAGGGCAGAGGAGGGTATCACCCCCTTGCCAGAGCGGCTAACCTCATGATAAGCCTTATCATAGGCAGCTAATGAGGCCCCTCCCGCCATGCTCCGCAGAATCCTCACCCTCTCTGAGACAGGCGGATGGGTGCTGGTCAGGTCGCTGGCCGCCCTCCCTTTATCTCGGAAGGGGTTAATGATATACATCGGAGCAAAGGCCTTGTTGGCCGTCTTCAATTCCTGAGTCGAACCTGCTATCTTCTCCAGCGCCGATGCCAGCCCCTCGGGATACCTGGTGTAAAGTGCGCCGGAGGCATCGGCCAGGTATTCCCTTCTCCTTGAGATTGCATAGTAGATCAATTGGGCTGCGATCGGCGCCACTATCAACAGAACAATGGCTACAGCAATGATTATCAGGGTTGCGTAGCCACCTCCCCCTCCGGAGCTTCTCCTGCTACCCCCACCCCGCATGCCCCCAAAGAGCATCATCCTGGCCGCAAACCACGCCAGAAGCACAATGGTCCCCAGCAGAACACTGCAGAACGTCATCAATAGCACATCGCGGTTCTTTATGTGGGATATTTCGTGAGCCATAACGCCCTGCAATTCATCCCGGTTCAGTCTTTCCAGCAGACCCGAGGTAATGGCCACCGACGCCCGGCTGGGATCCCGTCCTACGGCAAAGGCATTCAGAGACGGATCATCGATGATGTATATGTCCGGCACCTTCTCCAGCCCCGAGGCGATTTTCATCTCCTCCACGATATTGTAGAGACGGGGATGATCGTCGCGGCTGATCTTCCTGGCCCGAGATATCGACAGTATCAGGCTGTCCCCCTGGAAATAGGCAAACAGATTCATGATCACCCATATCAAAATGGCAACCACAAGACCGCCAATCCCGCTTCCGAAGAGAGCCTCGCCCAGGAAGTAGCCAAGCAGGAGCAACAACAGCCCCATGGCTGCTACCAGGATCAAGGTCCTGGTCTGGTTAGACCTTATCTGTTCCCACATGCCTTATTGTCTTCAAACTAAGTGAAACTAACCTTGGGCACTTCCTTTTCCGCGGCTACCGTGACCTCGAAGAACTCCCCCGTCTTGAAGCCGAACATACCCGCGATTATGTTGGAAGGTACCATCTGAGTCTTATTGTTGTAGGTCAGCACCGAATCATTGTAGTGCTGGCGCGAGAAGCTTATCTTGTTCTCCGTCGAGGTCAGTTCCTCCTGAAGAGCAAGGTAATTGGTATTGGCTTTGAGATCGGGGTACTTCTCCACCACAGCCAGCAGCCTGGAGAGCGCGCCGCTCAGCTCGCCCTCGGCCTTGGCCTGCGATCCCACGCCCGTTCCTACTGCCTTCTGCGCCAGGTTGCGGGCATTGGTGACTGCCTCAAACGTCTCCCGCTCGTACTTTGCATAGCCCTTGACCGTTTCCACCAGGTTAGGAATCAGATCATGTCTTCTCTTGAGCTGCACATCGATCTGTGCCCAGGCATTCTTCACCTGATTGCGCAGTCTCACCAGTCCGTTGTAGCTCATCCAGATGAAGCCGAGGAAAAGGAAAAGAACAACCAGAACCACGATCAGCACAATGATTCCAACAGACACGGATCACCTCCTCAAACTAGATTTACGCTATCCCCTGACATGGAAGACTTCCCCCAGGAAGTCAATCACTCTTCCCTGCTTATCCGCCGCGGCATGCTTATCCTTCAGTTGCCCCAGCACCTGACCCACCTCACCGCCGTCGAACCACACCCCGTGCCCCCGGGTGCAAACGTCTATCAGTACCTCCGATGCAGAGCCAATGGTCACCTTCTTCATCTTCTTTCTGCATATCGGGCAGCGCCTCGCCTTTTCGGCAACCCTCTTCTCTGGCAAAGCCACTATCTCACTCACTGTCAGCGACCCGCCTTCAAGACCCAGGCGTTCCGTTAGCAGGGCCAGCTCGCCCGCATCAAACCAGACGCCGTAGCACTTCGTGCAATAGTCCAGCTCAATCCTCTGGTATTCGACTACAACAACCACACCCTTACATGCCGGACAATCCACAGCTTCCCACCTCAGATCCTATAGCCTGGTTGATTTATTTAACATGGAAGTATAGACCACTTCACAAATTCCAGCAATACAACCCCCCAAACGACACCAGGTCTTTTGAGGAACTTCCTTCGTGGGAAATCTCAACGGGGTAGGGGGCTGGTCACGTGGGAGGGGTCTGAGAGTGGTCTTGACTCAAGCCAACTGATCCCCAAGAGAACATGGCGGTCGCCGATCTCAACGGCGATCTTGCGAATCCCTTGGCCATAGCAGTCTGGGCCTAGCGCCCAAGCGCAACGCCTCCAATTCTGACCGCCTGCCTGCCATCTATGCCCACGACCATCCTTGCCAGCCGTTTGTCACCCATGTCAAAATGCAGTCGCGGTACTTAGACAAGTGGGAAAGAGGTAGCTATGGATGTAAAGAAAACCCGAGCCAAGCACAATTGCATGAAGTGCAAGTTCGTGCCATGCATCAATCTCTATCGTGAAGTCAAGAACGGTGAGGGTGGGGAACTCCACCTTTACGAGTCAACAGTCAAGAACAGAATCCACACTCCATGTGAATTCGGCATACTGATTGAGTGTCTCTGCCAGTTATCAGTGCCAATTTCGGAGGCGCTATCCTTCGAAATGTACAACCAATGCATAAGAGATTTGAGAACAGTTTCCTTCTTGGTGCTCACTGGCCACTATAGAAACGCAATGCAAATCATGAGGCCGGTAATAGAAAACTTCCTGTGCGGGCTATACTGGGACAAGAAACTTTCAGAGTGCCCCGACGAGGAAACTCAACAAGCCGTAGTCGAGGAGTATGAGAAGTTCAAGAAACAGGACAAGTACTTGGTGCCATACGAGGATAGAATAGTAGCCTTTCCTAGCGATGAGCAGAAAAGGAAGAAGGAGTACCTTGATCACGATTTCCTAACGGCATGGCTACTTCACAAAGGGGTGATAAATAGAAAAAACAAATCAGAGTTAGAGAAAAGGATCGGCACACTAAATAGATTCATGCACCCCGCTTACAAGACAACAGACTTCGCCAGAGCCAAGTGCACATCCTGCCCCTCATGTGTAGCTCTTGACGAGGCAGAGTACACAAGATGCATCAAGCTCTTCCAGGACACAACCACCCTCCTATTGTCTACATTTCACGAGTACATAGTTGCATTCTGGCCTGAGAAGCTAAAGGATCCCGGTGTAAGGGAAGCCCTCGACATGATCCAAGACATATATCGACTGGAGACTGAGATAGAACGGCAACTCGTTTTCTCAACACATCTCAAAGAGTTCATTGGGAGCCTGGAGAACAGCCGTTGACGCTTTTCATACCAGAAAAGGAGGTGCATAACAATGACTTGCCCGATTTGCTCCGTTTCTCGTCTCCCTAATGACGTTTCCATGGTCGAAAAGCGCGGGAAAAGAGTGATCCTACAGGGAGAGATTCACGCTATCGTCGCACCTGGTCAAGCCCACTATCCTCCGTTTGCAAACTACTTCACAGTTTCACTTTATCCTGGCAAATTTCGCAAAGGCCGAGTCAAATACCTCAAATTCAAAACACAAGACGAAGTGGACAAGTGGGGTTTCGCCGCAGGCCGACTAATAAGATGTGATGGGTGTCTCCACGAGACAGATGGAAAAGAAGTAGTCTTTGACGTGACAGGAGTAGTCTCACTTTAGCAGAGGTCAGGCGGCCATGACTCACGATCAATGCCCCGCTGGGAAATCGTCTGCGGGCTGTTACCAGCTGCCGAGCGGCGGCTTTGCTACCAAGTATCCCTATAGGCCAATCAGCTTTCATCCCCATCCCCACATCACCCAACCTCGCGCTTGGCTTCCGCTGGTGCCTCCATAGGCAGGCTCAGCCTGCCGCTGGGGCGCCTTCATTTCCCCGGAAGTGTGAAAAGGGAAACGATTGTTCACAGTACTGCCAGGAAACGCTACCCTGATCTTGCTACCTCCACCCAGAGCTTCTCTCCATCAGTGGTGAAGCTAATCGTCCCGTTCTCATCTGTCCGATAAACCTCCACTCCATCCAATCTGTCCAGCGTCTCATCGCTGGGATGCCCAAAATCGTTGTTCTCACCCACAGAAATGACCGCGACCTGCGGGCCGACCGCCGCTATGAACTGGGAAGACGTTGACTTGGCGCTACCGTGATGAGCCACCTTGAGCACTGTGCTATTCAGCTCACACCATTGGTCACTGCAGAGAATCTCCATCTCTGCCTGCTCCTCGATATCACCGGTGAAAAGGAAGCTCACCTCTCCCCAGACAAGTCGTAGCACTACCGAATTGTTATTAGTGTCTGATCCAGTGCCTTCCAGCAGATTTGCCCGGGGCCAGATTACCTCTATCACCATCCCATCACCAAGCTCAATCTGCTGACCTGCTTCTGCTACGGTCCGCTCGATGTTCTTCTGGTCTATAAGCTCCAGCCACGCGTCATAGGCAGGCGTATTCTCTAAAAGACCTGTCTCTAACACCTGCTCCACTTCGTACCGTCGCAATACCTCCACCAACCCCGTGACATGATCGTCATCAGAATGAGTCAGCACCACAAGATCAAGGCTTTTGTCCCAGAAAGGTAGCTTCTTCCCCAATTCAAGACATACTCCGCCAATGTCAGGGCCACCATCGATCAGTATCTGCTGACCCGCCGGCGTCTCGATCAGAATGGCGTCTCCCTCACCTACATCAAAGAAGCTGACCTCAAGCCGCTCGCCAGGCGCGGACAGAACAGCTACCCACACCAGAGAGGTAGACACCACAAGCAGCCCCACAGCCCATTTCTTGGGAAGTCTGTGAGTGAGCTCAGCCAGCACACTCAGCCATGTCCGTCCATAACCGCCCAACCTTGAGAAGGCCGCGGCCACCTGCTTCCGCGAAATAATCATGGCTAGCACCACATAATACCCCCAAACCCATCCCACATGTATTGCACCAACCGAAAGCGACCCAAATCCCACAGAGCCGAAGCCGTCGACCACTTCAATCATACAGCTGAGGAAAAACCAGGCTGACCACCCCACAAACCAGGCCAATATGGGAGCGAAAAGACCCAGCAATGCGGTTATAGCTGTCAACAGGAGTGCACCGGGCATAAAGAGTGAAACAAGAAGGGTGGCAGGCAGAGCGAACAGGGAAACAGATCCAAAGTAATAGACGGTCAGTGGCAATGTAGCCACGATGGCCGCCAAACTGAGAGCAGTGGCATCTATAACTGGCCTCAAAGCCGATGAACCCGCGTCGGGTTCTCTTGCCATAACCCTTCTTCCCCACTGCCGAAACGCAGGGTAAAGCAATACCAGCCCCGCCACTGCCACAAAGCTTAGTTGGAAGGACACATCCCACAAAACAGAAGGGCTGACGCCCACCATTATCGCCGCTGCAAGCGTCAGGGACGGCATAGCGCTGCCCGGCCTGCCCAACCACAGGGAGACCAGAAACAGGCTGAACATAATGGCTGCCCGAAATACCGGCGGCTGCATGCCGGTGAGCAAAGCGTAGAACCAGACGCTGGCCAGACCTAGCAGAATGTATGTTGGCCGACGCCTGCCAAAAAGCCAGGCTGCACCGACGAAAACCATGCCGCCGATGATCGCTATGTTGAATCCCGAAATAGCCAGAAGATGGGTCGTCCCCGTTTGATAGAAGTCACTCCTGAGCGAATCAGGGATATGGCTGCGAATGCCGAGCAGAAGTGCTTCGCCCAGCGATGCCTGTGGTTCAGCTAAGGCGGACGAAAGAGACTGAGCCAAGCGATTCCTCAGACTGGGAATCCAACCGCTGTCGAGGTAGTTTATCTCTTCCGGATAAGCCAGAATGGAGCAAAAGCCCTGACGGTCAAGATAAACCCTGTATTCGGAGTTCTTAACCTCTGATAGCGATCTGAGTTCTCCCCTGACTTCAAGCAACTCACCTAGACTGTAAGCAGGCAGAATCGTGGTCTCGATCAGCACCTTGCCTGAAACCTCTTGCCACTCATCACCCACCCATATTTCCTGAGCAGAGAAGGTGAGCTTCGTCACACCGTCAGCAAACTCAGGGTCCTTGACCACTTCGCCTCTCATCTCTACCGTTCCCCGATTGCTGAAAGCCTCAAGCGTCGGCTCATTAGCTCGCCAGTGGTAGCAGCCAATACCTCCCAGGAGGACAATAAGGCATAATCCTCCCCAGAGGGCCAGGCCCTTGCTCCGCCATATCACAGCAACCAGCAAAACAAGGAGGAATACTGAAAGGAGTAGAAAATAATGGAGAGGTAATAGAGTCAGCCAGCCAAGATAGATGCCGAGGATCCAGGAAATACTAAGGGAGACTGGCTTCACTGGACATGTTCCTCAGGCTGCTGTAGAAGTCTCTCACTGGATATTGAACCCTGTACCCCGACTCCTTAGTCCCACTTGGTGTCAACCCAAGGACAAGTCCTCAGTTCAGTCCACAAGACTGATTTGGTCCCTTATTCCCTCCAGGGTCTTGGGGCCAATGCCTGGCACATTGATCAATTCGTCGACAGTTCGAAAGAATCCGTTTTCGTTTCGATAGTCAACGATAGCTTGAGCTTTCACGGGCCCAATGCCGCTCAGCGTCTCCAGTTCCTGTGCTGAAGCAGTATTGATATTGACCTTTGTATCCTGCGTATCCTGGGTTTGCCCAAACGGACTTTCATCAACAGGCACCACATACACCTTTACCCTGATTGGCTCCCCGGTGTCGCTTGCACCACCAGCCCTCTGCAACACATCTTCAAGACTGGTGTCCGGGCTGAAGGTATAGATGCCTTCGCTGGCCACCGAACCACTGAGGTATATCTCCATCGGTGGTGCTGGAGTGGATGAGGAGATGTCTATTTCAACGGGTCTGGCTCGAGAGGCGTGCCTGTAGATAAGCACTGCACTGCCGCTGAGCAAGGCTACGACCAGAAGGGCAACTACAAGCGGCCGCCATCTGTGGTAGCTCCCGCGCCGGCTCATTTGGGCGCATCAGCTTCGAGCACTATCCTGGCATCAACTGCTATGGCCCCGTCCTTGTAGGCGAATACCGGGTTGAGGTCAAGCTCCTTTATCACTGGAGTCCGCTCCACAAAAGCCGAGACCTTCAATATCATATCCTCCAGGGCGGCAACATCCGACGGCGGCTGACCGCGGTATCCCTCAAGCACAGGGTAGCCTTTTATGTCCCGTATCATCTCTCTGGCATCCCTCTTGGCCAGGGGAACAATCCTGAAAGACACGTCCTTGAGAATCTCTACCAGTATCCCGCCAAGGCCAAACATGATCACCGGCCCAAACTGAGGGTCCTTGGACATTCCTATGATTATCTCCACCCCCGGCTTGGCCATGGGCTGCACCGAGACACCATGAATAGTGGCCTTGGGTTCTTTCTGCTTCACAGAGGTCATGATTTCCCTGTAGGCCTTGCTTACCTGCGTGGCATTGGTCAGTCCCACCTTCACCCCGCCTATGTCACTTTTGTGGACAATATCGGGCGAGGCCACCTTGAGCACCACGGGAAACCCGAATTCCTTGCTCACGGCAACAGCCTCCTTAATGGATCTGGCCAGCTTTGCCTTAACCACGTTTATGCCTGCTTCCTCAATCACCTGCTTGGATTCGACCTCAGTGAGGAGCACCCTCTTTTCGCGTCTTGCGTTATCCAGAATGGCCTGTATACTCATTCGCTTCTCCTTCCCATGTTATTCGCTTCGGACAAGTCCTGTCGAAGGCTATTATACGAATCGGGCTCCCGCGGAGCAAGTCAATGGGAACAAAAATAACCTGGTATCCCCAAAGCTCAAGAGCAAGGATACCAGGTTTCCTTCAATACCTTCATGTAAGTGAATGCTCTGGATCTAGGGCCTCGACAGCGTGCGGATCACCCTGCCGTCTTTGTCCCTTATGTTTATCTCCAGCGGCATCTGGCCCGGCAGCGTGTGCGTGGCACAGGCAAGACAGGGGTCATAGGCCCTGAAAGCCATTTCCACCATGTTCAGCATGCCTTCCTTGACATCATGGCCCTTGACAAACGCAGCAGCGGCCTTCTTCACCGATAGACATATGGGCGCCGCATTGTGCTGCGTGGCCACAATCAGGTTGACCTTCGTGATCAGCCCGCGATCGTCAGTCTCATAGTGGTGGAGCAGTGTTCCCCGTGCCGCTTCCACGCAACCTATGCCCACTTTCTTCAGTTTCAGTTCCATGTTCCGTATGTCCTTACCCGTCAACTGAGGGTCTTTGGCAATCCTCTGCATGTCCTCTGCAGCCTGAAGCGCTTCGATCAGTCTCGCCCAGTGGAAAGCTAACGTATGATGACTCGGCCTTCCGCCCAGAGTGCCGAACATCTGCTCATACTCTTTCTGGGCCAGAGGAGTGGCCATTCCTTCCGCCGCATTCAATCTCGCCAGCGGGCCGACACGGTACAGCGACGTGCCGTCTCCCTCGATCAAGCCGCTCCAGCCTACTTTCCTCAGATGGGTTAATCTGACATATGTCCATGGCTCCACCCACTCGCCCATGTAGTCAACGTAGTCACGTGGGTCAAACAGGGCAGATTCCTTCCCTTGCGGATCGATCACCCTCAGCTTGCCCTCGTAGAAATTCGCTTTCTTGTCCTCGTCAACCATGCCCATGTAGTAGGTCTGCAGCCTGTAGGCATCGCTGAGCACTAGGTCAAGGTATTGCTTGTTATCCAGCACAACGTCCTTGAACAGCTTCAAGGCAAACTGGGCAAACTCAACAGTATCGTCTGCAGTCTCCCTGATCCATCTTCTCTCTTCCACAGTGATCCCCCTGGAAACTCCTCCAGGTAATCCGCCTTCTGGATGAGCTGGCTTGCTGGCAATGAGCTTGATAATATCCCGGCACCTTTTTCTTACGTTGATCACTTTGCCGCCGATCTCCAGCCCGACCTTGTTGATGACGCCAACAATGTTCCTCTCCGCAGGATCGCTGTCCGGCCCGACCACGAAGTCGGGGGCAGAGAGAAAGAAGAAGTGGATATAATGATCCTCCACATAGAATGCGTTGTAGTGAAGCTGCCTTATCAGCTTGGCCGTCGGCGTTGGCTCAACACTGTAGAGGTCATCCAGTGCCTTAGTGGACGCCATGTTGTGCGGTGTAGGACAAACCCCACATACGTTGGATACTATTCTGGGCATCTCTTCGGCAGGCCTGCCCAGACAGAACCTCTCAAATCCCCTTAGCTCCACTACCTGCCAGTAGGCGTCTTTCACATCCCCTTTGTCATCCAGGAAAATCTCGATCTTCCCGTGCCCTTCAAGCCTGGTAATCGGGTTTATTGTCAGTTTGCTAACCATACTCCACTGCTCCTCAATCCTGTCTAGACTCTCTTCTTCCTCAAAATAGAGGTCGGCATCGTGAAGCGGTAGAGGTAGCCGACAGGGTCGTCTATCCCGTCAATAACCCTTTTGGTGTCCTCTTCGCTCTCTACATCAATGATCGCCGCCAGCGCCGATACAAATTTCGCCCCGGAGTCTTCTACACCCTCAATGGGACCAAAGCATCCTCTGCAAGGGATATTGATGTTGATGCAGGCCTCTCCACAACCCGAGCGTGTCGCCGGCCCCAGGCAGAGTACGCCCTGCACCAGGAAACAGGTATTGGGCTCGGCTTCAATCTCATGGATCCTCTTGATATCTTTTATGCCGATCCTGCTCGGCTTGGTCTTGTTCCGCGGGCAGGTATCGCACAGGGCTTTGTGCGGAGTAAGCGTCGACCCCTTGGGCGGCAGCTTGCCCTCAAGGACGGCCGTTACTGCATTCATTATGAGATCAGGAGGCGGCGGGCATCCCGGCAGGTAGTAGTCAACGTCAATGATTTGCTTCAGCGAATACACCTGATTATAGAACTCCGGCAGTGTCAGTTCTTTGCCATCCGAACTGAACTTGGGCTGAGGTCGGTTGCCTTTCGGATTCACCACCGTCGGGGCATCCCGATAGACCCAGTCAAAGATGTCCTCCTTCGTTATTAGGTTCGCCATCCCGGGTGTCCCGCCAAAACAAGCACAGGCTCCAAAAGCCAGCACCAGTTGAGACTTCTTCCGCAGCAGCTTGGCCACCTCTTCCTGATCGGAGTTCCTCACATGGCCGTTGATAATGCTCAATGCTATCTCGCCATCCTGCATAGCCTCAACATGATGGTACTTGAAGTCGAGGGCCACCGGCCACAGCACCAGATCCACGGCCTCCACAACCTTGAGAATTGCCTCGTTTATGTCCACCACCGCCTCGTCGCAGCCGCCACAACCGCCTAGCCAGCAAATCGCCACCTTTGGTTTACCTGACATCGTCGCTTCCTTTCCCCAGTCTAGACCGCAGAACCACTCTCTGTGCGTTCTATCATCTTCTTCACCGGACCCAGCTTCGCCACCCTGTCACTGAGTTCCTTCACATAATGGGTAATCTGCTTGCCCTCAGGATCTACCGACAGTCTTATCTCCAGCCTCTCTTTTTCGATCCCGTAAGATTCGAGAATCCGCTGCATAAGATAGACTCTCTTCCTCGCTTCATAGTTGCCATCCTGATAGTGGCAGTCTCCCTCGGGGCAACCCAGTATCAGCACACCGTCTGCTCCGTGCTTGAAAGCACTGAGTATGTGGGTGGTGTCGATCTTGCCGCTGCATACCACCGGTACCCAGTTCCTCGTCTGCCAGGACAGTCCAGCATCTTCTGCCAGATACCCCCAGCTGAACCTGCAGGAGAAGCACACCAACTTGGGTTTGAAGTGTTTCATTCTTTCTTCTCACGCCTCCTTCGCTAAGCGGTCACAGAGATGCGCATGCCTCAGCGATACGCTCCTCAGTGTCATCATCGACCAGCCTTCTGGCATGTGACGGACAGGCTACCACGCACATACCACAGGACTTGCACCTGAACATGTCAGTGGTCGATACAGTTTTCCCTTCCACCTCAGTCAGCCGTGCCGACTCATAGTTGCATACATAAACACATATGCCACAGCCACTGCACCTCTCCTGATCCACCTCCACCGCATACAGTGACTTCTCAAAGCCGATAGAGATACATGCCTTGCATGAAACGCACGGCCCGCAGGTAAGACATCTCTTGGCTTCCTCCCTGGCTTCCTTCAAGGTCAAACCTTTCTCAAACAACTGAAAATGCGTCCTGTTCTCGGGAGGTATCCAGGCCACCTCAGCTTCAGGCTGATAGGAACTCCTCAAGGGGATGCCAAAACCTTCGTAATCCCTCTTCCTTCCCTCCCTCATGTCCAGGCCCCTCAGAAATCTCTCAATCGACTCTGCCGCCACTACACCTTCTTTCATGGCCTCCACCATGAAACCGATCCTCCTCACATCACCGCCCACAAATACGTAACCCTTCCTCAAGCTCTGCAACGTGAAGGGGTCAACCACCAGCCTTCCCTTTTCATCCAGAAGCCCCTCTCTCTGCAGGAAACCCTTGTCAGGCACCTGCCCCACTGTGATGAGAAGCACATCCCCTTCCATATCCGCACAGTCTGTACAGTCAAACTGGGGGTTGAAACCCTCTTCGTCGAAGACGCTGGTGCATTTAGGGCAAACGATCCTCCTGAACCTGCCGTGCTCTCCTTCAATCTTCTGCACCCCGCGTGAGTAGACTATCCGTAGCCCCTCTTCCCATGCCGCCCGTATTTCCTCCTCATCGGCAGGAATACCGTCCTTGCACGCCTTGTCCTCACATTCCAGACAGACAATCGTCACATCCGCACCCAGCCTCTTTGCCGTCCGGGCAGCATCGAAAGCCACGTTTCCCCCACCAATGGCGACCACTTTCTTGCCCTTGAAGTAGTCCGCGCCGATATTGCCGTGACTCACTTCATAGAGCAGTGTATGCCCATACATCACGCCCGAGAGGTCCTGCCCCTCTACTACCTCTCCATCGAAGGTCAGCACTCTCGGATAGGGCGTGCCCTTCGCCAGGAAGACCGCCCTGTAACCTTCGTTTCTCAGCCTTTCGATGGTCAGCTTGCCCTCGCCCAGCTTGGCCCCTAACTTCACATCTATACCGGCAATCCTTACCAGGCTCTTGAGGGTGGTACCGAGGACATCATCAGGCAAGCGATAGGCCGGTATCAACCACAGCGCTCCTCCCAGCCGGGTGGACGATTCAAATACGGTCACCCTGTATCCCTTCTTGCTCAAGACGTAGGCACACATAAGTCCGCCAGGTCCGCCCCCTATGACAGCTACATTCTCCTTATCCTTGACAATGCTTAATTCCTCTTTCTCATTGAGATAGTCCGTATAGTAGTCAGACAGGAATCTCTTCAGCAGCCTCCTCCTGATCGCACCACCTTTGTTTTTGTAGTTGCACTCCAGCTCACACAGCCCACAGATATAGCCACAAACGTTGAAGAATGGGTTCTTCTCATATAGGTAATCGCCTATCTGGATGATCTCATTCTTTGCCTTACCTATTTCCTCCGGCAGGAGTGAAATAAGCACGTTTGTCCTCTGGATGTCCTCATTGATCGGACACTTGATCTGGCATGGCGGCAGCAACTGCTTTAGTGCTTCCTCGACGCGCGCCGACCCGCTGCTTTCAGTCCTCCACATTGTCTATGCCTCCATATACTGATTATCTAAAACAACTCGATCGAGCATGCACAAAAAAGGGGGCCCCATACTCCGGGTATCCCTCCAACCACCGATGGTTGTCTCAACTCGATCCTATCACCATGCACCATCGACACCAATTTAATTCTACCATCACGCCACATGCCTCGCCACTTTTACTCAGTGCTCCAGTGCAGATTGGTACATACGATTGCCCCTGATGTGGTTCTGCAGTGTCATGCCGCCGCTTCAAAGCTCAATACTGAACTTCACTGGCGCCATTGCGAATGGCACACACGGCCACTGAATCACACCGGAGCCTCAACAACTACCGCAGTACCGCCATCCACATCATGCCTGATCTCCAAATTGCCACCTATCAGGCGTACCAACTTCTCTACTTCCGCCAGACCGAGTCTCTCTACGGACTGCGGCTCCTCCAACCACCTCTCCAGGCCAGATCTCTTGCCATCGTCCCTAACAGAGATCCTGGTCACACCTTCCCCAAACTCTATGGAAACCTCCACTTCCGAGGCCTGGCCCTCTGCCTCGATCTTCCTCAGCGCCTCCCTTGCAGTGCGGAAGAGCAGGAGCTCCGCCTCCGCTGGAAGATAGCGCTCAACACCCCTGACAGACAGAGTGCCCTTAATTCCATAGAGTCTATCCATTTCACCAAGCACCCATCTCACCGCAGGAAGCAGCACCAGATTATCCGCCTTCGCTGCCCGGAAGTCGTCACCGAACCGCTGCACCTTCTCCAATGCATAGTGGAACTGCTGCCGCAAATCCTCCAGAGATGCCCTGTCCGCACCTACCATATCCGTCCCATCGGGTATATGGCTGTCCAGCCTGGCTGACAGAGAATGAACAAGCTGTCCTATATCACTGTGCAGCCTGTCAGCCATCTCCCTGCGTTCATCTTCACGGGCCTTGGTCACCTGGCTCAGATAAAGGCTCACGTCTTCCTGCATCCGCTTCTCTTCCGTCACATCCCTGGCGATGTTCTGAAAGCCGGCGGGTTTGCCATCCTCCATGACCAGGCTCGTAGTCACCTTTAGAACTGCCTCCCTCCCGTCCTTCTTGATTATGCGCTGTTCGTAGGGTTGCCCCGCAGGCTCACTCTGGAATAGCTTCCGGCGGACCTCTCCCGCCAGAATACGGCCTTCGTCCGACAGTAGTCGCTGGATGTTCATGCCGGCCAGTTCCTCTATGGCATATCCGCTGAGTCTCTCGAACGCCCTGTTGGCCACAGTGATTCTGCCCTCGAGGTCATAAACCCAGATGGCATCGTTGGCATTCTCGAAAAGCCCTCGATAGTTTCTCTCCGAAACAGCCAGCTTCTGCATCGCCAGACGCTCCTTCTCATAGAGACCGGCGTTTTCAATAGCAGCGCTGATCTGGCTGGCAACAGCAGACAGCAGATCAATCTCCATAGCACCAAATTCCCTCGGACGGCGCATTGCCACACAAAGGGTACCCCTGGCTTGCCCCTGAAAAGCCAGAGGTACAATAAGCTCAGTCTGGATTCTCATCCCGGCGACCTCTGGCCGACTCATTCTCGGATCAGCAGAGATATCCTTCACCACCATGGGCTGGCCTGTCCTGGCCACCCGGCCATTGAACCCCTCGCCCGTTTTCTCCCTTTCCACAGCCCGAGCGAATTCCTCGGACACCCCTTCATAGGCAACAAGCACCAGTTCATTACTCCCTTCATCCAGGCAGTATATGAGGGTAATCTCTACTTCCATCAGCTCCATAACCAGATGAATAGCCTTGCGCAGAACCTTGCCCAGCTCCAGAGACTGAGCAAGCACCCCGGAAATCGCATTTAGTGTGCCCAGCCGCTTTTCATTGCTTCTGGCAATCTGAGAATAGTGCTGCAGCAGGCGGTGAGCTTCTTCCAGCTTCATCAACGCTGCCCGATACTCGTCCCTTTGCTTCCGCAGAGATACGAACCCCAGGGCCACAGCACTGCCCACCACCAGAACAACCATCACCTGGAATACAGACTCACCAGGATGGTCCGAGATGAAGACAGCCTGTGGCAACATGCAGGCAAGCGCGGCCAGAGAAGTCCCCGAAACTCCCCTCCACCGGAACAGGAACCCGGCCCAGATTATCGGTGCCAGGTAGAGGATTCGCTCAAAAGCATGACGGCTGATGCCGACATTAAACAGGAAGTCGGTAACAAAGGAAGGTTGGTATGCCGTCTCCCAGTAGTGCGGGACTGTTACCAGAATCAGTGATACTAGTATCAGCCAGAATCCAGGCCTTTTGATTACGCTCACTAAACGCGTTCTCAACAGTACCTTACCCCTCTATTCCACAACCTCTGTCCACCCCAGGAAGGACATCCCTTAAGGCATACCTTCCAGCATGACCCAGCCTTCGTTCACCACCACATAGTCATCCCCTACAAGCACGCCCTATCTTGCCCAGGTCATTCCCTCGTAAACCACCGCAATTATAGCACCACCCTTAGCCCAGCCACATCTCTCAAGCAGCGTATCCAACAATAAGCATTTATGCCTACCCTGCAATTCCACCATGAGAGTTTTCGGCAAGCGCTAACAAGCATTACTGCGGAAGCCACTAATGGCAGGCAGATGCTAACCTAGGCCATGGAGGCAAGAGTCATATGATGAGCACCGCGCAAACTCCCTTCTTCGGCTTCCCTTATGCATACACTCTTGCCTCCACCTTGTAAGAGCAAACATGTCATTCCAGCCAGACTGGGGGACAGGGAAGGAGGCATAGGCCGTGGAGTGGCAATTTGTGGTGGCGCTGGTCGTGGCAATCCCCATCATTCTTCTGCCCGTCGCATTGGTATGGTACCTCAATATCGGCGGTATCTACGCCGCTGTACGGGAGGCACGCCAAAAGAGGGCTCTGCGGCAGGAAGAAATGAAAGAGGCCGGGAGTAAGCAGTAACAACAGGGATAAGGAGGAGCGTAATGAGCGAGAGGAAGATTGAACAGATAAGGGAGATCGTTAGGGGAATCGCCCAGCCCGACGAAATCGCTGAGATCGAGAAGGTTGTCCGGGAAGCAAAGGGAAGGATCATGGTCGAACCGGGCCAGGGATTCTGGCAAGGCAAAACACCGTGCTGGGAAATGGTTCGTTGCCCCGAGATGATCAAGAGTGAATGCCCCATCTCCAAAGGTCATCCTGTGGCCTGCTGGGAGATAGCAGGGACATATTGTAAACTCCCCTCCGGTCACGATACCAGCATCTGCGAAATATGCCGCGTCTACAAGCGGTGGGGGGATGGCAAACCGATTGCTGTGAAGGTCGTCGGCGCGGGCATCGGGGCCACCGCTACACCAGCCGCTGTCCGCTCAGAGGCAGAAGCAGTGAAGGTAAGGGTCAGGCGATAACCCTGAAATACATGAGCCACCACACACAGACCACCACATGCATGATTCGACCCCAGGGCGAGCGCCACATTACTTAGGAGGCAAGGGATGGAAAGACCGGAGTTAGAATCACTGGCCAGAAGGGAAAGTGGCACCGGATACGCTGCCAGGATCTTCAGGGACATTCAGAAGGTCATCGATGATACTGGAGGAAGGTCGGGGGCACTGATCCGGGTCTTGCAGCAGGCCCAGGGGATGGTGGGATACCTGCCGCCGCCAGTGCTCATGACCATCTCAAGGGACCTGAATATCCCTCTCAGTGAAGTGAACGGCATAGTCAGTTTCTACAGCTTCTTCACCACCGTTCCCCGGGGAAAGTATGTCATCCAGGTCTGCCTGGGAACATGCTGCTACGTCAGAGGCGGCCAGAGAATTCTGGACGTGCTTAAGAAGGAGTACAAACTCGAACCCGGCGAGACTTCACCTGACGGAATACTGTCCGTAGATACTGTCCGCTGTCTCGGTGCCTGCGCGCTGGCTCCGGTAGTTACTCTGGACGGACAGGTACATCGAAGGGTGAAGCCCACCGGTGTGAAAGAACTACTGAGCCACTGCAATAGGGGGTAAGCCGTGAAAAGAATCGACTCCTTAGAAGCTCTAGACGCAATCAAAAAGGAAGTAAGGCCTCGCTTGGCGGTAAGAGAGGATACTGACCAAAGCAAGATCAAACAGGCAGATCAGATTGATATCCTTGTCTGCAGAGGAACCGGCTGCACCGCCGCTGGCGCCGACATGGTAGAAAACGCCTTCCGCGATCTTATCGAGAAGAAAGGGCTCCAGTCTAAAGCCAGGGTTGTCGGTGTCACTAAGGTCGGTTGTCGTGGTTTCTGCGAAAAAGGGCCTAATGTAACCATAACCCCCGGCGACATCCTCTATACTCAGGTGAAACCGGAGGATGTGGATGAGATCATAGAGAAACACATCATCCGTGGTGAGATTGTAGAAAGGCTGGTTTACGTAGACCCCATCAGCCGGAAAGCAAGTCCGGCAAACCATGACATAGAGTTCTACAAGAAACAGAGAAGAGTCGTACTGGGTCTCAACGGCCTGATAGACCCGTGGAGCATCGACGAGTATATAGCTTTTGATGGATACCGCGCTCTCGTCAGGGCACTAACCCAGGCCACCCCTGACCAGGTCCTGGAAGAGGTCAACAAATCGGGACTCCGAGGCCGGGGTGGAGCTGGATTTCCGACAGCGCGCAAGTGGACCTTTGTTCGCAACGCCCCGGGAAACGAGAAGTTTGTAGTCTGCAACGGAGATGAAGGCGACCCCGGGGCCTTCATGAACCGCTCGGTCCTTGAGGGCAACCCACACGCGGTAGTCGAGGGCATGTTGCTCGGGGCTTACGCCATTAAGGACGTCCGCCAGGGATATGCCTATGTACGTGCCGAGTATCCACTGGCCATTGAAACACTCAGCCATGCCATCCGTCAGGCCCGCGAGTATGGACTCCTGGGTGAGAACATCCTCGGGACAGGCTTCGGCTTCGATCTTGATATATTCCCCGGAGCCGGTGCCTTCGTCTGTGGCGAAGAGACCGCCCTTCTTATCTCTATCGAAGGTAAGCGCGGCAACCCCCGCCAGAGGCCCCCATTCCCGGCCAACAAAGGCCTCTACGACAAGCCGACTACTATTAACAACGTGGAGACTTGGTCCATTGTCCCTCAAATAGTCCTCAACGGCGGTGACTGGTACAAGAACCTCGGCGTCAAAGGAAACGCAGGAACAAAGACCTTCTGTCTCGTGGGCAAGATCAACAACTCCGGGATCGCTGAGGTCCCCGTTGGAACTCCTCTGGGATACATTGTCTTCGACATCGGTGGCGGCCCCCCTGGCGAGAAGAGCTTCAAGGCCGTGCAGATTGGAGGGCCTTCCGGCGGCGTTATTCCCATTGAACATATCAATACCTCAGTTGACTATGAATCGGTCACCAGCCTTGGAGCCATCATGGGCTCCGGCGGACTCATTGTCATGGATGAAGATAGCTGCATGGTGGATATGGCCAAATTCTTCCTCCAGTTCACCAAGGACGAGTCCTGCGGCAAGTGTCTTCCCTGCCGCGCTGGCATTCCCACAATGCTCGAGATTCTAAACAAGATCACCCGGGGCGAAGGCACCCTGGAAGACCTGGCTGTCCTCCAGGAGCTGGCCGAGATGGTTGGCTCAGCATCTCTGTGCGGCCTGGGTCAGACTGCTCCCAATCCGGTACTGAGCACAATCCGTCATTTCCGGGAGGAATATGAGGTACACATCATTGACAAGAAGTGCCCTGCGGCTGTGTGCGCGTCTCTGTTCAGAGCACCATGCCAGCACACATGCCCCGTAGGGTTGGATGTCCCCGGATATGTGGCCTTCATCAAGGAAGGCAGATTCGCCGACGCTTATCGCCTGATCAAGCAGAGAAACCCCTTCCCGTCGATCTGTGGCCGGGTCTGTCACCATCCCTGCGAGAGCAAATGCCGACGCGGCCAAATGGATGAGCCTGTGGCCATCAGGCACCTGAAACGTTTTGTCGCCGACTGGGCCTTCGAACATGGTTTCGAGTACATACCACCTGTGAAGGAGAGCAGGAACGAGAAAGTTGCCGTTATCGGCGCCGGTCCTGCCGGACTGTCTGCAGCCCACGACCTGGCCCTGGACGGATACCAGGTCACCGTTTTTGAGGCACTCCCCGTTGCTGGAGGCATGCTCGCAGTTGGTATCCCCGAGTACCGGCTGCCGAAGAAGATATTGCAGAAGGAGATTGAAGCCATTCAGAGATTAGGCGTCGACATAAAACTCAACACGCGCATTGATGATATCAAATCGCTATACAAAGATGGATACAAGGCCATCTACGTCTCTGTCGGCGCTCATAGTGGTGACAAGATGAAGATCCCTGGTGAGCAACTGACAGGCGTCTACGATGCTGTCGAGTTCCTGCGTAATTCCAGCCTCGGACGTGAATTAGCCATAGGAAAGAAGGTAGCAGTCGTCGGTGGCGGCAACACAGCAACAGACTCAGCCAGAGTAGCCCTAAGAATGGGTGCCGACGAAGTGCACATGTTTTACAGGCGCGAGAAGAAGGATATGCCCGCCATACCCGAAGAGGTGCTGGCTGTTGAGGAAGAAGGCATTCACCTCCACCTGCTCACCGCCCCGACCATGATAGTAGAGCGAAATGGCCGTGTCTCCGGCTTGGAGCTCATTCAGATGAAACTGGGCGAATTCGATAAGAGCGGCAGGAAAACACCCAGCGCTGTTCCGGGATCTGAATACGTGTTCGACTGCGACACCATTATCGAGGCTATCGGCCAGCGACCGGATACCTCATTCCTCGGAGGTGATGGGGTGAAGACAGGTAGAGGGAGCACCATAGTCGCAGATGGTCGCACTCTTGCCACAGACCGGCCCGGCGTCTTTGCCGGAGGCGATGCCGTGACAGGCCCTCAGACCGTGATAGAGGCCATTGCCGCTGGCCAGAGGGCTGCTTCTTCCATCAAGAGATATCTTCATGGGGTAG
>MGMW01000024.1 GCA_001795035.1 Chloroflexi bacterium RBG_13_53_26
ACCTGCCATTTGGAAGGCCATTCCCAGCGCTGAGGTGCTTCCCTCCAGGTCTTCGATTCTTGCCTTCAAATTGTCTATGTGTTCTTGCTCGTTGAGCATCGCTGCATGCAGTCTATCGGCCAGCTCTTTCTCTTCACGGAATGCCCTGGTCTGCATCCGGTAGATCTCTGTGGCCAATCTCTCCATGTTATGCATTTTCCTCAGTGCCTTCATGACAGCGTTCATTACTTGCCCCTTGTTGGCTGCTTGGACCGTGGCGACTTGCTGAGTCTTCTCTTAAGATCTGAGAGTTGTGCCAGGTGACCCTTCTCCTCCTTGATAATACCGCCGATCAGGTCGGCATCGGCCCGACGAATGAGGCCCTGGATGGCTGAATAGAAAAGGATTGAATCCTTCTCGGCGCGGATGCCGATTTCAAGCGCTTCGAGTTCGCTGGCCGCCTTCTGTGCTGCTTCGCGGGCGGTTCTCTCGTTGTTGAAAACAGCCGAATCAACCAGTGTCTTCAGATAAAGGCCGTATTCCTCTTCGTAGGGTTCCAGATTGACATAATCATCTGCCGCGCCAAGCATATTCTGGAAGGTTTGAATATGCTCCCTTTCCCTGGCGGCAAGTTCACTGTACATAATTCCTATTTTCGCATCCTTGGTCGACTCGGTCAGATAATCGTAAAACGCCGCCCCGCTCCTCTCGATACCGACCGCAATATCTATCAGTTCTCTCCCCGAAAAGTGAATACCCATGTCAGTAGTCTTGACTCCTTTCTAAGAGTGGGATCGGCGCGATCCAGCTACAATCCCATCCTTCCCTCTGTGTGTGCCTGATCGAAGCCGATTACAATCTCGCGGTCAATATCGAGGACTTTGACTCCTATCCGTCCTGATTTGTCCTCGGCTACTTCTATCTCCCCGTACTGAACACTGTTTGCTTCCAGGAAGCCCTCAGCTGTCTTACAGAAAGGTCAGAGCGGGAGTAGAATAGTTGGGCTACTCTCATTGCTCCCTCCCCACTCGATTATATCATGGCTGGGGCAGAGGGACATTCTTGGGCACCTTAGATTCCATGGCTTCCTGGTTTGTTAAGCTGCAGGGCTTTGCCCTCCCCAGATACAAATCAAAAGATCGAGCATTCCCTTATGCCATGACTACCCTGTTACCAGAGTATTCTAAAGACAGGGTCGCTTCTCTTGATGTGACTTCTGTCTCATATCCTACACATCCGGGAGAATCTACCTCTTGGGCCGTTGTCGATGTGAAGTTGGACGGAGTAGACCTGATTGGCTCGCTTTTGATGCTGTATTTGATTGTATCTCCATGGCCAATACCCCAGTACAAACTTTGTCCACTCTGGTGATGCCTTGCGGGTGATTTTTCATTGTGAGAGCAGTCCCTGGGGATGTTGGGCTTCCAGTTCCTGTTTCAGGGTATCAGGGTTTGTTGTGGGTGCCCGGCAGGAGTGTTTGTGACAAAGGTAGACCGTAGAGCGCCCTTGGATCATAACCCTGTCCTTGAGGAGAGCACCTGCGAGAGGTGCGTATGGCTCGTCAGGCTGGCTGCCTACCAGTACTTTGTTTGGCAGGTAGTGATCATGGATTATCCCAAGGAGGGCCTTTGTTTCTGGGTTATCGCGGCTACCAATCAAGGCAATTTCAATACAGTCAGTCAGTTGGAAATCCAAGGCGCAAAGCCAGTGTCCGGACCCGAGAGGGTGGGTAGTCATCTGGTCTCGCGTCAGGCCTAGCATTGCCGTGGCATGTTTCCCATAACTACTTTCGCCAGTGATGACGGCCATACGCAGCAGCATTTCGGCAGCCACAGAACCCCCGCACGGTTTCACCGAGTCCACGGTATCCCGGGGGCGCACAAACAGGTCGCTGTGGCCTTGACCAGTGTCGTAGAATACCCCCGGTTTCTCTTCGTCACTGAAACGGTGAACCATCTTATCTGCCAGTGAAGCAGCTTCCACTAGCCACTGCTGCTGAAAGGTAGCTTCATGAAGAGCCAAGAGTCCGCTGATAAGCAGAGCATAGTCGTCGAGGTAGCCTGGAATCTTTGTTCTACCGTCTTTGTAGCTGTGCATCAGCAGATCGCCCTGGCCCAACTCATTGAGCAAGAAACTACCGTTAGCTACAGCTATCTCTCGGTAGTCATCTCGCCCTAGAATACAGGCAGCCTCGGCGAAGCTCCTCAGCATCATCCCATTCCATGAGGTCACTATTTTCTCGTCACGGTGGGGCCTGATGCGCTGTTCTCTTGAAGCAAGGAGTCTCTTTTTCGACCGTTCGATGATGCTTTCCAGTTCATTCAAGTTGATGCCGGACTCACCAGCAAAGGTCTCCATCTTCTTGGGCACATGGAGGACGTTTTCTCCCTCGAAGTTACCTTCGGTGGTTGCTCCGTAGTATTGAATGGCATGCCTGCCATCTTCTTGTCCCAGCAAGCTGGTGATCTCCTTTGTTGCCCACATGTAGTACTTACCTTCTCTGCCTTCGCTGTCGGCATCTTGAGCGGAATAGAAACCACCTGCGGGGTGGGTCAGTTCCCTGACAACATAGTCCAGTGTTTCTTCAGCAATGCGCCGATAAAGGGGTCTGCCCGTTGCCTGATAGGCGTGCAAGTAGACTTGACTCAGTAAGGCATTGTCGTAGAGCATTTTCTCAAAGTGGGGGACAGTCCAGCGATAATCGGTGGCATAGCGGTGGAAACCGCCGCCGATCTGATCATAGATGCCGCCGGCCGCCATTCTGTCCAGAGTGAACTGCACCATGCCAAGTGCCTGTTGCTCCCCGCTTCGCAAATGGTAGCGCAATAGGAATTCCTGAATCATCGGCTGAGGGAATTTCGGTGCTGAGCCAAACCCTCCGTTCTCGTAATCGAAACTGGGAGCCAGGTTGTGGTATGCGCGATCGAGGATGTCTGCTGGCAGAGACTGTGGCACTGTATTGACAGAAGCTCTCCCCTTCAAGTGTGAGGTTAACTCTTCTGCGGTAGCCGTCATCTCTGGACGCCTCTTGCTATAGGCTTCTGACACAGCTATGAGAACTTGAGGGAAGCCAGTCATGCCGTGGCGGTCCTCCGGCGGGAAGTAGGTGCCACCATAGAAGGGCTTCCCCTGAGGAGTGAGGAACACGGTCAGCGGCCAGCCGCCCCCACCGGTCATGGCTTGAACCGCTGCCATGTATACATGGTCTACGTCAGGGTATTCCTCACGGTCAACTTTGATAGAGACGA
Organism: Chloroflexi bacterium RBG_13_53_26; assembly: GCA_001795035.1. GTDB lineage: Bacteria > Chloroflexota > Dehalococcoidia > UBA2247 > RBG-13-53-26 > RBG-13-53-26. Next base: position 3,228 of record MGMW01000024.1, read on the forward strand.
AGTGCCTGTTCATGAGATCGGCGATGGTCGCATTCTCAAAGGATTCCTTCTCCATGACATGACACCAGTGGCAAGCTGAGTAGCCTATGCTGAGAAGGATTGGTTTATCTTCCCTTTGGGCACGTTCCAGGGCCTCGTTGCCCCAAGGGTACCAGTCCACAGGGTTATGCGCGTGCTGCAGCAGGTAAGGACTGGTCTCGTTTATCAGTCGATTAGTATGCGATTGTCCCGTCACGACCTTGCTCACTGTGCCCGGAGGCTAATTCTCAGGCTTTCTACCTTGTCTATCTCCTTCAGCGAGGAAACAAAGCCGCTCACTGTACCGGCAATAATATCGTTGGGGAAGGGAGTCAGCGTAAGTTCCTTTCCGTTCACTGTGACGGTGACAGTTCTCTGGCGGAGTTGAAGCTCGACGGTCTTGATAGTCTCAACTCCTTTCAGTGAGCGAAGTGCGCCGGCAACTGTGCCAGCCAGAATCTCCTCGACGAAGGGGTTCATCTCCACGAGTTTGCTGTTAACCCATAACCTTGCTTCAATCTTCTCTTTCACTGATATGCCTCCTCTTCTTTCATGGTATTTTCAGCTAAATCTTCGTTTTTGCCTGCTTCAACAAATCCACCAGTTCACCCTCCGATTTCAGGGCATTCCAGACCGATTAGCAGGTATCACGGTTGTTGCAGGGGGCTGCTACTGTCCTTGTGTTTCTCCTCTTTCTTCAGTAGATCGCTGAAAACGTCAGCGTGGTATACTTCATGGTCCCGTATCCGGAGGAGGAGCTCTTTGAGGTCTGATTCCTCGGTCTCTTTGGCGACCCGGTCGTATTCGGCGGCCACCTCCTGCTCGATCTTGATGTCTGCTCTGAGCATATCGGCTGTCTTCGTAGACTTGTCAACTTTGATGTGCTCGATCCTCGGGGTGCCCTTCTTGTCGACCATTTCTTCGGAAAGCCATCCCAGATGCTGCATCTCGTTAATGGCCTGATCCTCCATTTCCTTTTTGACCTCCTCATTGGGCGTCATATAGGAGTGGAAGAGGTACTGCAGGATGACGGTATACTCGTGCTCAATACCCCAGTTGAGGGTTTTGGCCACCTTATCCTCGCGGGAGCCTGTTAAGTCCTCCAATCCCTGTTTTTGAGCCTTGTTCGAAAAGTGGTCAAAGTCACCTTGGTGTGATTTTTCGTCAGAAAGAATACGCTCAAGCAGTCGTTTGATCTTGGGGTCGCCAATAGCTTTGATGTGTTCTTCATACATGGCGATGGCGTCCTGCTCCTGGAGTACATCGTTTTTCATCCAATCGGCGACCGACTGGCCGCCAGTGCGCATCTCGCCTCTGGTGAGGCTGGGGGCTCCGCCCAGGCCAACTATCGTTTCTGCAAGCCAATCGAGATGCCTCATTTCTTCACGGGCGATGGCCTCGATTTCACAGGCCATTTCACCTTCACCGATGGAATAGGCATGGGTCAGGTATTGAATAATGGCTGCGTGCTCACCTTCCAGATCCTTGTTGAGTAGACTGATGATATCTTTGGTCACTGTATGCCTCCCTCCTTGATGCTGTATGTTTGACGAAAGCTCGTCAGTGCCTCAGCGCTGCACCTGGTAGCGGTTCATCAGCAGCGAGTTGGTGACCACAGACACAGAACTGAATCCCATCGCCGCGGCGGCAATAATCGGATTCAACAGAAAGCCAAGGAAAGGATAGAGGACCCCAGCTGCAATGGGGATGCCGATACTGTTATACAAGAAGGCCCAGAACAGGTTCTGCTTCACCTTGCGGATGGTGTAGCGGCTCAGCTTGATGGCTTCCACCACGTCTCTAAGATCATCCTTCACCAGAACGATGTCTCCGCTCTCCATGGCCACGTCGGTGCCGCTCCCCAGGGCTATTCCCACATCTGCCTGAGCCAGCGCCGGTGCATCGTTGATTCCGTCGCCCACCATGGCCACGACATTGCCACCTTCCTGCAAGTTAAGGATAGCTTTGGCTTTGTCTTCAGGAAGAACCTCAGCCATGACCTTCCCAATTCCAACCTGTCGAGCGATGGCATCTGCTGTCCGTCGATTGTCTCCGGTTATCATCACGGTCTCAATGCCCATTCGATGAAGCTGCTCGATGGCTTCAGAGGCGTTTTCCCTGGGTGTGTCAGACACGGCGATGAGACCTGCCATCTTCCTGTCCACAGACATGAGCATTACGGTCTTACCTTCCCCCTCCAGTTCCTGTATCTTTCCCTCAAATGGGGTATTCTCCACGTCGTTCTCGTTCATCAGGGTACGATTACCAAGAAGCACCTCTTTGCCATCTACTCTGGCCAGAATTCCACGGCCACCGAATGCCTGGAAGAATTCGGGATCAGCAAGCTCCAGACGATTTTTTTTGGCGGCATCTACTATTGCCTCACCTACAGGATGCTCTGATCCCTTCTCGGCTAGGGCAGCCAATCTCAGGACTTCATCACGATTGAAACCATCGGTCGCAACAATATCCGTCACCCCGGGCTTGCCTTTGGTTACGGTTCCGGTCTTGTCGAAGACTATGGTTCCGACACGGTAGGCCTTCTCCAGAGCCTCTGCGCTTTTGATGAGGATGCCGTTCTGGGCTCCTTTGCCAGTTCCTACCATTATGGCTGTTGGCGTTGCCAATCCGACGGCGCAGGGACAGGCGATGACCATTACGGATATCAATGCGGTTAGGGCAAACACGAAGGCTTCTCCCCCGATGAAATACCAGCCGAGGAAGGCCAGTATGGCAATGACCATGACCGCAGGTACAAATACCGCAGCCACGGAGTCGGCCAGGCGCTGTATCGGTGCCTTTGATCCCTGAGCCTGCTCCACCAGTCTAATGATCTGGGACAGAACCGTATCCTTGCCCACCTTGGTAGCTCGAAACTTCAGGTAACCATCCTTGTTCATGGTGGCTCCGGATACTTGGTCTCCTGGTTTCTTGTCGACTGGCATCGACTCGCCGGTCAGCATCGATTCATCAACGGCGGATGTACCCTCAATAACCAGCCCGTCGACAGGGATCTTCTCTCCAGGTCTGACCACGACAACATGCCCTACCTCTACATCTTCGATGGGTACCTCCGCTTCCTTATCATCCAGGATGACGTGCGCAGTCTTGGGGCGCAACCCCATGAGCTTCTTGATAGCCTCCGATGTCCTCCCCTTTGCCCGAGCCTCCAGGTAGCGGCCCAACAAAACGATGGCGATGATGAGGGCGGCCGTATCGAAGTACACTTCACCATCGAAAACGCCGCGCAGGACAGTCACCAGCAGACTGTAGATATAGGCGGCGCTGGTACCAAGGGCAATGAGGACATCCATGTTGGCCCGGCGATTGCGAATCGCTTTGTAGGCTCCGACGTAGAATTGCCATCCGGCGACCACTTGAACGGGGGTGGCCAGAGCCAGCAGGAGCCAGTTGTTGGTGCTGGCGGAGAAAGGGCCGACAAAGGACAGTATGAAAGTCGGTATAGCCAGAACGAAGCTGAACATGACGAGGAGTCGGAGTCGCCGGTTCTGGCTTTCCCTGGCGTCTTTTTCATGGTCAATGGTCGAATCGTCTGCAGGCACGGCCCGGTAGCCCGCATCGGTGATGGCCTTCTTCAGGCTGGCGATATTGACCGTGTCGGGGTTATAGTGGACGGTGGCCTTTTCGCTGGCGAGATTCACTGAAGCCGAAACAACGCCCTCAAGCCCGTTGAGCGCTTTCTCGATGGTGGCAGCACATGTGGCACAAGTCATGCCGGTGATGTCGAAAACAACCTCGCTGGTCGCCACCCCGTATCCGGCGTCTTCGATTGCGCTGACAAGGTCTTTCTCCGCAGTGACGGACGGGTCATACTCCACGGTGGCCTTTTCTGCGGCGAAATTGACCGCTGCCCTGGACACGCCATGCTTCCTGGAGAGGGCTCTCTCCACGGTGCCAGCGCATGTGGCGCATGTCATCCCGGTTATGCGCAGATTAGTCTGTTTCGTCGGCTTGCTGGGCTCGTCCATGTCGTCTAATGATGGCACAGTCAGAGAAAGGGCATATGTGACTATTGTCTCATTTCACAAGTCTCGAATGCAATCCCAAGTTCCATAGCTTGTTTCAGAATCTCCAGGGCATTGGCTATACTCTCTTCCATTGGGATTCACCTCTACTTTCAAATGCTCCTTTGGCCCGTTCCACACACAGGGTTCGCATACTTCAGTCTCGGCACTGACTTTGTGGTAATGGACGGTGACAGCGCACTGATATCTTAAGGATACCGCTTTACAGGGGAGGATTGATACTATCAGTTTCAAATCGGTGCATTGGACATAGACTTGTTATATAATAGAGCATGCAAATCTGAAGGTCGTGAGGAGGGTTTGTTGATGGCTCTATATGTGGCTTCTTGGGGAATGGCAGCGGGAAAGACCGCCCTCTGTGCTACTATTGGCAGGTGGCTACAGAGGAGTGGCAGAAAAACCGGCTATCTTAAACCAGTGGTGATTGTCAACGGAGGCGTTGACAAAGATGTCCAGTTCCTCAAGCAAGCTCTGGTTCTGGGCGAATCCGTGGAAGCCCTGTCTCCACTTCGTTTGAGCAATTGGCAATCACTGAAGACAGAGTTGTCTGGCGGCGCTCTGGGAGCCAAGGTGAAACAATCATATGACAATGTCATTCAGGGCAAGGATGCCGTTCTTCTGGAAGGATTTGGTGACCTGACTGAGGGTGGACACGGGGCAGATGCCGCGCTTCAGATTGTGGAAGCGCTCAATGCCAGGGTGGTTCTTGTGGTAGCTTATGCAATCGATTTGCCTTGGGATAGCATTGTGTCTTCCGCGCAGAGATTCGGGCAACACCTGCTGGGGATAGTGATCAGCATGGTTCCCCGGAACAAGATGGAGTCAGTTCAAGCTGAGGTCGCTTCAAGGCTCAATCAGAAGGGCATCAAGATCCTAGGGTTAGTGCCCGATGAAAGACTGCTATTTGGTGTCAGTGTGGCTGAGATCGCAGAGCAGCTTCAGGCGGACATACTATGCTGTCCGGATGGGTCTACGCAACTAGTGGAGAACGTGATGATGGGAGCACTGACTCCGGATTCCGGCGAAGAATATTTCAAGCGAAAAACCGCAAAGGCTGTGGTAGTTCGTGGTGAGCGCCCTGATATGCAGTTGGCCGCTCTGAGCACTCCCACGAAATGCCTGATCCTCACCGGTGGGGTAGCCCCGATACCTCAGGTGCTTGGCTGGGCTGAGGACAAGGGAGTGACTATACTCCTGGCCAAGCAGGACACACTCTCTACGGTGGCAGAAGTCGAGAAGGCCTTTACTCAAGCCAGGTTTAGACATCCAAAGAAGCTTGACAGGATGGAGCGACTTCTGAATGAACGTTTTGACCTCCAGTCAATAGGTCAGGGTCTGGGCCTTGCCGGCTAGTACATGATTTCTGCCACAGGGTTTTGTGCAGGCTGCCAAAGCTGAAAGTCCAGCAGGTTTCTCCAATCCTCTGCCAAATGCCTTGAGGCCAGAGTCTTTGTGGAGCGATAGGCGAGTAGTATGACACCGCCGGACCTCTCCTTACAATCATCTATGTTTACCCACCTTCACGTTCATACTGAACATAGCCTTCTTGATGGGTTTTGTCGCATTGAGCAGCTAGTACTCCGGGCTAAGGATCTGGGTATGGATAGCCTGGCTATCACTGACCATGGATCACTCTCCGGGATAATCGATTTCTACCTTAAAGCGAGAGAGGCGGGGATAAAGCCGATCATTGGCTGTGAATTCTATGTGGCGACGGCAAGCCGAAAAAGTCGCACTGCTGCCGACAAAGAGCCCTATCACCTTGTTCTGTTGGTAAAGGATAGGACAGGATATCAGAACCTTCTCAAGCTGGCCACAAAGGCTCAACTGGAGGGTTTCTACTACAAACCCCGGGTTGACAGAGAGCTGTTAAAGGAATACCACCACGGGCTTATCGCACTTTCCGGTTGTCTTCGTGGAGAAATATCTCGGCTGGTCTCAGAGGGCCGAAAGGGGGAGGCAAAGGAAAGTGCCTTGTGGTACAAGAACCTGTTTGGAGACTACTATCTGGAGATACAGAGGCATCCTATCCCTGAGATAGAACAGATAAACCAGGGTCTTGTTTCGATAGGTGATGAACTGGATATACCGGTTGTGGCCACCAATGACGTCCACTACATAGATAGGCAGGACGCTCGCTGGCAGGACATGCTTCTCTGCATCCAGACCAATGCCTCCATTCACGATGAGCGACGACTGAAGATGGCAGGGGACACGTTCTACCTGCGGAGCCCTGAAGAAATGGCCCAGCTCTTCTCTGATATCCCCCAGGCCCTGGAGAATACTGAGCGTATTGCACGCTCATGCAACCTGGATCTGGAGTTTGGTCGCTTGCACTTGCCTGAAGTCGATCTGCCGGCAGGGAAGACGGGTGATGACTACCTGGCTGAGCTTTGCTGGCAAGGTGTATCCCAGCGCTACCAGGATACTATCCCTGGAGAGGTGGAGACCCGCCTGAGATATGAACTGGAGGTTGTTCGGAAGACTCAGTTTGCGCACTACTTCCTCGTGGTGTGGGATATTGTCTCTTTTGCCAGGCAGAACAATATCCTCTGTGGGGTAAGAGGCAGCGCTGCTGCCAGTCTGATTCTCTACTGTTTGGGTATCACCGACGTTGACCCTCTGGAGCACAGACTGGTTTTTGAGCGGTTCCTCAATGTGGAACGCAAAGAGATGCCAGATATTGACCTTGATTTCCAGGACGACCGTCGCGATGAGGTCATCTCTTATGTAGCCAACAGATATGGCCATGATCATGTGGCTCAAATTATTACCTTCGGGACTCTGGGAGCAAGGGCAGCACTGAGAGATGTCGGAAGGGCTCTGGGTATGCCGTATAGCCAGGTTGATCAGGTGGCAAGGCTGGTCCCGTTTGGCGTAGGTATGACAATTGAGAGGGCCCTCCAAGAGAATGGTGAGCTACGCCGAATCTATGAGGAGGACTCCACAATCAGGGAACTGGTTGACTCGGCCACGAAGCTGGAGGGAATTGCCCGACATGCCAGCACTCACGCTGCTGGCATTGTTATCTCAAAGGAATCTCTTGTTGAACATGTCCCCCTTCAACTGGTGAGCAAGGGTGAAGCAAAGGGTATGGCGATGGCCCAATTTGGCATG
>MGMW01000025.1 GCA_001795035.1 Chloroflexi bacterium RBG_13_53_26
AGCTTGAATCTTGGTGGCCATGCCGCCGGTGCCCCTGATGCTGCCAGCACTGCCAGCCATGTGTTCAATACGAGCGTCGATCTTCGTCACGGTGGGGATCAGTTCAGCCTCGGGGGCAAGACGTGGATCTGCTGTGTAGAGTCCAGACACATCGCTGAGCAATACGAGGAGGTCGGCATCCACCAGATTGGCAACCATTGCTGAGAGATTGTCGTTGTCTCCGAATGCCACCTCTCCCTTGATCTCATCGGTGGCTACCACATCGTTTTCATTTATGATGGGCACCACTCTCAAGTCCAGCAAGGACAGAAGGGTGTTGCGAGCGTTTAGATAACCGGCGCGGTGGGAGAGATCTCTTTTGGTGAGCAAAGCCTGTGCCACAACAATACCATGTCTGTCAAAGAGTTGCTCATAAGTGTGCATCAGACAACCCTGGCCTACTGCGGCGAGGGTCTGCTTGAAGGGAATATCCTTTCGGTTCCGGTCGTCGAGCCCTAGCTTCTCCCTTCCGGCAGCTATTGCTCCTGACGAAACAACAATTATTTCTTTCCCCTCTTGGTTCAATCGGGCTACCTGGCCTATCAGGTTAGTCATTCTTTCCAGATCAAGGTGCCCAGTGCCACCAGTTAGGAGGTTGGTGCCCAGCTTGATTACCAAGCGGTGGTAGTGCGAGCCATTCATTGGTGGGCCAGGTTGCCTGACCTTGTTTCGGTTTGCTTTGTCCATGGCAGCTTAGTCCTAGATTATATAACCTGTGGAGAAACCTTCACAAGGAAGGCGGAGATTATGATGGTGACTGTCGTTTCTGAGACTCCGTTTACATGGCCTCCAGCTTTGACTGGAACCAGGTCGGCGTGTAGAATTGGCCCGGCTTGAACAAGAGAAGACAGCCTGAGATGGTTTGTAAAAATGAGTCCTTCATCATCGTCCTACCTAGAGCTTGATCTACATCGTCTTAATGCTGATGAGGCCATAATAGAACTTGAGGCTTTCCTCTACGAGGCCTATTGTGCCGGCGTCCCTGCGGTTCGGGTAGTCCACGGGAAAGGGACGGGAATGTTGAGAGACACTGTCCGATCATGGCTGCCGAAGCGAAGTCTAGTGAAATCTTTCAGGCCGGGCTGGACATGGGAGGGTGGCGACGGCGTCACCATCGTTGAGCTTACTGATTAGCCATACAAGTCATTACATCGTCTGGCATCTGGGGCAGAAGTATGAGCCTCGCCCTCGCAGTGGGATACGCTTGATAGGGGTATTGCAGCGATAGCATCGTTCCCCACGGCGGTGGGCGACCTGAAAAAAGAGGTGGGCAAACCCTGGTTCGCCGTTGGGTAGTTGATAGGTGTTGACGCTGGCCCCACAGCGCGCGATAGCCTCCGTCAACACATGCCCGATAGCTCGATACAGTCGCTCGGTTTCTCGCGTGGAGAGGTCACTGGCTTTCTTCAGGGGGTGGATACGCGCCTCGAAGAGGGCTTCATCAGCGTACATGTTGCCGATCCCGGCGATGGCGGTCTGGTCGCAGAGCAAGACCTTTATGGGAACCTTGTGCTGTCCCAGGGCTTTGCGCAAAGCCCATATGGTGAAGCGGTGATCCAGAGGCTCAGGGCCGAGGAAGCCGACCACTTCAATTTCGTTATCTACTAACCACACGGCCCCGAACTTTCGCTGGTCCAGGAAGTGAAGGTTGGTGCCATTGTCCAGGTGCAATATGGCTCTTGTATGCAGTTCGGGGATGGTAGACGATGGCTGAAGCAGTAGACAGCCAGTCATCTTAAGATGCAGAATCAGTTTCTTTCCGTTGGCCAGATCAAAGAGCAGATACTTTCCCCTGCGGCGGATGCTCTTGACTGTCTGGCTGGAGAGTTCGTGGCAGAAATCCTCAGCTGAGGGCTGACGAACTAACTTGGGCCAAAGTAGGGTGACCTTTGTGAAGCGTTGCCCCACTAGCCTTGTAATGAGGTCATTCTTGATGGTCTCCACCTCTGGTAGCTCAGGCATCTTTATCTAACTCCTCTAGCTAGTTTTCCATTTGCAGATGCTGGAAGATCTGGTCTATGTGCTTCAGATAGTATTGGTAGTTGAAGAGGTGTTCCAGTTCTGCCGCTGGTAGGAGGGCAATAACCTCGGTGTCGGCCTTCAGCAGTTGCAGGAAGTTGCCCTTTCCCTTCCAGGCCTTCATGGCGCTGCCCTGCACCAGTTCGTAGGCTTTCTGACGGGTGATGCCCTTATCGATCAACGCTAGGAGCACTCGCTGGGAGAAGACCAGTCCCCCTGTAAGCTTCAGATTCTCTTCCATCCGCTGGGGATGAACCTGAAGGTCCTTCATGATGGTGGTGAAGAGATTCAGGATATAGTCTAGCACCAGGCAGGAGTCGGGCAGGATGATACGCTCGGTGGAAGAGTGACTGATATCGCGCTCATGCCACAGGGCGATATTCTCCAGTGAGGTGAGGGCGTAGCCCCGTACCAGGCGGGCCAACCCGCAGATGCGCTCACAGAGTTCCGGATTGCGTTTGTGGGGCATGGCGGAACTCCCGGTCTGTCCGGATTCAAAGGGTTCCTCTGCCTCAAGGACTTCGGTTCTTTGAAGCGCCCGGATTTCGGTGGCGAATTTCTCCAAGGAGCCGGCGATGATGGCCAAAGTGGTCACAAACTGGGCATGGCGATCTCTCTGCAGAATCTGGCTGGACACAGGTGCTGGAGCAAGCCCCAACTTGGCGCAGGCTATCTCTTCCACCTCCGGTCGGACTGTGGCGTAGGTGCCTACGGCTCCAGAGATTTTGCCCACACTAATTGCGTTCTCGGCTTCCGTCAGCCTGTGGGCATTGCGCTTCATTTCTTCGGCCCACAGAGCCAGCTTGAGTCCGAAGGTGATCGGTTCTGCGTGAACGCCATGGGTACGCCCTATCATGATAGTATGCTTGTGCTCGATAGCCTTCTTCTTCAGCACGGCGGTGACTTCAACGACATCCTTAGCCAGGGTATCTGCTGCTTCCAGCAGTTGCAGGCTGAGGGCGGTGTCCATGATGTCGGAGGAGGTAAGTCCCAGATGGATGAAGCGGCTTTCCTCACCGAGGCTCTCAGCCACGGCGTTCAGAAAGGCAGTCATGTCATGGTGGGTCACCTTGAGGATATCCTCAAAACGGGTCTGGTTGAAGTAAGCTTTTCTTATCTTGGGTAGTTCCTCTTTGGGGATAACCCCCAGATCAGCCCATGCCTCGCATACGGCGATCTCCACCTGCAGCCATTTGCTGAATTTGTTTTCGTCTGACCAGACTTCCTTCATCCCTGGCCGGGAGTACCGCTCAATCATCTTTCACTCTCCATTCAGTTGCGGGCTGGGGGTACCCAAGGACCTGCCAGCCAGGCAGTGAGAATGGTATCAACCTTGTGCCAGCTTCTTGCGATATTCTTCGTAGGCCTCCCTTATCCTGTCGTGTTTCAACCCCAGTATCTGGGCGGCAAAGAGGGCCGCATTTTTTGCCCCGGCGGAACCGATAGCGACGCAAGCTACCGGCACACCACCTGGCATCTGGATTATGGAGAGCAGGCTATCAACGCCCTTGAGGTCACTGGTGGGCAAAGGAACACCGATAACCGGAAGCATGGTCCAACTGGCCAGGACACCGGGGAGGTGTGCGGCCGCTCCTGCACAGGCAATGAGGACCTCCAACCCGCGTCCTTGTGCTTTTAGTCCATATTCACGCGCCTTCTCAGGTGTGCGATGGGCCGACGCTATGCGGACCTCGTAGGGTATGCCCAGCTCCTCTAGCATATCTATGGTCGGCTTTATGAGCTGTTCATCTGATTTGCTGCCCATCACTACGCCCACGATGGGTATGGCTTGTCTGGGATCTGCCATTTCTAACCTCACTTGGTCATATACTTAGTAAATCAAACAGGCCATCAAAGGGCTCCAGCTTTTGCTTGATGGTAGCATAGGTTTCCTCGCCGCGGAGCACGCGACAACAAGCTCTCCACAGACGGTCGCTTTTCTCTATTGCGCCGAAATACAACCATGGGAGCCAGGTGAAGAGCCGGGCCAGACCGCGGGCAACTTTGAGTTCAGGCATTATCTCTCTGTCTACGGCACCTTCGTAAGCTCGCAGATCTACGTTGTCGGTCTGCAAACATTGACTGATGATCGGGGCAGCGATCTGAGCACTTCTGATGGCATTGTAGATGCCCTCGCCAGTCAGTGGGTCCACCAGCCCAGCAGCATCCCCGAGGAGCAGGCATTGCTTCGACTGAATAGCCATACCCTTCCTACGCACCGGCAGATAGTGACTTTTCAATCTGATTACCGAATGGCTTTCCAGGTCATACGATTTCAATAGAGCCCGGTAGCCAGACTTGAGCCGTTTCGCTTGGCGGAGCGGACCTCCCACACCAACGGACAGATGATCCTTTTTGGGAAAGACCCAGCCATATCCGCCCCGAATATGCCCCAAGCTTAGCCCCATCAGGCGTTCCCATTGTACCAGTCTTTGGCTGGAAACTGAAATTTCTGCTTCCAGTCCGATGCCGAAGTTGATGCCCTGCATCAGGCCGAGATTGAAGGCTACTGTGCTTCTGGCGCCATCTGCACCGGCCAGGATGCGGGCCGTGAATGCGTTGTGTGTGGTGACGATGTTGACCCCTGGAGCGGTTGCGTCTATTTCACAAACCTTTTCATCATCAATCAGCACAGCGCCTGCCTCTCTAGCTCTCTGAGCAAGGAGATAATCGAACTCATCGCGCATCACCATGTAGACCAAGGGCTTGGTGTAGGATCTGGAGAATGCCCTATTGCCCTTGTAGACGGCCTTGGCTCCGTGCACCACATCTCGTGCTACTGGCCTTATGTCAAAATCAAGCAGTTTAGCTGTCTTCACAGTGATGCCTCCGGCACAGGGTTTATGTCGAGGTAGCCTCTCTTTCTCCAGTATAAGGACATCCACACCCTTGCGAGCCAGCTCGTAGCCTAGGATAGCCCCGGCGGGCCCCGTGCCAACGACGATCACATCGTAAGAGCGCTTTGTGGTGTCTTTCATCAGTTGACTCACCCAGCGCGTTCGCTTGTCCTAAGGTTAAGTCCCAGGGGAGCAGCGAGGCATTCAGCGCGAAGCTGCCCTTCTCAGGCGGTCCATTATGGCAACCCCTATTCCCTTCTCCTCTACCTTCTCTATAATCATCTCGTCTACACCCAGTTCATCCAGTTCGCGCATGATGGCAAACATCTGCATTGCATATACTTTAAGGTCCTGAGGCATCGATCTCACAACAACGTCTATGTTGCTGTGCAGAGATTGGGGTTGGCGACTGAGTATGCCCACCTTGATTCCCTTCTTGGTATGGTGTGCAATCAGCCGATCTATCGCCTTCTGATCTGCTAGTTCCACCAAGGTGACCCGAGCCTGTGGGCTGTAGTGTCGATAACGGGTGCCTGGAGACCTTTTGAGGAGATTCCCCTCTGCAGCCGGGACCACTTTACCGATGAAAGGCTCAAGTTCCTCCCATGTTACTGACCCTGGCCTCAATATGGCGGGAAGGCGGTGGGAAAGGTCCAGTACAGTGGATTCGACACCGACCTCAACAGGCCCGCCATCGAGGATCATATCGATTTCCCCTTTCAGGTCCTGGAGAACATGCCTGCCAGTGGTGGGGCTGGGACGACCTGACAGATTGGCGCTGGGGGCGGCGATGGGATGGCCCAGAGCTCGGATCAGGGCAAGGGCGATGATGTTTCTTGGCATCCTGACGGCCACGGTTTCCTGCCCACCGGTCACTGCATCCGACACCTGCCTGGACTTCCTGAAGATCAGTGTCAAGGGCCCGGGCCAGAACTGCTTCATCAAGGGAATTGCCTCGGTTGAAATATCATCGACGAGGACTCTCAAGTCTTCCAGCGCAGCTACATGAACTATCATGGGATTGTCGGTGGGGCGGTGTTTGGCGGAGAAGATTTTTTTTACGGCGTCTGGGTTGAGGGCGTCTGCCCCCAGTCCGTAGACAGTTTCAGTGGGAAAGGCGACCAACCCTCCTCCCCGCAGTATATCAGCAGCCCTGTTGATGACTGCCAGGTCGGGCTGTGTTGGACTTACCTCTATCAGCAGTGTCTCTCGTCGCATCTCATATCCCCCGCAGTATATCAGCAGCCCTGTTGATGACTTCTGGGTCAGGTTCTGCCGGATTGACCTCTATCAGCAATGTTTCCCGGCGCATCCTATACTCTCCAGAGGGGCATTGGGGATGGCGTTGAGGTCGAGCTGAGACATCTCTCCGTATTTTAACCTGGCGGCGCCAGCGGCAGCTACCATGGCGGCGTTATCTGTGCATAGATCACGCCGAGGAAAGAACACCTGAAGACCCTGCCGGCCGCAGGCTGCGGAGAAATCCTCTCTCAATCTACTGTTAATGGACACTCCTCCCGTAATACTGACTGCAGATACTCCCTTGTGCAGGGCAGCCTGCAGGGTTTTCGATACCAGCACATCGACCACGGCCTGCTGGAAACTGGCAGCGATGTCCGGCAGAGGCAACGTTTCCCTGTCCCTGCCCTTGAACATGTTGACCACGGAGGTTTTCAAGCCGCTGAAGCTGAAATCGAACGATCGGCTACGCCCCAGAGGCCTGGGCAGGTTGAAGGCTGCCCTGTTCCCCTGAGTGGCAAGACTCTCGATGGCAGGCCCGCCCGGGAAGCCAAGCCCGAGGAACTTGGAGATCTTGTCAAAGGCCTCTCCGGCGGCATCATCCAGAGTGTTGCCCATCACTTCATATTGGCACAGTTCTTTTACGTGGACAAGCATGGTGTGCCCGCCCGAGACGGTCAGGCAAACATGTGGCAGTGGCGTCCCAGGATTGCTGAGGATATTGGCGAATATATGTCCTTCGATATGGTGTATCCCTATCAGTGGCACTTTCAGGGCGTAGGCCATGGCCTTGGCCGCTGATACCCCCACAATCAGGGAGCCTACCAGACCATACTTCGAGGTTACAGCAACAGCATCTACTTCGGTGTGCGTCTTTCCGGCTGAATCGAAGGCCTCCTGAATGACATAGCCGATGGCTTCGACGTGTTTTCTGGAGGCTACCTCCGGGACGATGCCCCCGAATCTGGCATGAAGGTCTATCTGCGAGGCGATCACGTTGGAGAGGATAGTCCCGTCAGCAACCAGCGCTGCCGCAGTTTCATCACAGGATGTTTCAATACCCAGAACCAACATATTGATCTGCCTCTCGACGTCAGAAGGTCCTATTCATCTCCTGCTTCCGTTTCCTTCTTGCGTAGGAGAGCCTGGGCCAGCGATTCGCCCAGATACAATGGCACGAGGGAAAACGCATCATCCGCAGCACCCGCTGCAAATCGGGTCAGTGACAGCAAGGCAACCACGCACCCGCTTGAGGTATCTGACGGGCTGCCAAAACCAGCCAGGTCACCCAGTTCGCCGGTTATTGCCCGTCGATACAGATGTGCTGGCTTACCCAGGAAGAGGGCGGGTTCCTTCACTCTCTCCGTTAACCCTTTTATATTGCCCACGTAGTAATCGCCTTCCATTGCCAGCGTCTTCCCTCGGGCGCGGTAGAAAGCGGAGTAGACGTTCTCTCTGCCTGCATCGACTAGGGGACAGAGCAGGATGGAGGCGCTTCTGGCTTGATATGCTATAGCCTCCAGGGATGATATGCCGCAGATGGGCTTGTTCACTGCATAAGCCAGGGTTTTGGCTACCGTTACGCCTACTCTCACCCCTGTCCAGGACCCGGGTCCTATTCCCACTGCCAGCCCGTCGATCTCTGCCAGAGTGAGGCCAGCGCGTTTCAGCACCAGGTCAGTGCTGATGATTATCCTCTGAAGCGAGTTGTCCCTGGCTTCCCAGGCAAAATCTGTGACCATGCGATCACCATCGATCAGGCCGATGGTATTGGTAAGGTTTGCGGTATCGATCCCCAGTACTCTCATTGGTGGCTGAACTCCTTGAGCAGTTTACAGTATCTTACCCCAATGCCAGTAAGCGTGATCTGCCGCTTTCTGGCAGAAAGGACGGTGAATTCAACTGCCAGGTAGTCATTGGGGAGCAACGGAAGCACCCTGTCGGCCCACTCGATTATGGCTACCCCTGATTCGGCTCTGGTGAGGTAGTCCAGTATTCCCACCTCCAGCCCCGCGCGCACATTCTCAACCCGGTAGAGATCCAGGTGTAGAACCGGCAATCTGCCAGCGTACTCGTTGACCAAGGTGAATGTGGGGCTGTTGATGCATCTCCTGGGTATGCCAAGCTCGGCGCACAAGCCTTTGGCGAAGCAAGTCTTTCCACAACCCATCTCGCCGATGAGGGCGATAATGCTTCCGCGGCGCAGCCTTTCACCGATTCTACTTCCCAACTCCATTGTGGCTGAAGGGTTGGCAGTGACTAAGGACAGATGTTTCTCCATCTTGGGAACTGTCTTACGCATTGTTCCTGGTACCATTTGCCGGGGATGGAGGGTCAGACCTGCTGAACTCCTATTTCCCTCTCAGGCTATCTCCCTGGCGGCGATGTCCCGTCTATAGTGGCAGCCTTGGAAATTGATTCGTGGGATGTTGGCATAGACCCTGTTTCTTGCCTCTTTCAGAGACTTGCCACTGGCAACCACAGTGAGCACCCTCCCGCCATTGGTGATCACCCCATTCTTCATGGCTGTGCCAGCATGAAAGACAAGGATATCGCTGTCCAGGTCATCCAGTCCGGTTATGGAGAAACCGGTCTGATACTTTCCGGGGTAGCCTCCCGAGGCCATAACCACGCCCACGCAGGCCTCGTCACTCCATTCTATCGCCATTTTATCCAGGGTTCCATTGATCACGGCCAGTATGATATCCACCAGATCCGTCTTCAGCCGCGGGATGATGGCCTGAGTCTCAGGGTCACCGAATCTGGCATTGAATTCAAGCACCTTGACCCCCCCTGAGTTGACCATCAGCCCGACATACAGGACGCCTTTGTAAGGCATCCCCTCGGCGGCCATGGCACGCACTGCCGGTTCCAGGATTGTCCGTTGAATCTTCTCGACATCGGACTGATCAAAGAAGCCGGGTGGGCTGTAGCTCCCCATACCTCCGGTGTTCGGCCCCCGGTCGGAATCGAACACCCGCTTGTAGTCACATGCAGGCACCATGGATCGGACATACCTGCCATCGGTGAAGGCGAGCAAGCTTACCTCTTGGCCATTGAGGCATTCCTCAACTATGACCCTGTTGCCAGCAGCACCAAGGGTTTTCCTTTCCATGAACTCTGAGAGTACCTCGAGAGCCTGCTCTCTTGAGGTGGCTACGACGACTCCTTTGCCTGCGGCCAGACCGTCGGCCTTTATGACTAGGGGAATTGGCTGCGATTTGACATAGTCTCTGGCCTGTGGATACGAAGAGAAGACCATCCCCTGAGCACAGGGTATGCCGTATTTCTGTATCAGTTCTCTGGAGAACACCTTGCTTGATTCGATCTGGGTGGCGGCCCGCGTGGGGCCGAAGACGGGCAGATGCAGACTCTGAAACAGGTCAACAATGCCTGAGGCTAGAGGGGCTTCAGGGCCGACAACAGTCAGGTCTATCTCATGTTGCCTTACTGCCCTGGACAGCGCTTCTATGTCGGTGGCGGGGACATCCAGATTGCGGGCAATAGCGGCTGTTCCAGCGTTTCCTGGGGCGGCGTAGAGATCATCAACCTGCGGACTTTCCTTCAGCTTCCATGCCAGAGCATGCTCCCGAGCGCCATTGCCGATAACCATTATCTTCATGACCGTCTCCCTATTTCGGGTCTGAAGAGGCTGTCCATAGCATGAGAAGCGGGGTATTGGCGAGGTTGTTTCAAGTGACTCCGGACTTACAGGCCTTCCTTCTTGAATTTGGCTGCCTGGATGGAGTCGAGTTTCTGGATAAGTTTCACCAGTTCGGCGACGTGTTCCTTTTCATCGTCCCGGATGTGTTCCAGGACTTTCCTCGCCTCGTCACTATCCAGCGAATCGATATGAGCCTGATACTGATTTATGGCCTCAAGTTCACCTATCAGGTCCTCCCTCAGCATCTCCAGGTCCAGTTCCCTGTCTTCCATCTCATCGAGTTCGTCGCCGTTGTGGTGTGGCATAGTCTCTTTCCTCCCTCTTTTCGCCAGTGTTTATTCCCACTCAATAGTAGCCGGGGGCTTGGACGATATATCGTAGACCACCCGGTTCACTGCGGGGACCTCATTAACGATACGGCTGGAGATCTGAGCCAACAGATCATAAGGCAAGCGAGCCCAGTCGGCGGTCATGGCATCTTCACTGATCACCGCTCGCACAGCAACCAGGTAACCATAGGTTCTAAAATCGCCCATCACGCCGACGCTTCTCACATTGGTGAGCACGGCGAAGCTCTGCCAGAGCTGACGATAAAGATTGGCCTTCTTGATCTCACTCATGACGATCCAATCTGCTGCTCTGAGCACCTCCAGGCCTTCCCTGTCCACCTCGCCGATGATGCGTACTGACAGACCTGGCCCTGGAAAAGGCTGCCGCCAGATGATATCTTCAGGCAGCCCTAGAGCCAGCCCTACTTTCCTTACCTCGTCCTTGAAGAGATAGCGCAGGGGCTCAATCAACTTGAGGGCCATGTTGGCGGGCAATCCGCCCACATTGTGATGGGACTTTATTCTGGCGGAAGCTTTCTGATTGGGAGCGGCGCTCTCGATGACATCGGGATAGAGTGTCCCCTGGGCCAGGAAATCAACTTTGCCTATCTTGGCAGCCTCATTCTCGAAGACCCGTATGAACTCCTCGCCAACCGCGTGACGCTTCTGTTCAGGGTCGGTCACCCCTTCCAAGCGGTCGAGGAACCTTTGTGTGGCATCTACGTGGATGACATTCATCTTCAAGTTTCTCTGGAAGGCGTTGACAGTCCGCTCCGGTTCTTCTTTGCGCAGCAGGCCGTTGTTGACAAAGATGCAGGTCAACTGATCGCCTATGGCATGATGGATCAGTGTGGCGGCTACAGCGGAATCAACTCCTCCTGAGAGAGCGCAGATGACCTTTCCCGTTCCTACCTGTTGGGCGATCTTTTCGGTGCTTTCGGTAATGAAGTTCCTGGCTGTCCAGTTGCCCTGGCAGCCGCAGACATTGTAGAGGAAGTTCTTCAGGATGGTTTTTCCATCCGGTGTGTGAACTACCTCGGGATGAAATTGAAGACCATAGAATCCCCGGTCACTGCCCATGACAGCGACGGGGCAGTTATCTGTGTAGGCCAGAGCGGTGAAACCTGGCGGCAGTTCCACTACCTGGTCGCCATGGCTCATCCATACGGACATGGAGAAGGGCAGATAGGCCAGGAGTGGTGAATCTCCGCTCTGATGCAGGATAGCGTGTCCATATTCCCGTTTTGACTGCAGAAGTACCTTGCCGCCCAGTTGCTGGGCCATAGCGTGCATTCCGTAACAGATGCCCAGCACCGGTATCCCGCTCTGGTAGACGTAGGGTAGGGCCATGGGGGCACCCGGCTCATAAACACCTGCCGGGCCACCGGAGAGGATGAACCCTTTAGGGCGCAGGTGGGCGATGCTCTCCCAGGGGGTATCGTAGGGCACAAGTTCGCAATACACCTGCCACTCGCGCACACGGCGGGCAATGAGCATGCTGTATTGGGAGCCGAAGTCGAAGATGACTACCGCCTCACGCTCGCCGCCAGGAGCCGTTACCTGCTGAGGAACAGACTGTTTCCCCCTTTTTTCAGTGGCGATTTCCAGATAGGTAGATACCTCGACATCATCGCTGGTAGCCACTCTGTGGTCATCCGGCGGGTCTGATGCCTTCTTAATTCGGGGGGGATTCCTAGGAGACCGTCTGGGTGCCATTGGCTAGATTATACCGAGACTGAACTGCCACAACAAGCGTTGCTGTTTACCCTCGAAAAATTCCTTCTGAATCACAGTGCCTCAAGCTCTTTGTTTTGTTTTGCCACTGTGCCCCGAGGTATACTACTTGATTGTTGCCCAGGACTGTTTCAGCCTTCGTCGGCTTTCTGCAATACGTCTATGAAAAGAGATGCTGAGCGCCAGCCAGGTGCCGTGAAGAAAGATCCGCCAAGCCAGCGTGGGGATACGACAGAGGTAGCTGTAACCGAGGGTTTTCAGAGCCTGAATCGGTCGCAGGTATTAGTGACCCTTGGCGGTGTGATGCTGGCCATGTTCCTGGGTTCCCTGGATCAGACCGTGGTAGGCACTGCCATGCCCCGCATAATAGCTGATCTAGGTGGCTTCGATCGCTACACCTGGGTGACCACAGCCTACCTGATGACTTCCACGAGTGTACTACCCATTGTTGGCCGGCTGACGGACATGTATGGCCGGAAGTGGTTTTACATTGCAGGGATTGCCATTTTCCTGCTCGGCTCTGCCCTTGCTGGCCTAAGCCAGACGCTGACCCAACTCATCATCATCCGCGGCTTTCAGGGTATCGGTGGAGGCATCATGATAGCCAATGCGTTTATCGTCATTGGTGACCTGTTTCCGCCGAGCGAGCGTGGCAAGTACCAGGGGTTGATCACTGCTGTTTTTGGACTTTCCTCCATAGTGGGGCCAATTGTGGGCGGGTTCATCACTGATAATCTCTCCTGGCACTGGATTTTCTACATTAATATCCCTCTGGGTATTCCAGTGATCATGGCCTTCATTCGCTTCTTCCCTGATATCCGCCCGACCAGAGTCAAACACCGAATCGACTATACAGGGATGATGGTGCTGGTGGTATGTGTTGTTTCCCTTGTCCTGGGGCTGTCCTGGGGTGGGGTACAATACGAGTGGGCATCACCGCAGGTCATTGGAGTGTTATCCATAGCTGCAGTCATGGTCATTGTTTTCATATTGGTAGAGTCCAGGGCTGCCGAACCAATCATGCCTCTCTCCATGTTCGGCAACGGTGTAGCCACTCTATCGATGATTGCCATGTTCTTCCTGGGCATGGGGATGTTTGGTGCCATCATCTTCATCCCTCTCTTCTTCCAGGGCGTTCTGGGTTTATCGGCCACCAGCAGTGGCAGTTTCCTGACTCCCATGATGCTGGGTCTGGTGGTGGCCAGCACTCTGTCGGGCCAAGCCCTGTCCCGGCTTGGAGGCCACTACCGCATACAGGGGCTAATCGGGCTTGTCATCATGGCGGTGGGGATGTTCATGCTCTCCCGGATGACTGTGGATACCAGCCGTGGCGAAGCTATCCTGAACATCGTCGTCATGGGTATCGGGCTGGGTGTGGCGATACCTCTCTTCATCATCGCTGTCCAGAACGCGGTGCCCTATCGCATTATGGGTATTGCCACCTCTTCACTGCAGTTCTTCAGGGCTATCGGGGCCACCGTAGGTCTGGCCTTTTTCGGCTCGATAATGGCCAGCCGTTTTGTCTCCAATGCAGAGGATCTGGTGCCAACCGGTGTTCCTCCAGGCATGCTTTCGGAGCTGATCCACAATCCTGAGGCATTGATGGATCCCGATGCCCTGGATGAACTTCGGGATGCGTTGAGTGAATTGGGACCGCAGGGTCTTCAGATGGCGGACCAAGTGATCCATGCGCTGAGAGAGGCCCTGGCAATGTCAATCAGCGATGTCTTTGTTATCGGTTTAGCGGCTGTCGGCGTGGCGTTTGTGGTGACACTGTTTTTGAAGGAAGTACCGTTGAAACGGTTTCACAGTCACTCGGAGCCGGGTTGAAACTGCTTCGGGTAACCTGTGTGAGGAGAGGCGCCAGTGAAGGTGCTCTGTTTCCAGCCGCACAATGATGACTGCATTATTGCCATCGGCGGAACAATGCAGAAGATGGCGAAAAAGGCATGGGAGCTTACCTATGTCTACATCACCGATGGCCGCCACGGCAGCGACGTTATTCCGCCAGAGAAACTGGCTAGAATCAGAAGGGCAGAGGCGAGGGAGGAGAGAAGTCTCCTTGGCATTCAGCATTACGTTGAGCTGGGTGTTGAAGATGGCTGCATCGGCAAGCTGCGTGGCCGGCGGTTGGAGTCGGTAAAGCAGGAGATTGGATCAACCCTTATGGTGAACAAGGCCGACCTGATCTTCATACCGACAAGAAGCGACATGCATCCTGACCACAGAGCGACCCACGATCTGGTGGTGGAAGTGGTAGAAGATATGAAACTAACTGCCCTGTTGGTCAAGTACTTCATCTGGTTGTTCCCCGATTTCTACAGGAAGCTGCCCGACGTTGCCGAAAGGGTTCTGATGGTCGGCATTGACCAGGAGATGACCCAAAAGGCGGCGGCGATCCGACTGCATCAATCTCAGGTCTCCAAAGGGTCATTCGATTCTATGGTGGAGACACTGAATGCATATCTGGCCTATGCCTTCAGAGCCCCGGCCAGCATCGGCGCTGGCTATGTAGAGATCATCGGACTGTCCGGTTCAGGGCATAATGCCCGGAAGACGAATGAACTACTGAGAACTCTTGAGCCTTGTGCTGACATCACCGAGGTGTTCCATGGCAGACCCTCTCAGAGGATAAGGGCGCAGCTTCAGGGATAACTGGTTGATTTGGCTGTTAGCTGGCAGTATAGATATCTAAGATAGTATCTGATAAGATGGCTATATGCCATGGTTAGCCTTACAGTATCGGACGACAGACCACGATTTACCCAAGTATTCTTGGAGTAACTGAAGCTATTGACACTGAATGCCAGGATCGGGATGCGGGGAGAGAGTGAAGAGGTTCGATGTTATTGAACACACTGCTGATACCGGCATTGTGGCCTATGGAGCAGACCTGAAGGAAGCATTTGCCAATGCGGCCTACGCCATGTTCTCACTGATGGCCGACCTGGAATGCGTGGAGGAAAAGGTCTGCCGGCAGATAGAGGTTGAGGCGGATGACCGTGAAAGCCTGGTGGTATCGTGGCTGAACGAGCTTCTCTATCTGCTCGATGTGGAAAGGATCGTCTTCAGGCGATTCAATGTCGTGGAGTTGAGCGATACCAGCCTGAAGGCTGAAGGCTGGGGCGAAAGACTGGACGCAACACGCCATAACTTGAAGAGTGGCATTAAAGCAGCCACTTATCACATGCTCAGGGTGGCGAAGGACAGTAGACAACATAGTATTCGGGTGATTTTCGACGTTTAGAGGGGGGAGAGCATGGCGCGTTGGGAAGGACCATTGAACAAGATTGGCGAGTACCGCTGGGAGATTCCAAAGAGCTATAAACAGGGGATGAGGGTTCCCGGGCTTATCTATGCCAGCGAGGAGATGCTGGGGAGCATTCGGGAGGAACAGGCTGCGGACCAGGTGGCCAATGTAGCTTTCCTGCCCGGTATTGTGGGACGCTCCCTGGCCATGCCTGATATCCATTGGGGCTATGGCTTCCCGATAGGCGGTGTGGCGGCTACCAGGGTAGATGACGGGGTGGTCTCCCCCGGGGGTGTGGGCTATGACATCAACTGTGGTGTGAGGCTTCTGCGCACCAACCTGCATGAGTCAGAGGTACGACCCAGGTTGGAGAAACTCCTTTCGGAGTTATTTATCAACGTTCCTTCGGGGCTCGGTTCCACAGGCAAAATAAGGGTGGGTAAGAGGGAGATGGAAGAGATTCTTACCCAGGGTGCTCGCTGGGCGGTGAAGCGTGGATTCGGCGCCAAAGAGGACCTTGAAGTATCCGAGGAAGAAGGTTGCCTTAAAGGGGCGGACCCGGACAAAGTGAGCACCAGAGCTAAGGAGCGCGGTACACCTCAGTCGGGAACTCTTGGCTCGGGAAACCACTTCATTGAGGTGGAGGTAGTGCGTGAGATCTATGAGCCAGCAGCGGCTGGTGTTATGGGCATCGATGAGGTAGGACAGGTACTGCTCCTCATTCATACAGGGAGTCGTGGCCTTGGCCATCAGGTCTGCGATGATTATGTGAGAACCCTGCGGGACGCTATGCGCCGGTATGACATCGAGGTTCCTGACCGCGAACTGGCCTGTGCTCCAGTACAGTCGCCAGAGGGGAGGGATTACATGGCAGCTATGGCCTGTGCTGCCAACTATGCCTGGGCCAACCGACAATGCATTGCTCACTGGGCCAGGGAGTGTTTCGTCAGGGTCTTCGGCAAAAGTCTGAGGGATATCGGGCTGGAGATGGTCTATGACGTGGCTCACAACATAGCTAAGGTGGAGAGCTACGAAGTAGAGGGCAGGAAACTCAAACTGTGTGTGCATCGCAAAGGAGCCACCAGGGCTTTTCCTGTCGGCCATCCGGATGTGCCATCGAAGTACAAACAAATAGGGCAGCCAGTGCTTATCCCCGGAGACATGGGACGCTATTCCTTTGTGGCCGTGGGTACTGAAGGTGCGATCAGAGAGTCCTTCGGCTCTGTCTGTCATGGGGCGGGGAGAACGAAGAGCCGCCATGCTGCCCGGAAGGGTGTCAGGGATGCCGATGTGGCCATGGAGTTGGCCTCGAGGGGGATCCTGGCCAAGGCAGCGAGCAGGGGAGGTTTGGCTGAAGAAGCCTCGGAAGCGTACAAGGATGTGGCTGAGGTGGTTGAGGTGTGCCACCGTGCAGGACTTTGCCGCAAGGTGCTCAAGACCTATCCCATGGGCGTGATCAAGGGTTAGCCGGTATGGGGTCTGACAGGGCTGCCTGCTGCGTCAGTATGTAGCCTTCGCCCTACGCGCTGATCTCATGAAAAAAAGTGGCAACAGAAACTAGAGGAGCAGCTGGGCGTGGACTACTGCCTGTGGGCTGGAGGCCTCTCAGCTACTGTCTGAGTAACCCAGACCCCTGCACTGCGGTGCTCCAATCTGACCGGGGCACCGGCATATCGTGTGCAGGCGAGATCGTCAGCAAGCGCTGATGATCGTTCTTAAGGTTAGAATCGGTTGCTCTGACGGACCTTGGTGTAGCACTCGCTGCAGTAGACTGGTCTCTCCGATTTCGGTTCGAAAGGCACCTCGGTGTCCTTGCCACACTGGGCGCAAACCGCAGGATACATCTGCCGTGTGCCACCTGAATAGCCGCCTTCACCCTGTCTCTGTGACTTCTTTGCCTGACGGCACGCCGGGCAGCGCTTGGGGTCGTTGGTGTACCCCTTGGAGGCATAGAACTCCTGCTCGGAAGCGGTGAAGGCAAAAGAGGCTCCGCATTCCCGGCATTCAATCTGCTTGTCAGTATAACCCATTAGATGACCTCCTCTTGTGACAAGCACAAAAAATTGGCTAGAGTTCGGTCATCCAATGCTGCTGATGAATCCTGAAGGAAACTCGACATTAGATTAATAACCTGAACTTTAACCTTGGCTGGGAATATTACAGCAAAATTTGGTCGTTTGCAACTGGGGGTCCTTTTCAACTCGATGCCTGTCGGGTCTTTTGCCCGACTACAGCCTCTACGATTGTGGGCACGTACTGCTCCCACCCTGCGACCAAGAAATGAACACCCTGGCAGAGAGGCTTCATCCTTCTGAGAAGGTCAATCGATATTCGCAGGCTTGTTTCGGCTATCTGGTGCTTGGGCAATCCCTCCAGTTCCTTAATGAATTTGTCCGGCACACTGACACCTGGGAGATTGCTATTCATGAAACTTGCCATACTTGCAGACCTTAACATGGCATGCCCCACCATGACGGGCACATTCAATCTGCTAACCGACTCCATGAATTTCTCCAGAACCTCCGGGTCATAGACGGCCTGCGTTTGAATGAATTGGGCGCCTTCAGCTATCTTTTGCTTTAGCCTTTCCAGATGCGGCTCGGCGGGTTTCAGCCCTGGATTTGCCGCAACGCCAAGACAAAGACTGGGAATACCGTCCAAAGCGTGGCCCGTGATATCGTGCCCTTGTGTCAGGGCCTTGGCCGCAGCCACAAGTGACACAGAGTCGAGGTCATAGACTGGCTTGGCTTGAGCATGATCTCCTACAGACGGCGGATATCCACTGACAAGAAGCACATTCTCGATTCCCATAATGGCGGCACCCAGCAGATCGGATTGGAGTGCTATGCGATTCCTATCTCGGGCAGTCAATTCCATTAGCGGCTCTATATTCTTCTCTTTGAGCAGGTGGCAGATTACTAAGGATGCTGCCCGCATTACTGCTCTCTGGTTGTCACCGATGCTCACGGCGTCAACGTGATCCTTCACCATATCTACCGTATTCAGGAATTCTCCGATGTCTACCCCTTTTGGAGGTGTTACCTCACACGTAATGACGAATTTACCATTCCTGAACAATTCTGAAAGATGCATTCTTCTCCACCTCCCGCGTACTCACTGCAATTGACTGCACCATCTTCAAGATGACGCAGTCTTCTGATCGCTCTTGACTTTGTCGCGTTCCACGGATGGAGGCTTCTTGGGAACAGGCGGTATCCCGAGCCTCTTGGCCGTGTGATCTCGTCCGAGATAGAAATTGATCCAGGAGGGGGTTCCCATCAGTTCCCAATTACAGGGAGGAACCGTGTATTCCCCGATCGAGTTATCTTCTTTGTGACGCTTGAGTCTCTCGTAGGCTCTCACCCAGACGCATTTCTTATCAGGATGGACCTCGCACCATCCTTCATGACTGCCACCACACGGACCATTTCTCTGGTTTTTGGGGCACTGGGACATGGGGCACAAAAAGGCCACGTCGAACAGGGAGCAATCCCCGCAATTCATGCAGCCAAACATGGCTACCTTAGCCAAGTGCTCCATACTGCCAAAGATCGATTCAATCCTTGCCGAAGAGTCCACCCGCTTCATCACGGGTTTGAATGCTTTGAATATGATGCTTCTCGGATTGAAGAGAGTGACGTGAGCAAGCCTGGAGAGCTCGTAAACAGGAGATAGCCCTGTCTTTGCCGGTCTTGATGCCGGTGTTTCAAGATTCAGGCCGGTTTTCAGATCCCTTTCGAAGAAATAGAAGCCATTGGGCTGAGGGTAGTCAAATTCAGCAACGAGGGTCTTCCAGTCCTTGGCCAGCTCTTCTCCTTTGTCAATTATGCCTTCGACCATTTCATACGTAAGGCCATGTCCCCCGATATGGGCTCCGGCACAGCCCATACCCTTGGCTACAGCATATATCTTGGCTGCTCGAGCAAGCCTGGCTGACCTGCCTTTGTCCGAAGCCTTCGCTTCTTGAGCCACCTCTTCCAGCAACTTATCGGTGACAACACAACCGGGAATCTGATTCGCGTTCATGATCTTGGCCGCCCCGTAAGGCAAAACATAGATGTTTGACATCACCGGTGTATTGTAGCCGTTGACTTTGAGCCAAGTCAGCACTTCATGAAGCTTCCTGGCGTCATACCCAAGTTGCGTGATGACGAAGTCGGCGCCAGCATCGACTTTCTTCTTCAACTTGTGATACTGCCCTACAAGCTCCGCCTCTGACTGCTTGAAGGGGGAAACAGAAGTACCTGCAAAGAAGTCGGTCGGAGCCAGGGTGGTTTTCTTTCCCATCGCCTCGTGTTCCATTCCGGCATTCATCATCTCCACCAACTGTAAGCCGTGGACGGAGTCCAGATCGAACACAGGTTTTGATCTCCCCATGAATCCGCCGCTTGAAGGATAGTCTCCAGTCAACAGCAGAAGGTTTCTCACCCCCAGGGCAGCGAGGCCGTAGAGCATGCTTTCGCACTCGTTCCTATTCTTGTCTCTGAAGGCAAGATGCACCAGCGGCTCTATCCCCAGTTTCCTGATCTCGGTACACAATATCTCGGTTGAGATGGCTGGATTGCCGCCGGGGTTATCGGTGACGCTTACGGCGTGAATCCTGCCTCTCCGGGCAGCTCGCCGGGCATTCTCAACCAGCTCCTCCTGCTGCATTTCAAAAGCTCCCCGACCGGGGACCTGTTCCCAGGTGACGCAGAAGGTGTCTGGATCAAGGATGGCTTCCCTGACGAGGTTTGCTGTTGTTCTCAACCTGGTGTGGAGTGTTTCTTTCAGTCTGGCTATCGGTTCGGCCAGCCGGGAAACAGACACCTGCCCATCCGTACGGTGAAGTGAGACATACTCGTCAGCTTCCATCTGCAGACCTTCCTCCATACTCAATACCCTTTGGGGATGATCTGCAGACTCTATATCAACGATCAGGAGGGGGATGTTCTTCGTGATCCACCCCTCCCGAAGCTTGCGGTGCAGTGCGAAGGCGGTGCCTTGTGGCTCAAGATAGCCCAAAACAATGATGGCAGGCAAGTCCTTCCTTGCTCTTTCCAAACCCTCTTTCTGATTGGGTGCGTATGTTACTTCGAGCGAGCCACCGACAGCTTCCTTAATCATGTTCACCAGATCCTGCACGCTGGCGATCACAAGGATCCGGTCTGTTTGGTTCTGGTTACTCATTCCAATCTCCTGGGCACTCCTAATCAACGCTCATTATAGCAA
This sequence comes from Chloroflexi bacterium RBG_13_53_26, assembly GCA_001795035.1. Taxonomy (GTDB): domain Bacteria; phylum Chloroflexota; class Dehalococcoidia; order UBA2247; family RBG-13-53-26; genus RBG-13-53-26. Next base: position 20,323 of record MGMW01000025.1, read on the forward strand.
GAACAATTTCGCTCTCGCAAACTAATCGCCCTGGGATTTCTCACGAGTTGAGGAAATGCTACGGTGCTTGCAGAATGTCACAACGGATGCAGAAGCAGCCCCAATCATGTGAACGAATTCGGGGCGGCCCACTTCGTCGCCCGCGCTATAGATCCCCAAAGACTCTCGGTGACTGCTCCTTCATGATCCTCTTCATCTCACCGGCTACCGCCCTCATTTCTGGAAGGGATCTCTTGCTTGTCCTGAGTTTGATGAAATGCCTGAGCTCTCTGAAATTCATGGTCATGACTATTTGTGTCTCGCAGGCATTGGGCAAAACGTATCGTGCTATCTCAGGTTTGATACCGAGATGGAGCAGCTTGGTATAGGCACCCCAGGCGTCCAGGATAGCCTTCTCGAACACGTCACCGCCAAGCTGGCCTGCGGTGAGCTCAGGAGGGGTGACATATCTGGGCTCAGATTCTCTGACATACCTCTGGCTTCTCTGGCTATAGCTTGCCAATCTGTGGCGCACAAGCTCGTGGGTCAAAACGCGGCTGGCTCTGATGTGGAAGGTGGCTGAAGCATGCTCGATCACCGATTCATGCCCAAATTCCAGCCAACTCTCGATCCGCCTGGGGGTAGTGCCGAGCTTGTCTGTGGTGTCCCAGCAGAGCCTGCCCGCATACTCGATGAGCCATTCGGAAGGAGGTGTACTCCGTTCCTCATCAACATGAGCCTCAGGCGGCCATAGACCGGTGATTGCAAGGAGTCTCACCTCTATGTTATAGCCGTCTATCATCACACTCCATGAGTCTGCGAAACCCAGTCAATCAGAAACAAAGCCTCCATCCAGTGGAGGGACGGATTATCATGGCACTGTTTCCTCGAAGCTCCAACGGGGGAATTCATGACTACTGTAGGCTCACCTTGCTCAACAGCTTCTTAACCTGGTCCAGCAGTTTCTCAGGGCTGGCTGGCTTGTCCAAATAGGCTTCGGCTTCAAGAGTAAGCCCGGCGCTCACGGGGATATTGCACTCTCCTCTCTTTTCGGCAAAGCTGGTCAACATTATCACCGGAATCTCTGAGAATTGCGGATCTTTCTTGAGTTGCTCGCAAACCGTAAATCCATCCTTGGTGGGCATGATTACATCCAGTATGATCAGGTCTGGCCTAACCTCTTTCACCTTACGCAGTCCCTCGTCGCCGTCAGAAGCAGCGCTGACCTGATAGTGCTTGCTCTCCAGGACTGTTCTTGTTGAATTGACGAAAACAGGGTCATCGTCAACGATTAATATCCTGGCTTGTCTCGACATCGGTTCTTCCTCCTTTAGTCCTTCTTGGTTTTTACCCGGGCTTAGTGGCAAATCTTAGACCCCTTTTCGGTCAGGATCCTATTAACCTCATTGAGCAAGAGAGGAGGAGAGATCGGTTTCTCAAGGTAGCCATCGGCACCCAAGTCTGAACTGGTCTCGAGCTCGTAGCGCCGTCGACTGCTGCCTTCCCTGACAGCACTCAGTACCAGAACCGGAATCCGACCGCGCCCGGTTCTTTTTCGCTCCCCGAGTCGTTTGAGAACCTCGAATCCATCCATCTCTGGCATCATGAGATCCAGAATCAGCAGGTCGGGCTTATCTGCCTCGACTTTGGACAGGGCCTCTATGCCATCACGAGCGGCAGATATCTGGAACCCCCCTGACTCAAGTACCAGGGTTGTCGCTCTCAGCATCTCGGGATCATCATCAGCGACCAGTATTCTGGCCCCGGTGGTAACTGATCGCCCAGAATCCGCCTTAGTTGCCGCCAGTGCTACTTTGGGCAGAGCGATGGTCAGTTTGGTGCCTATCCCGGTCTCGGGGCAGGGGCTTTCTGCCCAAATCAGCCCGCCGTGAGATTCAATGATCTTCTTGGCTATGGAAAGCCCCAAACCGGCTCCTTCTGCATCGCCTCTGGATCCGCGATAGAAATCGTCGAATACCCGGGCCAATTCCTCGGTCGCAATGCCTATTCCGGTATCTGTAATGTGCAGTTGCACAGAGTCATCTGTTTCACTGGAGTGCACTGTAACCTTGCCGTCAGCCGGGGTGTATTTAACAGCATTACTCAACAGATTCATGATCACTTGACGTAAACGCTTTGGCACTCCCAGGATGGGCGGCAACGCGGGGGCCACGTGATTCTCTATCTGTATGTTCTTGCGCACAGCAATACCCTGAACATCAGCGATAGACTTCTCCACCAGTTCAAGTAAGGACGTCTTCTCAAAATCGACCTGTCTGATTTCGATATAGGAGATGTCAAGGACATTGTCGGTCAGGCTCATGAGATCCGAAATCCGCTGCCTGCTTCCCGCCAGCAGCTCAATCTGCTTACTGTTAAGTTCTCCGGTGAAGCCGCCAAGCAGAACGTCAAGACAGCTCTGAACTGTAGCCAGAGGAGCTCTCAAATCGTGAGAGGCGACACCCAGCACGTGAGCCAGTGTCCGTTTGGTATGAGCCAGTCTGTCAGAAACCAGATTGACAAGCTCATCTGCCATTTTGCGGCATATGTCAGCATCTTCATTCCACAGATTGCGAAGATCATCCCCATCCAGGGCAAGCAGTCTGGTATTCTCTGTGGCTACTGCTGACATGGTGAGAATGCGCTTCTCCGTAAGTGCCGACCAGCCGAAGACTTCCCCCGCACCCAAGACGTCAATGGTCGCCTGTTTTCTCGTTCGTGAGCCAATGCGAATCGCCATCTCAAGCGCCACCCTGCCCTCCACAATGACGTAGACCTTCCGCGCCGAATCGCCAGCGGCGAAGATCGACTCTCCCGGGCCATGGCACTCCCCATCGCTTATGGCAACCAACTTATCTAACTGGTCGTCAGACAGCCTCCAGAACATCTGGGATTGTCTGAGAATGGCCGTCATTTCCTGGTCACGAGTCTGCGCCATCGGTCCTTTGTCTCGAGTTTGCGCCATCTGCAGATACAAGGTGTTGCGAGCAGCAAGCTTACGCAAACCCATGATACTGTTTTCCAAACTGCGCTGTCAAGCACGTGTACTCGTCCACTACATATGAGACAGTTGGGGATCCGGGGCCATATCCGGATGGCAGTCTCTAAGATACTCTTCAGGGGTTCTCCAGTCCAGCGACTGATGAGGGCGAACGCAGTTGTAAATCCGCTCCCAGTCTTTGAGAGCGTGGTTGAGGTTCTTAAGGTCGAGATCTTCCAGGTAGACTTCATAGAACTCCTCCGTATGGGTCCTTTGGGCTCGCTCCACGTGACCGTTGAGTTCGGGACTTTTGGGCGGTAGAACAAAGAGTGTGAGTCCCAGTTCTTGGCACAGCGCCTCAAAGGCGGCTTGAAACTCTGATCCGCCATCCACCTGGATTACCTTCACTTCGAAAGGCATACGCTTAAGCATGGTCTTCAGAAAGGCAGCGGCAGTGCGGGCAGTGGCCCGGCTATGTGCCTCCAGGACATCCCATCTGGAAATCACATCCCGGGCGGTGAATTGCTTCAGTTCCACGCCGGGAAGAGGCCGCAGGTCCAGGGTATCTACCTCAACTAGGTCGCCGGGGTTTCGGGCTTGATAGTCTTTGGGCTTGCGTATGGCGTAGGGACGGGACCGCGAGCGTTTCCGGGCGGAAATATAGCTTCGAGGAGGTTCCTTCAGTACACCCCTGGCCTTCAACAGGCTCAGGATGCGTCCCACCATTGAAGTGGAGGGTTGCCGTCCCTCACGTCTCAGCAGTACCACCAGCTTATCCTTTCCCCAGCGGGGGTACTGTTCCCTCAGAGCCAGGACCGCCTGCGCCAGCTCCGGGCTCCAGGTAGGCTTACGAGTCCTTTTTGGCCGGCGGCTTCTGTCCTCCAGGCCCCTTAACCCTTCTTCTTCCAGTCGCTTCTCCCAGCGGTAGAGCGTAGCTCTGGAGATGCCCATGACTTCGCTGGCCTTGCTGGCAGACAGTCCCTGCTTCCGCAAAGACTGAAAGCAGCTAACGTAGCGCAGCCTCTCTCTGGCATCATCACTGAGCTCAGCATAACCCAGCTTGGAGACACGGCCTATCACACGGGGCAGACCGAATACCCGCATAGAGTGCCACCTCCATCCAATCTTTCTCACCCAGGAGAATGGCCCCTATTTTACCTGTCTACCGTCTCACATGTATCTGAACGAGTTCAGCACGAATTATGGCCCGTCAGAATCGCCTATTCAAACCTTGATGAAGCCGGTCAAATTGATTTTCTCTGCAAAGCAGGCTATAAACATTCCTTAAGCGGAGTAGTCGGTGATTTCTCTGGAGATGGACAAGCGAAGGGGGTGAGACGACATGCTGGAGATAATATTGTGGGTGCTGGGAATAACAAGCTTCACCCTTTTTGGAGCCTGGTATGCCAGGAGGTTTGAGAAGCCTGACGCGCTGATTGGCCTCTACGTATTGTTTGTGGCTATCAGTCAGATCACTGCGGCCAAGATAGCGGAATACGACCTTGGCTTCATCACGGTTACGGCACCCGCCGCGGTTCTGGTCTATTCAGTCACCTATCTTTTCACCGACATCGTAAACGAAAGGTTTGGTCGCAGTGAAGTCCACCGGATGATCTTGATTGCCTTTGTAACCCAGGTGGCCATGATTTTCTTTCTGTGGCTGGCCACGCGGCTCAGTCCGGCGCCCTTCTGGGAGAATCAAGAGTCCTGGGAAGCGATAGTAAGCCTGGTTCCCCGGATCACTCTGGCGTCGTGGGTGGCCTTCCTGGTGAGTGAGAACCTTGATGCCTGGATATATGACATGTTCAGGAAGTTGACCAAGGGGAGGCATCTCTGGGCCAGGAATGTCTTCAGCTCCATCCCGTCGCTCACCGTCGATACCTTCATCTTCATCACTATAGCCTTTGTGGGGACAATGCCGCTGTGGTCTTTGATAGAAGGTCAGCTCTTCACCAAATGGCTGGTTGGCCTGGTCAATATACCATTCATGTATTTCAATAGATGGCTTCTCTTTGGGTTACCCGGAGGCAGAGCGGATCGTCAGAAAGAATAGAGGGAATCCCTCATGATCAGCCAATATGCCACGACGGCAGGCTTCTCCAGATAGTCCGGGGGTTGTCTGACGAAATTCCGAGTATCGACTACTGTGTCTATGAGTGCGGGCAGGTCGCCTGCAAACCTAAGCCAAGAGTAGCGCATGGGCTGATGCCAGATTCAACCCATCGCACACATTGGAGCACTTTGTCTAGAATTCGTGACCAATCATGAATCGGGCAACTCCCTGGAACCGTGCTGGTGCAGTCATCCTTTCTTTGACCGGCCACAACATCATCGTGCTATCAAATAGCTGCCACCTCGCTGGTCGAAACGGCGGGGAGTGATTGCGCGCCAAGTAAGGCAAGCGCCTTTTCTGAAGGATTGACATGAGGGGGCTTCAGATGTCCAAGATCGGCCCCCTCGGCCTGCCGCTGGGCAATGTAACTGGCAAAAGCACTCTGGGGAAGCAGGGCGACCTCCACAAGGTTGGAGTCAACCGAATGCTGCAATTGAGCTGGGGAGTCCTCACCATCGTAGATGTTGTACGGGTTGTGATGGTACTTGCCCTCTAGCCTACCGAGTTCACGACTGATGGCCGTAGCCATGGTGGCCTCTCTGAGACCATCCCTGTGTCTGGGTTCGATGTAAACCTGGAGGAAGGCCCTATCGCCGATCACCTTCTTACTGGCGGTCCACTCAACATATGGAATGCCGGTGTTCTGGATTGCCTCCCAGATTATCCTTTCGGTCAGCCGACCAAGTCCGGCAATGTCAATAACATCATCCGCCCTGCCATAGAAGACCATCTGGGGAAGGTCAATGTCTGAATGCTCGTTGCGAAGGGAGATTATCCGGATCATATCCCCTACCCTGAACCTGACCAAGGCTCCGCCGTGCAGGTTAGTGATCACGATCTCGTAGTTCTGCCCGGGCTTAACCTCGTCCAGCAGGACGGTCTCCGGCTCGTAGGAATGATCCATCTGCCATTTGAAATGCTCATCCTCGGGGATGAATTCAAAGAAGTTGAGGTTGGGCACAAAGGTCATACCTTCGTAGTCCCAGGTTTGGGCAGCGTAGATTCCCCCTTCAGTGCCTCCGTAGAGCTCCAACGGCCGCCGGCCCCACATCTCCTCGACCTTCTTGGTGAATACGGCTGAGTCAGTGCCGCCTCCATATATCACCTTGATGTTCCATAAATCGCTGGGAAGCATGGGCCGTCCCGCCAGCTTGCTCCTCACCAGCCCTTTGGCCAGACGCAATATGGCCTTCGGGTGAGCTCTGAGGAAGGCAAGATCAGGTTTCTTGGGTTGCTCCTTCATCTGCTCTCCCACTGCCACCAGGACCGATGGCAATCCGCCGAAGGCATCCAGCCCTTCGTAGAGAGCTTCTGCAAAGCCAGCCTTGATCTTGTCGACGAAATTTAATCCATCAGCGTTAGAGGGCAAAAAATCGAAGTTGAAGGCCTGTTTGGTCAGATCTCCAATCGCACCGGAGGCATACTCTGGACCTCCTACTGTACATAACACTTTCCAGTGCTCCTTGATATGGGCGATATCACCGCGATAGCGAGACGCGGCAAAGAGGGAGCATGCGGCGCAGGCCTTCTCGCATTCCGCAGTGAAACGTTCTGACATGGGCACCCATTTGACTTCATAGGTGCCACTGTAGCCAGAGGTTTTTATCCAGCGAGCCGGCTTGGCCGGCAAGACAGACTCGCGACGTTCGGGTAGCTCAGGGCAGTAGTCAGCATAGGTCGTCAGCGGTACCCGCTGGCGGAACTCATCTACGGTACTGGGCGTGGCCCACCACATTACTTTCTGCCCCAGCCTGGAGTTGGTCAGCAGTTCGATTTGTTCCAGGAGCAGTCTCTTTTGGATGGCCATAAACTGCTCTATGGAGAGGTCTATGAAGCCGCAGCACATCTGCCACAGTTCGTCCCTCCTGCCCTGTCGCAATAGGTCGATTGGCCTGACCATAACACACCCCCTATACAATTCTGTCAGCAATGAGAGATGCTGAGCAGAACACGGAGAAACCTGTGCTGCCCCCGCGGAGAATGAAAAACGAGCAGGAAGTGGCTAGAACTCAGACGGACTGACCATCAAAGGTGATACCCTGCTCCCCACTCGCTTTTTCACCCCCCTCGTAGGTTGCCTGGCGCTTGACCGAGCTTGGGGCACTGGACCATCAGTGCCTCTATGCGATTCCGTTCCCCCCGTGCTTCTGCTGCAAGCTCTCGAACGAGAACATACCACAAACACCCAAGGCTCTGCAAGGCCAGACTGGACAGTCTGACCAATCTCTCACCACTCGACCCTACCGATGCCATCGTCATCTCCATCTGGTCCCAGTCTCATGTCTTCCAGAGCACCTCTGCATCGTGATTCCCGAACGATCTAACAGTTCACATTGTTCTGTTAGTGAATGATTATGGTAATTGACTCACTGCAGAGAGCGCGCGTGCGCGTTCAATCCAATCGAGATGTTTCTGCGAGAATCATGGTCGTTTCGGAGATAGTTCTGAGGCATCTTTGGTGTAAGCTTCATTCTATTCAATGAAACCGGTGGCTGAAGGCCCTCTTATATCGACGACTTAGGGGATAGCCAGCATTTGATGGTGCACCAACGGAGACTTGCATGACGTCGAGATCTTCAAAGGAAAATGCCCACCAGTGGTGGAGCGATGACAGGCTCAGGCCAGTGAGAGTGATGGTATGTATGTCCAATTGCACTGCAGTGGGATACACGTATCGTGTATGTCATCAGCGTCTCTTGGATGCCCTCAACAATGGTCTTGTGGCCAATCTGTCACGCATCGGTCATGACTTTGTGCCGCTTACCGATGTCAAGATGTTCTTCCCGGCAGGTGAACACGAGTACCTGACATCTACCCACATCAGCAAAGCCAATATTCTCTTCGTTGTTGAGATGGGCAATGGACAGCCCGAAAGAGAGAGTACCCGCAGAGTGATAAAGAAGCACCTCGCAGTCAAGATGCGTCTCCAATCATACAGTCTCATCGGCAACATGCATGCCACAATATGGGGGCAACTGGTGCACACCATCGAAGGCGACGAGAGATTCTTGCCCCTCACAAATGTTGAGATTACCCCCAAATTGTTCGAAGACCAATCAAGATTCGCTTTCGTTGCCATCAACAGACACCAGGTACTCTATGCTGCCGAATCCACCGGTTTGTCTTTAGGACCAGAATTGGCACTAACAGGGGTCAAGACGACCAAAGCCGAATTACTCCCACCCTGCCCTGCCCCGACCAAGCTGAGGCTCAAGAAGCCGAGAGGTTGCCGAGCCTCTCCAAGGAAGGTCATGGAGCAGGGGTGAAAGCCTGGTAATCTCATGCAGGCAAGCCGTGAGTCTTTGCTCGTGCCACCCGACGGAGTTGAACCCTCTCCTATCGATGCCGCTTGT